>JBBQZA010000001.1:0-75644 GCA_038208175.1 Burkholderiales bacterium
ATCAATGGACTGTATAAATCTTAATGTTGTTAACTATGTCGTTAATTGTTCGTTATTGATCCAGCAATGAGCCCCATGGAACACACCACGCGCGGCTCGCGCAGGGCGGCGGTGTCTTCGGCATAGGTCAGGCGACCGTCCTCGCGCAGCGATTTGACGGCGTTGCCCAGCTCTTCATCGTTCACGCCGCTACGCATCAGGCGGTTGAGCAGGTCGGCCGCTGTTTCCAAGAGCGGACGTTGGTACACGTCGTCCAGCGCGCGCTCCAGCTCTTCGTCGCGGAACAGGGTTTTCATCTGGTCGGTGGCATAGGTCTTGAGCCGCTCGTAAGCGCGGCGGCGCGGGCTGCTGGGGCGCCCCAGCCCACCACCAACAGCCTTGTCCTGACTGACGGCCAGTTGCAAGCCATGCGCCACCAGCTCGTGGTGCTGGTCCAGCCGGGGCACGGCAGGCGTGTCGGGCTCGCATTCCGCAGCACGCAGCACGGTGAATTGGGATTCGGTCACGGTCTTGCCATTGGCGCCGACCCACGCGAGGTGGTCGTTGCCTTCTGGTGATTTGACATAGACCAGCGCGCCGCCGCTGGCGGCATCCAACCCCAGCATTGGAAAACGACTGTCATCCAACTCGAAAGCCTTGGCAGAGTAAACCACCGGCGGCAGCGATTCAACGGCACGGGCCAGTTCCGGGTTGTCTTGCGTAGCCTGCTTCCAAACCTGCCAGGCGTAAGAGGCCAGGTCCACTTCATCATCGTTGTCGTCCAGTACGCCTTGTCGTTCGGTGTACAGGTCACGAATCGTGTTGGCCTCTTCATCTTCAAAGAATGATTCGTCAGTGCCCACCACTTCGGCGTTTTCCTGCAGACGCTGGCGGATTCGCTCACGCAGTTGAATGAGTTGCTCCACACCATCGGCTGGCAAAAATGAATAGCAGTGAATTTCTTCAGCACGCTGACCAATGCGATCGACCCGACCGGCGCGCTGAATCAGGCGGATGATGGCCCAGGGCAGATCAAAGTTGACAACAACACTGCTGTCCTGCAGGTTTTGACCTTCGGAGAGAACGTCGGTACAAATCAGCACGCGAACTTCGTCCGCCTTGGTCACGACTTTGTGGTTGGACTTGGGTGAGAAGCGGCAGGCCAGGGAGTAAGGGTCGGCGCTGGCGCCGGTTGCGACTTCCACATGGCTGACGCCGGCCTTGCGCGCTTCTCGTGCGAGATACCGTGCCGTGTCCGCAAACTGGGTGAAGACGAGGACTTTGTCTTTACTGTGGGTCTGTGCAATCAACGTCCGCAATGCCTGCCATTTGTGGTCGAGGGCTGGTTCCCAGATGCCCTGACTACGCAGCAACTCGGTCAGTGACTGCGTGTCTTGTGCCAGGTCTTCGGCCAATTTGGCTTTGAACAGTGATGGGCGAAGCCATTTGAAGCGGCTTTTGTACTCGGTGGCGTACTGCTGATACACCACCTTGGCGCGAGCCAAACCATCTGGGGCGCCACCTTCCTCGGGCACCGCGCTAACCAAACCGTCCAGCAAGTCCTCCGGGTCGCCTTCAACGCCATCGACATCTTCATCGACCCGTTCCAGGTCGAGCAAGCCAGCATCCAATACACCGACCGGCAGGTTAAGCCCATTCTCAATGGCATACAAATAGATTTGGTTGCGCAGAATGTGCCTGTCAATTGACTGCAAAAATGAGAAGCCGCTGGACTCCAGGCGCTTGAACAGATTGGTGCGGCAAAAGCCCATCAGACGCTTGCCGGCGCGACCCAGGTTTTCAATCTGCTTGCGCTCGGCAGGCGTGGCCGCCTTTTCGGCTTGTGGGTCCAAGTACAAACCCAAACCATAGCGTGGCACATGCAGCGCGTTGATCTGGTCCACCACGGCAGGCGAATACAGCCGCGCGTAACGGTCGGTGAGGTCGGTCTCGTCCACCGGGAAGGTGAGCGACAGCGGTTTGCGCACCGGAAAGTAGCGCTTCTCACCGTCTTTGCCGGCGATGAAACGCCGACCTTGTTTATCGGCCTCGGTGTAATGCTGGATGATGAAGCTGCGGGTACGGCGCACCATGTACAGGCGAATCAACTCACGCCAGTCGTCAAACTCGTCGCTCTTTTCAATTGCCAGAATGGAGTTGACGCGGCACTGGTGTTTGCGCTCAAACTCAGCCTCGCTCATGCCCGTCTTGCGCATGAAGCGCTCGGGGCGGATGCCGATGTTGGCCTTCTCGTCAATGAACAGGCGCAGTTGCGCGGACAGGTCGGTCTTGGTCTTGTTGTACGGCGTGGCTGTGAGCAAGATCACCTTGGCGTCGCAGCTTTTGATGTAGTCGGCAATGGCTTTGTAGCGGCGGCCTTCGCGGTTGCGCAGGTTGTGGCTTTCGTCCACCAGCACCAGGCGGTAGCGCTTCAGGTCGGGCAGCTTCTTGATGGCCGTTGATATCGGCAACACCATGCCGCGCAAGCCGTATTCTTTGCGGTAATGCTCCCACATCGGCTCCAGGTTCTTGGGGCAGATGATGAGGGTTTCATAGCCCAGGTCATCTTCAAACATGCGAGCCAATGCGGTGCCCATGATGGTCTTGCCCAAACCCACCACATCGCCAATCATCACACCGCCACGGCGATGCAGATGCCGGGCGGCAATCTTCACAGCGCTCTTCTGAAACTCAAACAGCTCTTGCTCGAACCGTGCGGGTAGGCGGAACTGGCTCAAACCAGCACGCGCCTCGGTACTCAGGTGGTAAGCGATGTTGAGATAAATATGGTTCGGAGGAATGGCGTCTTCGCGCGCCCAACTGGTCTCGATGATGGCTGCAAGCTCAGCAGACACATCGAGAGCCCAACGGTCGCCCCAACGTGCGTCAAACCATTTGGAGAGCTTTTCTGTTGCCTGATGGTCCAGCACATCGACATTCAACTCGCCCTGGCGTGACAATCCAGACAGCGTCAGGTTGCTGCTGCCGACAAAGCCCGTAATGGGGTTGTTTACATCATCGCGGAACAGCAGGTAGAGCTTGGCGTGCAGGGGATAAGGCAAAAAGAGCTTGACCACCACCTGCCCGGCGCGCAACTGCCGAGCCAGGCGACGCAGACCGGCTTCGTCTTTCCCGGTCGGAATGCCTAAGGTAATTTGCTCGCGCAAGTGGGCCGCAAACTGGGTTTTAAGGCGGCTGGCAGTGGCGTTGTCGATCAAGCCTGATTCGTCGGTCTGACGGTACAGCTCGCGGATTTCTTCATGCGGTGGGCGTTGCATGCCGACCAAAACGCGGGACACCTGACCCTTGGCGGGGTCCCAGGGAGCAATCAAGTCATCAATGGCCTGCCAGCCACGGAGGTTCAAATAGCCGACACAAAAATCCGACCTTTTGGAGACCAGCATCGTGGCGCGCAGCGCCGACAGCAAGTCTTGGTCGATATTGTCAAAGATGCGAGCCATTGCGAATTTGAATTTGTTTCCCTTCGCGCATTGTGCCTTGATCAATATCGGCTTGCGGAGCCAGACCGACGTTGATTACCGTTCACTCAAGCCCTGGTGCCCCCACCGTCGCGGCCAAATTTCCATAAAGCCAGCAGGCCGAACAACAGCGCAAAGCCAAGCTGCACGGCCATTGCGGGCAGCGCCGCCTCCAGACCCAGGCCGCGCCAGGTCATGGCATCGAGTCCGTCCACCGCCCAGCGCGTGGGCACCGCCAGCGTCAGGCTTTGCAGCCATTGCGGGAACAGGAAGGAAGGCACCCAGGCGCCGCCGAGCATCACCATGATCAGCGTGCCAAAGGTGGCAATGCCGCGCGCTGCTTCTGGCGTCTTGCCAAAGGCGGCGATCAACAAACCGAACGTGGCAGTCACCAGCGCGAAGCACAGACCGACGCCGAGAAAACCCAGCATGCTGCCGGCGACCCGGACCTGAAAGAACAGGGCGGCCGCCATGAAGATGAAGAGCAAAAGTACAAAAGCGATGAGGGCAGCCGAGGCGCCGCGCGCCGCCAGCACCGTGTGAAGGGTGATCGGCGAGGCCAGCAGGCGATTCCACAAGCCCTGACGGCGTGCCAGCAAAATACCGATGCCGGCATCGATTCCCATGAACAAAATGAACTGTACTGCCATGCCGGCAAAGGCGTGGGCATAGCCGTTGTATTTGGGGCCGGAGCTCATTGGCTGGTCTTTGGTAACAAAGGGCATGGACAGTCCGCCTCCGGCAGCGCTTGCAGCGCTAGCCCCCGCTTGGGGAGATGCGGCAGTGCGCCCCTGAAACTTGCGCACGCTGAGCAGAAACTCGCGCATCTGAGCTGCCTGCGGGTCGCTGGCTGCCTGCTGTTCCAACTGGGCAATGCTGTCGTCAATCATGCGCTGACCGCCAGTCCCGCTGAACATTTCGGCGCTGACTTGGTTCATCACGTGCTGAGTCAGCATACCTTTGACCATGGCCAGCACGGCCGATTGAGACGGATCGTAGAAGACCTCTATTTCAGGCTTGCTGCGCCCTCCAAAGAGCGCCGCGCCTGCGGCCTCGCCGAACCCGACAGGGATCACGATGGCCGCATTGAGCTTGCCGGAGAGCACTTTTTCCTTCGCCTGGGTGACCGGCATCTCGATAACTTTCAACGCTGTGTCAGATTGCAGACCCGCAACGATCTTGCGGGCCGTCGCGCTGTTGTCCAGCGACACCACGGCGATCTCGATTTTGTGGTCACTGGGAGCGCCTGAGCCGCCAAACAGATAGCCGAAAAAGGCGCCCAGCACGATCGGCATCAGCAGGTTCAGCAGCAGCGCGCGGCGGTCGCCCACGAACAGCAACAAGTCTTTGCGAATCAGCGCAATCAGGGCGGTCATGGGTAGAGTCTCTGTATGGTATTACTCATCACGCAACGAGCGACCAGTGAGGGTCAGAAAAATGGCTTCCAGGCTGGTCCGTGCGGTGGCGAACTGCAGGGCGCGACAGCCTTGTGCCGACAGCCAGGCCGAAACGGCAAGGGCCTGCTCGGGCGCACCCAGGGCGACATCGAGTTCCAGACCGGTCAGCGTGACATCGGCGACACCTGTTTGCTGCCGCAACTTTTCTAGCGTGTCCGCTGGCAGCGGCTCGGCCAGCGTCACATGCAAGGCGGCTCGTGCTGGCAGCCGCCGATACAGGGCGGCAGGTGTTTCGTCCGCAATCACCTTGCCCTGGTCGATGATGACGATCTGGTCGCCCAGGCGCTCAACCTCTTCCATGTAGTGACTGGTGTAAATCAGTGAGCGTCCCTGGCGCTTGAGCGCCTCCAGACTATCGAAGATGGCGTTACGGCTTTGCGGATCGACGCCCACCGTGGGCTCGTCCAGAATCAGCAACTGGGGATCGTGCAGCAGCGCCGCGGCAATGTTCAAACGCCGTTTCATGCCGCCAGAGAAGGTCGCCGGTTTGTCGTGCAGGCGATCACTGAGTTGCACCAGTTCCATCACCTCGGCGCAGCGCTTCTTGAGCGCAGCCCCCTTCATGCCGTACAGTGCGCCAAAGATCCTAAGGTTCTCGCGTGCCGAGAGATCCTCATACAAGGCCAGATCCTGCGGCACCAGACCGATCATTTTCTTGGCGGCGTTGTTACCTTGGGCCAGCAGTTGACCGTCCAGCCGAACCTCGCCCTGATCCGGTTTGAGCAGGCCGCAGATCATGCTGACGGTGGTCGATTTGCCGGCGCCATTGGGGCCAATCAGCCCCAGCGTTTGCCCCTTGGCCAGATTGAAAGACACCGCATCCACCGCGTGGCGAGAGCCAAACGATTTGTGCAAGTTGGTGACGCGCAGCAGCGGCTCAGTCATGGGCGGGTAGATTGGGTATCGATCAGTCAACTATATTGCATTCCCGACCTACAGGGATTCGTTCCTCTGTCCAAGTGCCAATGTATCGCGCAGCTCACGTTTGAGGACTTTGTCAATCGCGCTGCGCGGCAGTTCGGCCAGCAAATTCAATGCCGCCAGTCGCTGCGTTTTGCCGACGCGCTGATTGACCCATTGCAATAGCTCATCGGTTTCCAGCGTCGCCCCCGGCTTGCCGACGACGAAGGCGACGGGTGTCTCGCCCCATTGCGCTGAGGGCACACCCACCACCGCCGCTTCTGCCACCGCCGCGTGTTCGCGCAGCACCGCCTCCAGATCGCTCGGATAAATGTTGAAGCCGCCTGAGATGATCAAAGCGGCCGATGTCACCAGTGCGAATAAAGCGTTTGCCGATCGGGTCGAACCACTCGGCCTCTCGCGTCTTGCCTGGCTGGCGGTGGTAGCCGAGCATCATGCCGGCAGAATGTCCGACCACTTCACCGGCCTCGCCGGCCGGTACTTCGACCCCGTTGTCGTCAATCAGGCGCATGTCATGGCCCTCCGCCGGTTGCCCCACGGTGTGCAGTTTGGTCGGGTTCAAATGAGCTTCCAGAATACAGGTGCCGCCGCCCTCGGTCATGCCGTAAAACTCAACCAGCGCGTCGGGCCAGCCAGTCATTCAAGGCAGGCCCTGCTGGCGAGCCATCGAGCGTGACGCGCGCCATGGCGCCGCTACCGGCAAGGCTGACCAGTTCAGCCGTGCCGGCGTCCACGAACAGCGTCCGTGCCTGCGCATCGGAGATCATGCCGGCCAGGCTGGCCGGCGTGGAGCCCGGTGCCAGCGGCGCCACGACGACGCCGACGCGCGAGGCACCCAGAAAGACGGCGGCATACTCGATCGACATCGCGGCGCAGATGGCAATCGCATCACCGGCCTTGAGTCCGTCACGCTGCAGGGCCGCTGCAATGCGGTCCATCAGGACGTCCAGCGCCCCATAGTCAAGCGAATGCGGCCCTTCGATCAACGCCGCACGGCGCGGTGCGGCCAGTGCGTGCTGGCCGATCAGATCGCTGATGAGTGCAAAGTCTTGTTGCGCAAAGGCGATAACTGGTTCCATCGCGTCGAAGGATCAATTCAGAACAGGGTGCCGAGCGATGCCGGCGAGAAGTCCATCAGTTCAGAGTGTCGACCATCGCGTACTTTGAGCACCCACTCGGGGTCGGGGATCAGTGCGCGTCCGACAGCAACCAGATCAAAATCGCCACGGTCGAGCCGGCGCAGCAACTCGTCGAGTGACGCCGGCTTGGAGCTCTCGCCGCCGAAGGCCGCGATGAACTCGCCGCTGAGTCCGACCGATCCGACTGTGATGGTTGGCTTGCCGGTCAGCTTCTTGGCCCAGCCAGCAAAATTCAGATCAGAGCCGTCAAATTCCGGCTCCCAGAAACGCCGCTGTGAGCAATGGAAAATATCGGCGCCAGCGTCCGCCAGCAGGCGCAGCCAGGCTTCCATTTCCTGCGGCGTTTTGGCCATCTTGACGGCATAGTCCTGCAGCTTCCACTGCGAAAGGCGAATGATCACCGGATAGTCAGGGCCGACCGCCGCGCGCACCGCGCGCAGAATCTCGGCCGCGAACCGGCCGCGCTGCAGCAGCGTGGCGCCGCCATAAGCGTCGCTGCGCTGATTGGTGCCGTCCCAGAAAAACTGGTCAATCAGGTAACCGTGCGCACCGTGCAATTCGACCGCGTCGAAGCCCAGCTTCCTGGCATCGGCGGCGGCGCGGGCAAAAGCGGCAATGGTGTCGGCAATTGCCGCATCAGTCATGGCCTCGCCCAATGCCTTGCCGGGCGAAGACAGTCCGGACGGACCTTCAAACGGTGCCGCCGGCACCCAATCGGTACGGCGATTGCGCACCGCCCCCATGTGCCAGAGCTGCGGCGCCATGACACCGCCGACCTGGTGCACCTGATCGATGACCCGCTTCCAGCCGCCCAGCGCGTCCTCGCCCCAAAAACGCGGCACATTGGGATCGTTGGAGGACGCCGGACGATTCACCACCGTCCCTTCGGAAATGATCAGGCCGACCGCCGCTGCGGCGCGGCGCTGGTAGTACTCGGCTACCTTGGTGGTAGGCACACCGCCGGGTGAAAAAGCGCGCGTCATCGGCGCCATGACGATCCGGTTGGGCAGTTTCAGGCTTTTGAATTGAAACGGGAGGAACAGGGAATCCAGCGACATGGTTGACCTTTGACTGATATGTTTGTTTGGCGCGGCGCAGCGTTGAAGCTCGGTGCCGAAGTGGGTGTCTGCATTTTAGGCTTGGGATGGTTGCAAGTTAACTTGGGGTTAGCCGCTCGAAGTGGTGGAGCGCTCTGGCAGAGCACCGCTTCACAGCTTCACAACAGGCTTCGATACAAGGCAGCGTATTGCCGTGCGGCACCTGACCAGTCAAAGATCTGGCGCATCCCGGTGTGACGCACGCGGCTCCATTCTGCAGGACTCCGGTACAGCACGAAGGCCCGCCTGACAGCCTGGCGATAGGCGATGTCGGTGAAGGCATCGAAAACAAAACCGGTGGCCGTTGCCGTATCCAGCGTTTCAAAGTCGACATCGACCACCGTATCGGCCAGGCCGCCAACACGCCGCACCAGCGGCAGGCTGCCGTATTTCAGGCCATACATCTGCGTCAGGCCACAAGGCTCGAAGCGCGAGGGCACCAACGTGACATCGCTGCCGGCAAAGATGCGGTGCGCAAACGTCTCGTCATATCCCAGGCGCACCGCCACCTGGCCCTTGTGGATTTGTGCCTGCTCTGCAAAGGCCGCCTCCAGCGCCGCATCGCCACTGCCCAGCAGCAGCAGTTGACCACCATCAGCGATGATTTCATCCACGCCAGCCAGCACCAGCGGCAGTCCTTTTTGTTCGCTCAGCCGGCTCACCACGGTGAACAGCAGCGCGTCGGCGCTGACCTGCAAGCCTGCTTCGGCTTGCAACTGTGCCTTGTTGAGCGCCTTTCCGGCCAGGTGTAGAAGGTCGAAGCGGTGAGCGATCAGAGGGTCGGTGGCCGGATTCCAGACCCGGCCATCGACCGCGTTCAGGATGCCGCTCAGGTGCGTCGATCTTGCTCGCAGCAAGCCATCCAGTCCGCAGCCCTGCTCGGCGGTCTGGATTTCCCGCGCATAACTGGGGCTGACGGTGGTAATGCGGTTGGCGTAGAAAAGTCCGGCTTTCATGAACGACAACTGGCCGTGAAACTCGATGCCATCGATGTTGAAGGCGTGCGCCGGAAGTCCCAAATCAACGAAGCATTCAGCGCCAAAAACGCCCTGGTAGGCCAGGTTGTGCACGGTGTAAACGCTGGGTACCCGGGGTGCCTTCGCGTCCGGCCACAAGGCCAGACAGGCCACTGCCAGCGCAGCATGCCAGTCGTGGCTGTGCACCAGTTGGGGCTGCCAAAGACGGTCGGTTCCATGCGCCAGATGCGCCGCTCCCCAGCCCAACGCAGCGAAGCGGCGATGGTTGTCGGCATAGGGTCGCTTGTCAGCGTCTTCGTAGGGGTTGCCGGGCCGATCGAACAAGCCAGGAGCCAGCAGCACGTAGGCCCGAATTGGCTGCTTGCCGCTGGACAGTGTCGGCAGCACGCCGCCGGCAATGGCTACCAACTCGCCCCAGGGCGTCAGGAATCTTCCGACGATCGCTTCCTCCTGCAGAGCGGCTCGAATGGCGGGCAGTCCGGGCAGCAGCACCCGCACATCACAGCCAGCCTCCTGCAAGGCTGCCGGTAAGGCCCCGGCAATGTCGGCCAGCCCCCCGGTTTTGAGCAGGGGAAAGATTTCGGCGCTGACCTGCAGGATTCGCATGCTGAAGGCTTTCAGCTGGTTGGCGCAGCGGCCAGGCGCTTGAGCATGTCACGCGTCACCAGCACCACCCCCTCTTCAGTGCGCTCAAATCGCTGTGCATCCAGCAAAGGGTCTTCGCCAATGACCAGGCCAATGGGCAGCGTGCAGCCACGGTCGACCACAACCTTTCTCAGCCGGCACTCGCGCCCGATCGTCACGTCGGGCAACAAGACGGCCTGGTCGATGACGCAATAGGAATGCACCCGCACACTGGAAAACAAAACGGAATTACTGACCACCGAGCCCGACACAATGCAACCGCCCGAGACCATGGTGTTGATCGCCTGCCCGTGCTTGCCGTCTGCGTCCTGCACAAATTTGGCCGGTGGCAATTGCCGCTGGTAGGTCCAGATCGGCCAGTTGGTGTCGTAGATGTCGAGCTCGGGTGTGACCGAAGCCAGGTCCAGATTGGCAGCCCAAAATGCGTCGATGGTACCGACGTCACGCCAGTACGGCTTGGCCTCTGGCGTGGTCGAGACACAGGACCGGGAGAAGGGATGCGCCATCGCCTGGCCTTCGCGCACCACGCGGGGAATGACGTCCTTGCCAAAATCGTGACTGGAATGCGGGTTGGCCAGTTCGTCTTCCAGCACCTGGTACAGGTATTGGGCATTAAAGACATAGATTCCCATGCTGGCCAGAGACAGAGCGTCATTGCCGGGCAGGGTCGGTGGATTGGCAGGTTTTTCAACGAACTCGGTGATTTTTCTCTTGTCGTCTATCGCCATCACCCCAAAGGCCGATGCTTCTTCGCGCGGCACTTCGATGCAACCCACGGTGCAGCCCAGGCCGCTTGCCACATGGTCCCTGAGCATCAGCGAATAGTCCATCTTGTAGACGTGATCCCCGGCCAGTACCACCACGTACTCCGGCTTGCTGGACTGGATGATGTCCAGGTTCTGATAGATGGCGTCGGCCGTACCGCGGTACCAATGTTCTTCATCGATACGCTGCTGGGCCGGCATCAGGTCCACCATTTCATTGAGCTCGGCGCGCAGGAAACTCCAGCCGCGCTGCAAATGGCGCAACAGCGAGTGCGACTTGTACTGGGTAATGACGCCAATACGGCGGATACCGGAATTCACGCAATTGGACAGCGCAAAGTCAATGATGCGGAACTTGCCGCCAAAGTAGACCGCCGGCTTGGCGCGGGTGTCGGTCAGCTGTTTCAGACGCGAGCCGCGCCCCCCGGAGAGCACCAGCGCCAGCGTACGGCGCACCAGCATATGGGGCTCCAAATGCCGCGCTGACTGCGCGCTGGTGTCCGGGGTTTGCAAAGTGCCCACAGCGGTTTCCTTCTCTTGGATGGCGGTTGCTCGTTGGCGACCCGATCAACAGGGGGTTTGACCAGATCAGATAACGCGATTGTCACCCAACCGACATGCCATGGGCTGCCTCGATTTCGCTCCGGGGCAGGTGCCCCGGCAGTCACGCTATTTCAGCAATTTCCAGTCGCCGTTCTCGATCGTCGCCATGACCACGGCGCGGCTGTCGAATCCGTTGTGGTCCTTGGCGCTCATCGAATAGACGCCATGGGTGGCTGGCAATTCCTTGACCGCTTCCAGCTCGTCGCGCAGCGCGAGACGAAATTCCGGTGTGCCGGGTTTGGCTTTCTTCAGCGCCGCCGGTATCGCGCGCGTCAGCAGCAAATAGGCATCCCAGGCGTGGCCGCCAAATGTCGAGCGTGAGTTGGCGCCGTGAGCCGCTTCGTAAAGTTTGATGTACTCGAGCGCCGGTTTTTTGGACGGATGACTGTCGGCAAGCTGTTCCGCCAACAGCATCGGACCCACCGGGAATATCGTGCCCTCGACGGCCTTGCCACCAACGCGCAGGAAGTCGCGGTTGGCGATGCCATGCGTCTGGTAGTAGCGTCCCTTGTAGCCGCGCTCCACCAGGGTGGATTGCGGCAGCACCGCCGGTGTGCCCGAGCCAGCGATCAACACCGCATCCGGATTCGTGCCGAGTATCTTCAAGGCCTGGCCGGTCACCGAAGTGTCATTGCGCTGGTAGCGCTCGATCGCGGTCAGCTTGATGCCCTTGGGCTCCGCAGCCGCTTGCAGCGCTTTCAGCCAGCCTTCGCCATAAGGGTCGGCGTAGCCGATGAAGCCCACGGTCTTCACACCATTGGCCGCCATGTGACCGACGATGGCCGCAGCCATCACATTGAAGCCCTGTGGCGTCACGAAGATCCAGGGCCGCTTGTCTTCGGCCGGCGCTACCGGTGCCATCGAAATCTGCGGCGTCTTGGACTCGAACGCCACTTCCAGGATGGCCATCGAGGTCGGCGTCGCTGTGGCGGCCACCAGCACATCGACCTTGTCCTCGGACGTCATCTTGCGCGCATTCTTTACCGCGGTGGAGGTGTCGGTGGCATCGTCGAGAACGACATAGCGCACTTTCTCGCCGGCGATGGTGGCCGGCAGCAAGGCAAATGAATTTTTCTCCGGAATGCCCAGCGAAGCCGCCGGACCGGTGGCTGAAACGCTGACGCCGACCGTGATGTCGGCCAGCACCGGGGCTGTCATGGCACCCAGTGCCAGACTGGTCAAGGCGAGAAAGATAGCTTTGGTTTTCATGCGATTGTCTCCTGTAGATATTGTGTGATTGATCTTAGGCGAAACCAGGCACAGGTGGGTGCATGGCTAAGGGTAAACACTTAAGACATTGACTCCTTTTTACCTTTAATTGATTATGCTTTATAACCATAATCGATGCAAGCGGAGCTAGGGATGATCTGCATAACTCGCGTCAAAAGGAAGATAAATCATGAATATCGCTGACTATCTTGAGCGCCATGCGGCACAAACACCGGATCAGATTGCGATCCGCTTCGAGGGCCGCTCCATCACTTACGGGCAACTCAACCGCGACGCCAACCGCCTTGCCTCCAGCCTGCGCACACTCGGTGTTGCGGTCGCAGACCGTGTCGCCCTGTATTTACCGAACGTCCCTGAATTCGCGGTGGCCTATTACGCGGCGCAGAAGCTCGGCGCGATCCCGGTCACCATCAATGCCATCCTGAAGACCGAGGAAGTGCGCTACCTGCTTGACGACTCGGGCGCCAGCGTGGTCATTACCATGGATGAGCTGAAGCGTTTTGTGGCCGACGACTGCGCCGCCTTGCGTCTGCGCGTCGTCGTTGATCAGAAAACGCCAGCAACAGGATGGCTGGCCCTGAGCGATCTACTGGCGCGCGGTACCGATAGGTTCGACTCGGTGCAGCGTTTGCCCGGCGATATTGCCGCGCTGCTTTACTCCTCGGGCACCACCGGCTTCCCCAAGGGCGTGGCGCTGACCCAGCACAACATCCACAGCAATATCGCGCTGCCGCCGCTTGCCAAATATTCCGACTACCGGCCGGGTGATCGCCTGGCTACTTTCCTGCCTCTGTTTCATGTCTACGGACAGAACTACATCATGAACGCTGCCATCCTGGCCGGCGCCACCATCGTGCTGTTCCCGCGCTTTGTGCCGGATGTCGTTCTGCGTGCTATCGGCGATGAGCGCATCACGCACTTCTTCGCCGTGCCCACGATCTACATCGCCCTGCTGGCCATGGATTTGTCGGCCTATGACCTGAGCAGCCTGCGTTACGAAATGTCGGCCGCCGCCACCATGCCGGAAGAAATTTCCCGCCGTTGGACTGAGCGCTTCGGGCGCCGGGTGTACGAGGGCTACGGCCTGACGGAGTGCTCGCCATTCTCCTGCTATAACGACAGCGAAGAACACCGATTCGGTTCCGTCGGACGTGCGATCGATGGCTTCGAATTGAAGATTTTCGACGAATCCGACCACGAAATGCCTTATGGTCAACAAGGTGAAATTGTGATTCGGGGCGAAGGTGTCATGCAGGGCTATTGGAATCGCCCTGACGAATCCAGAACAGCCTTGCGCGGCGGCTGGCTGCACACCGGTGATGTGGGGCGCATGGACAGCGATGGCTATGTCTACATCACCGACCGTGTCAAGGACATGATCAACGTGTCGGGCTTCAAAGTCTGGCCGGCGGAAGTCGAGCAGTACCTGTACAAAATGCCCGGTGTCCAGGAAGCAGCTGTGTATGGCATCCCTGCTGGCGCGCAAGGCGAACAGGTGGTCGTCGCTGTGGTACTCAAAGCCGGTGCCACGCTGGTCTCGGCTGACATCATTGCCTACTGCCGCGAACACATTGCCGCCTACAAGGTGCCGGCCCGGGTTGATATTGTCACCGAGCTACCGAAGAGCCCGAGCGGCAAACTGCTCAAACGCGTGCTGCGCCAGCAAGCCGCTGCCTAAAACCCCTAACCCCGGAGAACACCATGACTCGCGCCTTCATTCCTTACGGCCTTTACTGGTCCACCCCTTTTGCCAAGTGGCAGGGGCCGATCGCTCACCTCAACAGTTTGCGGCTGGCCGCCAACGTCGGCAAGCAGGCGCTGGAAGCAAAGCACTTTCCGATGCATCACATCGATCTGGGCATCCTCGGCATCACCAATCCGCAGCTCGGCAGTTTCTATGGCCTGCCCTATGTCACCGGCATGATGGGGCTCGAAAACGTGGCCGGCCCCACCGTGCAGCAAGCTTGCGCCACCAGCGCGCGCGGCTTGCAGATGGCGGCAGCGCAAGTGGCCGACGGCTCGGCCACGTGCGCGCTGCTGATCACCGCCGACCGCTGTTCCAACGGCCCAATCGTTTACTACCCTGACCCCACTGCCCCCGGCGGCACCGGCATCACGGAGCGCTGGGTGCTGGACAACTTCGCCTTCGACCCGTACGCAAAAAATGCGATGCTCGACACGGCCGAGAATGTGGCCGCCAAATTCGGCGTCAGCACGGCGCAACAGCACGAAGTCGCGCTGGCGCGCTATGCCCAATACCAGCAGTCGTTGGCCGACGAGCGCGCCTTTCAGCGCCGCTACATGGTCGATGTGGCTATCACCGACTCGGGCTTTCGCAAGCAGACCGGCACCCTCAGCGGCGATGACGGGATTTTCGTCACGACCGTCGAGGGTCTGGCCCGCCTCAAACCGGTCAAGCCTGGTGGCACGGTCACTTTCGGCTCGCAAACCCATCCGGCCGACGGCAATGCTGGCGCCATTGTCACGACGCGCGAAATGGCGCACGAGGTGTCGCTTGACCCAAGCATCGTCGTGGAGTTGCTCGGTTTTGGCCAGTCGCGCGTGGAAAAAGGCCACATGCCAATGGCGGTCGCGCCGGCCGTGCAGGAAGCCCTGAAGAATGCCGGGCTCACGATCAAGGACGTCGACGCGGTCAAGACGCACAACCCGTTTGCCGTCAACGACATCGCGTTTGCCCAGCAGACCGGCTTCCCGCTGGAGAAGATGAACAACTATGGCTGCTCGCTGATCTGGGGACATCCGCAAGGCCCGACCGGACTGCGCAGCGTGATCGAGTTGATCGAGGAACTGGCCATGCGTGGCGGTGGCATTGGCGCCTTTGGTGGCTGCGCCGCTGGCGACTCCGCCATGGCGCTGGTGCTGCGTGTCAGCGGCCGATGATCGACAGCCACCGGACCACCCGGACCGCATCAAGGCGCTGTGCGTTTGATTCATGATGCTGTTTCGTCCCCGAACCGATGAGATGGTGTTGCTGCTGTCGCAGGTGCTGCAAGGGCCGCGCAGCTTGCAGGCGCTGGCGCCGTTCAGCGAACTCGACATCGGGCTGATCGCGCAATTGCTGGAGGAGGCGGGCAAATTTGTGGCCGATGTGATTGCGCCACTGAACCGGATCGGCGACGAGGTCGGCGCCACCTTCAAGGACGGACAGGTCAGCATGCCGCCCGGCTTTGTTGAGGCCTATCAGGCGTTCTGGAGAGCCGGTTGGCCGGCCCTGGCGGCCGCGCCCGAGGACGGCGGCCAGGGCCTGCCGTGCGTGCTGGAAGCCATGCTGTTCGAGATGCTGAGCGCTGCCAACCATGCCTGGACCATGGCCCCCGATCTGCTGCACGGCGCCTACGAATGCATCAAGCACCACGGCAGCGACGAACTCAAGGCGCGCTACCTGCCCAAGCTGGCCAGCGGCGAATGGCTGGCCACCATGTGCCTGACCGAGCCGCAGGCCGGCAGCGACCTGGGGCTGGTCAGCACGCGGGCGCTGGCGCAACCCGACGGCCGCTACCAGCTCAGCGGCAGCAAGATCTTCATCTCCGGCGGCGAGCATGACCTCTGCGACAACATCGTGCACCTGGTGCTGGCGCGCTTGCCCAACTCGGCGCCGGGCGCCAAGGGCCTGTCGCTGTTTCTGTGCCCCAAGTTACTGCCCGATGGCTCGCACAGCGCCGTGCACTGCGAGCGCATTGAGGAGAAGATGGGCTTGCACGGCAGTCCGACCTGCGTCATGCGCTTTGACGCCGCCACCGGATGGCTCATCGGCGAGAGCGGGCGCGGACTGGCCGCCATGTTCGTCATGATGAACTCGGCGCGACTGCACGTGGCACTGCAGGGCATCGGCCTGCTGGAAGCGGCCTGGCAGAAGGCCGACGCCTATTCGCAGGAACGCCGCCAGATGCGCGCGCCAGGGCGTGTTGCAGCGTTGCGCGCCGCAGGGGCGCCCAGCCAGGCCGACCTGATTGGCGGGCACCCGGCGATCCGCCGCATCCTGGACAGCCAGCGCGCCTGGATCGACGCTGGACGCGTCATCGCTTACCGCACCGGGATCGAGCTCGACATGGCGAAACAGCACCCGGACCCGGCCCGTCGCGCTGCAGCACAGCGCTGGTGCAGCCTGGTCACGCCAGTGCTGAAGGCGACCTTCACGCGGCAGGCCTTTGACGGCGCCAGTGAATGCCTGCAGGTCTTCGGCGGCCATGGTTATGTGCGCGAATCGGGCATCGAGCAGCATGTGCGTGATGCCCGCGTGACCATGATTTACGAGGGCAGCAACGAGATCCAGGCAATCGACCTGCTGGTGCGCAAGGTCTTGCCCGATGGCGGCGGCGCACTCCATGCCTGGCTGAACGATCTGCGCGGCGAGCTCGACCCGGGGCAAGCGGCGCCAGCCCGCCTGCTGCAGCGCATCGACCGGGTGGGGCACCTGGTGCAGCCCCTGTGCCAGGCCGCCGCGCAGGATGACAGCCTGGCCTACTGGGTGGCGGAAGATTTCATGCGGCTGGTAGCCTTGACGCTGGTGGACTGGGCCTGGTCCCGGATCGCAGCGGCGCTGCCGGCCCGCTCACAGCGCTGGACGGCACCCGCCAACGCGCTGGAGCGCTGGATCATGCCGGAATGGGCCATGCGGCTTGCCATCATCGACCAAGCGCTCTCTTGATCTGATCCCGTCATGTACATTGCCCATCCCAATCCCGCAGCCAGCATTGACGCGGTAGACACCCAATACATCGATACCCTGGTGGGCTACAACGCGCGCCGCGCCGCGCTGGCCGTGATCGAACCATTTTTGCAGCGCATGGCGCCTTTCGACCTGCGCCCGGTCGACTTTTCGGTAGCTTCGCTGATCGCGCACAACCCGGGCATCACCTCACGCCAGTTGTGCAGCACGCTGGGCATCCTGCCGCCGAATCTGGTGGCGCTGATCAATGCGCTGGAAAAGCGCGGCCTGATCGAAAAACATCCCCACCCCAACGATGGACGGGCCAACGGCCTGCACGTCACGGTCGCGGGCATGAGCTTGATGCAGCGGGCTGAAAAGGCTGCCACCGCGCTTGAAGTCGAGGTCGCATCTGAACTGACAGCGAACGAGCGCCGGACCCTGATACGCTTGCTGAAGAAGGTCTATCAGTAACAGCGTTCATTCGCTCATTGAAAGCTACTCGACTGTCACACTCTTGGCCAGATTGCGTGGCTTATCGACATCGGTGCCCCTGGCACAAGCGGTGTGATAAGCCAGTAGTTGCAGCGGCACCACATGCAGCAGAGGTGAGAGCTCCCCGTAATGCTCGGGCATGCGGATCACATGCAGCCCTTCGCCACTCTCGATGCGGGTATCGGCATCGGCCAGCACATAGAGCACGCCGCCTCTGGCGCGCACCTCGTGCATATTGCTCTTGAGTTTCTCCAGCAAGGCGTCGTTGGGTGCGACAGTGACCACCGGCATGGCACTGGTCACCAGCGCCAGCGGCCCGTGCTTGAGCTCACCGGCCGGATAGGCCTCGGCATGGATGTAGCTGATTTCCTTGAGTTTCAGAGCCCCTTCCATCGCAATCGGGTAATGCAGACCGCGGCCCAGAAAGAGCGCGTTCTCCATCTTGGCAAAGTCCTCGGACCAGGCAATCACCTGCGGCTCCAGCGCCAGCACCGCTTGCAAGGCCGTCGGCAAATGGCGCATCGCCTTCAAGTGTCGCGCTTCCTCAGCGTCGCTGAGTCTGCCCTTGGCCTGGGCCAAGGCCAGCGTCAGCAGAAACAGCCCCGCCAGTTGCGCCGTAAAGGCTTTGGTCGAGGCGACACCGATCTCGATGCCGGCACGCGTGATGTAAGCCAGCTCGCATTCGCGCACCATGGCGCTGGTGGCGACGTTGCAGATGGTCAGCGTATGCGTCATGCCCAGGCTTTGCGCATGGCGCAGGGCCGCCAGCGTATCGGCAGTCTCGCCCGACTGGGTGATGGTCAGCACCAGGGTTTTGGGGTTGGGGACTGAATCGCGATACCGGTATTCGCTGGCGACTTCGACCTGGGTCGGGATTTTGGCGATGCTCTCAAGCCAGTATTTGGCGGTGCAACCGCTGTAGTAGCTGGTGCCACAGGCCAGGATCAGCACCGAATCGATGTCCTTGAAGACGCGCGCGGCACTGGCTTGGCCGTCAAACAGCTCGGGCGCGATGCCATCGACCCCCTGGAGCGTATCGGCGATGGCGCGTGGCTGCTCAAAAATCTCTTTTTGCATGTAGTGGCGGTACGGTCCGAGCTCGACTGCGCCACTGTGGGCCTGCACCGTCTTGACTGGGCGTTGCAGGGCTGTCAGCGCCTTGCCAGATTTCTCGAACAGCCAGTATTTGCCCAGTTGCAGATCGGCCACATCGCCTTCGTCGAGGTAGACGATCTGGTCGGTCACGCCCACCAGCGCCATGGCGTCGCTGGCCAGAAAGTGTTCCAGGCCATCGGTGCCGACACCCAGCACCAAGGGGGAACCGGCGCGGGCGCCCACCAGGCGGTGTGGCTCGTCCTTGCAGAAGACGGCAATCGCATAGGCGCCGTGCAGCTGTGGCAGGGCCGCTCGTACGGCCTCGAACAGATCGCCTTCGTACAGGCTGTCGATCAGGTGGGCGACGACTTCACTATCGGTCTGGCTCTGAAACACATAGCCTTTGGCCTGCAGCAAAACCCGTAACTCGTCATGGTTTTCGATGATGCCGTTGTGCACCAGGGCAACCCGGCCTGGACGGCTGGGGGCATCAGGGCCAATACCATGGCTGAAATGGGGATGAGCGTTGTGCACGGCCGGCTCGCCGTGGGTGGCCCAGCGGGTGTGGGCAATGCCGGTTGTGCCTTGGAGTTTGCTGGCGCTGACCTGCTCGGCCAACTCCGCTACCCGGGACGTGCTGCGCGCCCTTTGCAGGCCGTTGGCAACCACGGCCACACCGCAGGAGTCGTAGCCCCGGTACTCCAGCCGCGCCAGACCCTGTACCAATACAGGAACTATGTCTCGACTCGAGACGCCACCGACTATTCCACACATGGAGAGCTCCTGAAGACGAATGTGTGGATGGTAAAACTGCCATCAAGAAATATGCAGTCTATATTTATATATTTATGAACTTTTATTTCATTGCTTACAAAACAAGTAGAATAATTCCAGAAATATGTTACAAATGAAATTAAATAACATAAAATCGACAGAACGCAAAACCTGACTGGAGCAGCAGGGTGCTGCAAGTAAAACTACTTAAGTTTTAACCCCCTAGCGCCGTGCTGGCTAAGTTGTTAGCATGCAGCTCTTTGTTGCGCGCCCGAGTGCTCGCTTGTTCGACCTGTACAGCCGGAGAGAGATTTGTCAGCGGAGTTTATTCTTGAAACACGTGGATTGACCAAGGAATTCAAGGGATTCGTGGCGGTCAACAAGGTCGATCTTAAAGTCAGGCGCGGTCACATCCACGCGCTGATCGGCCCCAATGGCGCTGGCAAAACCACCTTCTTCAATTTGCTGACCAAGTTTCTGCACCCGAGCAGCGGCAGCATTGCGTTCAACGGTGTCGACATCACAACCGAAAAGCCGGCACAAACGGCGCGTCGCGGCATTGTCCGTTCGTTCCAGATTTCCGCGGTGTTTCCGCACATGACGGTGCTGGAAAACGTGCGTGCCGCCTTGCAGCGCAATCTGGGCACCTCTTTTCATTTCTGGAAAGCCGAGAGCACCTTGACACCGCTGCACGCTCGCGCCCACGAACTGCTGGCTGCAGTGGATCTGCAGGACTTCCATGACGAACTCACCGTCAACCTGCCCTATGGGCGCAAGCGCGCTCTGGAACTGGCAACCACGCTGGCGCTGGAGCCGGAGCTGATGCTGCTTGATGAACCGACCCAGGGCATGGGCCACGAAGACGTGGACCGCGTCACGCAATTGATCAAGAAAGTGTCGGCCGGGCGCACCATTCTGATGGTCGAACACAATATGAACGTGGTGGCCAAGATTGCCGACCGCATCACGGTGCTGCAGCGCGGCGCCATCATCGCCGATGGCCCTTATGCCGAGGTGTCGAGCAATCCGCTGGTGATCGAAGCCTACATGGGCACGGCAGACACCGCGCTGCAGGGAGCCCATTGAATATGGTGAATATGGCCCCCGAGCTGCTGAAAATAGAAGACTTGCACGCCTGGTATGGTGAGTCGCACATCCTGCACGGCGTCAACCTGACGGTGCACCAGGGTGAGGTGGTGACGCTGCTCGGGCGCAACGGCGCCGGACGTACCACCACGCTGCGCGCCATTGTCGGCCTGACCGGCAAGCGCAAGGGCAGCATCAAGATCAACGCTACCGAGGCCATCCATCTGGCGCCGCACAAGGTGGCACACCTGGGCGTCGGTTATTGCCCGGAAGAGCGCGGCATTTTTGCCAGCCTGACGGCCGAAGAAAACCTGATGCTGCCGCCGACCCTCGCTGCCGGCGGCATGAGCGTGGCAGAGATATACACGATGTTTCCGAACCTGAAAGAGCGCGCCGCGAGCCCCGGTACGCGCCTGTCAGGCGGCGAGCAGCAGATGCTGGCGGTGGCGCGCATTTTGCGCACCGGCGCACGCTTGCTGCTGCTGGACGAAATGTCGGAAGGGCTGGCGCCGGTGATCGTGCAAAAGCTCGCCGAGATGATTCTGGCGCTCAAGGCCAAAGGCTATACGATTGTGCTGGTGGAACAGAATTTCCGCTTTGCTGCGCCGCTGGCAGACCGCTTTTATGTGATGGAACATGGCATCATCGTGAAACAGTTTGCCCAAGCAGAACTGAAGCAGAACATGAGCATGCTGCAGGAATACCTGGGCGTCTGACGCCCGCCTTTTTTTTACCCTAACCAACTTGGAGACACTATGAAACTCAACACTCTCGTCACTGCCATGACCCTTGGATTTGCCACTTGCGCCTTTGCGCAGGCACCAGGCCCGGTCCGTATCGGTTTCATCACCGACATGTCCAGTCTTTACGCTGACATCGATGGCCCGGCCGGCGGTGAAATGATCAAATGGGCGGCACAGGATTTCGGCGGCAAGGTGCTGAACCGCCCGATTGAAGTGCTGACCGCCGACCACCAGAACAAGGCTGACGTGGCCAGTTCCAAAGCGCGCGAATGGATGGACAAGGAAAACCTGGCGCTGCTGATCGGCGGCACCAACTCCGGAACCTCGCTGGCCATGTCCAAAGTCGCTCTGGAGAAGAAACGCCCCTTCATCGCGATTGGTGCCGGCTCGGCCCGGCTGACCAACGAAGACTGCACACCCTACAGCATTCACTACGCCTATGACACCGTATCTCTGGCCAAAGTAGCCGGTACGGCGCTGGTCAAGGCCGGCAACAAGAGCTGGTACTTCCTCACTGCCGACTACGCCTTTGGTTACTCGCTGGAAGGTGATGCTGCCAACGTTGTCAAAGCCAATGGCGGCACCGTGGCCGGAGCCGCACGGCATCCACTGAATGCCTCCGACTTCTCTGCCTTCCTGTTGCAAGCGCAGGCTTCCAAGGCACAGATTCTGGGGCTGGCCAACGCCGGCGGCGACTTTACCAATGCCATGAAAGCGGCCAAGGAATTCGGCATCACGAAAACGATGAAGGTAGCCGGCCTGCTGGTGTTCATCAACGATGTGCACAGTCTGGGCTTGGCCAACACCGAAGGCCTGCAACTTGCCGACAGCTGGTACTGGAACCAGGACGAAGCGTCGCGCAAGTTTGCCAAGCGCTTTTTTGAGAAATACAAGCGCATGCCATCGAGCCTGCAAGCGGCTGACTATTCGGCAGCCTTCAACTATCTGAAGGCGGTGCAGAGCGCTGGCACGACGGATGGCGACAAGGTCATGAGCACGCTGAAGACCATGAAGTTCGACGACTTCTATAGCAAGGGCCAGATTCGCGCCGACGGTCGCATGATTCACGACATGTACCTGTTCGAGGTCAAATCCAGCAAGGATTCGACGACACCGTGGGATTACTACAAGACCATCGCCAAGATCCCCGGCGAGCAGGCTTTCACGACCGTCGCCGACTCCAAGTGCTCCTTGCTGAAGAAGTAAGCTAGCGCCTCACCCAACCCTCTGTCCGGCGGGCAGGGGGATGACATTAGATGACATGGAAATTTTCGGTATTCCACTTCAGGCTTTTCTGGGCCAGCTGCTGTTGGGCTTGGTGAATGGCGCTTTTTACGCCATGCTCAGCCTCGGTCTGGCGGTCATCTTTGGCCTGCTCGGCGTGGTCAATTTTGCGCACGGCGCGCTCTACATGCTGGGCGCTTTTGCGGCCTGGATCATGCTTGACAAGCTCGGCATCAACTACTGGTTTGCGCTGGTTTTAGCGCCGCTGGTCGTGGGCATGCTGGGCGTCGTTATTGAGCGCCTTTTCCTGAAGCATCTGTACAAACTCGACCCGCTCTATGGCTTGCTGCTGACCTTTGGGCTGGCGCTGATTGCCGAGGGCGTCTTCCGCGAACTGTATGGCGCATCGGGCCAGAATTACGATGTACCGGCGCTGTTGTCGGGCGCCACCAATCTGGGTTTCATGGTGCTGCCAAACTACCGTGCCTGGGTCGTGCTGGTGTCGTTGCTGGTTTGCCTGGGAACCTGGTACCTGATTGAGCGCACGCGGCTCGGTGCCTACCTGCGCGCCGGCACCGAAAACGCGCCGCTGGTGCAGGCTTTTGGCATCAATGTGCCGATGATGGTGATGCTGACTTATGGCGCCGGCGCTGCGCTCGCGGCACTGGCCGGCGTGCTCGCCGCCCCCATCATTCAGGTCAACCCACTGATGGGCTCGAACCTGATCATCGTCGTGTTTGCCGTGGTCGTGATCGGTGGCATGGGCTCCATCATGGGCTCGATCCTGAGCGGACTCGGACTCGGTGTGATCGAGGGGTTGACCCGCGTGTTCTATCCGGAAGCATCCGGCATTGTGGTGTTCATCATCATGGTCATCGTGCTGATGATTCGCCCGGCCGGCCTGTTTGGCAAGGAAATTTGAGCATGACCGCATCTGCCAAACTGATCCGCATCACGTACCTGGGATTGCTGCTGCTGGCGCTGGTAGCGCCGATGATCGGGCTCTATCCGGTGTTTGTGATGAAGCTGCTGTGCTTTGCCATTTTTGCCTGCGCCTTCAACCTGCTCTTGGGCTTCACCGGCCTGCTTTCGTTTGGCCACGCCGCCTTCTTCGGCTCTGCCGCCTACATCACCGCCTGGCTTATCAAGGCGCAGCACTGGACGCCGGAGCTGGGCATTCTGGCCGGCGTCCTGGGTTCCGGCCTGATCGGCCTGGTGGTCGGCGCAGTGGCGATCCGGCGTCAGGGTATTTACTTCGCCATGATCACCATGGCGATCGCCCAGATGGTCTATTTCATTGGCTTGCAGGCACCCTTTACCGGCGGTGAAGACGGTTTGCAGGGGGTTCCGCGTGGCGCCCTGTTCGGCGTTTTTTCGCTGGCTTCCGACACCGCCATGTACTACCTGGTGGTTGCGATATTTGTGGCAACCTTTCTGGCGATCTCGCGCATCGTGCATTCGCCGTTCGGCCAGGTGCTGAAAATGATCCGGGAGAACGAGCCGCGCGCCATTTCGCTGGGCTACCAGGTGGACCGCTACAAGCTGCTGGCGTTTGTTCTGTCGGCCGCGCTATCGGGTCTGGCCGGATCCCTGAAGATGCTGGTGATGGGATTTGCCACGCTGTCGGACGTGCATTGGTCGATGTCGGGCGAAGTCATCCTGATGACGCTGCTGGGCGGCGTTGGCACTTTTTTCGGTCCAGTCCTGGGTGCCGGCATCGTGATCTCGCTGCAGGACACGCTGGCCGACAAGGTGGGTTCCTGGGTTAACGTCATCATCGGCGTCATTTTTGTGCTGTGCGTGCTGGCCTTTCGCAAGGGCGTGGTTGGCGAGTTGCAGGCCTTTCTGGAACGCCGCAGACACGCCGCGGAAAAGCCCTAAGCGAGCAAGCCGCCTCCAACCCGAAAAACCATGGGCGAACTGGTCCTGGATACCACCGACCTGCAATTGCTGGCGCAGTTGCAAAACGACTCTTCGCTAAGCAATCAGACTCTGGCGGAGCGCGTTCACATTTCACCGCCCACCTGTTTGCGACGCGTCAGGCACCTGCATGAGCTTGGGCTGATCGAGCGCGAAATTGCCATCCTCAGCATCGACAAACTGGCATCGGTTGCGGGCCACGGCCTGTGCGCGATTGTGGAAATCACGCTGGACCGTCAGGACAACGAAGCCCTGGAAGCGTTCGAGCAACGCGTTGCCGCGCAAGACGCCGTGCAGCAGTGTTACCGCGTATCGCCCGGACCCGATTTTTGTCTGGTGGTGCACGCCGCCGACATGCCCGGCTACCTGGCGCTGGTGCAACGGCTTTTTACAGCCGATGCGAATGTGCGCAATGTGAAGACCTTCTTCAGCATCAAGCGCAGCAAATTTGGCGCCAAGGTGAAACTGCCGGGTAAGTCGGCATAGAACTCGTTACCAGGTTTAAGGGGGAAACCAAAGTAAAGGCCAGAGTTTTGAAGGCGGCTACCGCGTCCCCTTGATTGCCAGTTGGCCGTGCCCCTGTTCATGCTGTTCAATCTGAAAGCCGATCCGGGCGAAGCCTACAACCTGGCAGATCGCTACCCGCAGCGTGTGAACGTCTTCAAAGAAAAAATGATGCGATGGGAAGAGCAACTGCTGCGTGATCCGATCGGGCGACTGCGCCTAGCTTGATTTGCTGGGCCGCTTCCAGTTGGGGATACTCACCTGGCGGGCCCGGGCCACGCTCAAGGCGCCGGCTGGCGTGTCTTTGCTGAGCGTCGAACCACCGCCCACGGTACCGCCGGCGCCTAGGGTCACGGGCGCAATCAGCACGCAGTTGCTGCCGATGTGCACATCGGCTTCGATGATGGTGCGGTGCTTGAACGCACCGTCGTAATTGGCGGTGATGCTGCCGGCGCCAAAATTGACGCGCTCTCCGACCGTGGCATCACCCAGATACGCCAGGTGATTGGCCTTGGCGCCCTGGGCCAGCGTTGAGTTCTTGATTTCGACAAAATTGCCGACATGCACTTCAGCACCCAGTTTGGCGCCAGCGCGCAGACGTGCAAACGGACCGACCAGAGCGCCAGCGCCGACTTCGACAAAATCTTTGATACCGGCTTTGCCGCCCTCGATGTGGGTAAAGGGATGAATCACGGCGCCGGCGCCAATCGTCGCGTTTGAGATGACACAGTTTGCGCCTATCCTGACGTCATCCGCGAGTTTGACCAGCCCCTCAAAAACACAGTTCACATCGATCGACACGTCTTGCCCGCACTGCAATGTGCCGCGCACATCGAGCCGTGCCGGATCGGCCAGGCGCACACCCTGCCGCATCAACTGTTCCGCCGTGCGTCTTTGACAGGCACGCTCCAGTTCGGCCAGTTGCGCCGGACTGTTGATGCCAGCCACCTGCAGGGCGTCCGAAATCTTGTGGGCGACAACCGGCACACCATCGGCGACGGCAAATTTGACGACATCCGTGAGGTAGTACTCACCTTGAACGTTCTTGTTGTCCAGCCGCGCCAGCCATGACTTGAGGTGGCGCGCGGGCACGGCCATGATGCCGCTGTAAACCTCGGTGATGGCGCGCTGCTTTGCGCTGGCGTCCTTCTGCTCGACGATGGCCTGCACTACCTCGCCGCTGCGCAGAATGCGGCCATAGCCGGTGGGGTCGGAAAAATCAATGGTCAAGAGTGCCAACTTGTCACCGCCACAGGCTGCAATCAAGTGCTGCAAAGTGTCGGCGCGAATCAACGGCACGTCGCCCGACAGCACCAACGCGATGCCGTCATCGCGCAGCGCTGGCAGCGCCTGCTGCACTGCGTGCCCCGTGCCCAGTTGCGGTTCCTGGCGCACAAAGTCGAGCTTGAAGCCGGATGCAGAACCGATCGCAACCGTCACTGCGGCCTCAACCTCTGCAGCGCCGTGCCCGCTGATGACGACCACCTGACGCGCCGATAATTCAGCCGCCGTGTCTAGCACATGCTGCAACAAAGCACGCCCGGCCAAAAGGTGCAACACTTTGGGTAGTTTGCTTTTCATGCGCGTGCCTTTGCCGGCCGCCATGATCAACACGTCCACCGCGCCTGGCGTTGTGGCTTTAGGGGAAATATCTGCCATGTCCGACTCCAATCTGTCAAGCGCTCAACGCCTGGATTTTCGTCATATTATCGGCGTGCTGCTGATTCTGGCCATGGCACTTTGGCTGTGCGCATGCAGCGCCACCAAATTAGCCTACCAGAACGCCCCCGAGTTGGGTTATTGGTGGCTCGACAGCTACTTTGACTTTAACGACTCGCAATCACTGAGGCTGCGCGAAGACCTGGCCGCCCTGCAGACCTGGCACCGAAAGTACGAACTGCCGGTGTATGTCAAGACGCTGGAAAAGCTGCAGAAAGTGGCGCCGCTCGACGCCACGCCAGAGCAGTTCTGCGATCTGTATGCCGAGGTAAAAACCCACATGCAGGCCGTCCTCGATCAATTCGAGCCGACCGTCAGCGCGATGGCGCCGGCACTCAAACCCGCGCAGGTCGATCATCTGGGACGACAACTCGACAAGCGAAGACAGAAATGGCGTGACGACTGGCTCGAAGCCACACCGGCCGGGCGCCAGAATCGGCGCGTCAAACAATTGACAGAGCGCATCGAAACGTTTTACGGCCGCTTGGACGAACCCCAGCTTGCCGTGCTGCGCGCCGGACTGTTGGCCTCTCCCTTCGACGTCAACCTGATTTACCGCGAATCCCAGCAACGCCAGAAGGACATTGTGCAGACGCTGCGCCAGATTCAAGGTGCAAGGCCAGGCGCGCCAGAACTCAAGACGGCAATGCGGTCCCTGCTGGTCCGCTTCATGGAATCGCCCGATCCGGTCTACCGCAACTACATGGAAACCATGACGCACGCCACTTGCCGGACGCTTGCCTCCTTGCACAACAGCAGCACACCAGCGCAGCGCCAGCACCTGTTCGAAACGCTGAAAGACTATCAGGCCGACGCACGCTCCCTGCTGCTTCCCACTCGGTGAAAAACCTTAAGATCCGACATGGCCATCAGCGTATTTGACCTCTTCAAAATCGGTATCGGACCGAGCAGCTCGCACACCGTAGGGCCGATGCGCGCCGCGCGGCTTTTTGCCATGGCGTTGCAACGCGATGGCCTGCTTCCGACCACAGCGAATGTGAAATGCGAGCTCTACGGCTCGCTCGGCGCCACCGGCAAGGGGCACAGCTCGGATTCGGCTGTCATGCTGGGCCTGATGGGGCACAGCCCGGACACGGTGGATGTGCCAGCAGTGCCCGAAATGATCCGCACCGTACGCGCCAGCCAGAAGCTCGCCTTGCTGGGCAGCCACCCCATCAGTTTCAAGGAAACAGAACACCTGTTGTTCAATCGGCACGAAGCCTTGACTGAACATCCCAATGGCATGAAATTCAGCGCAATGGACGCCGATGGCAAACTGCTCAGACAGACCAAATACCTCAGCGTCGGCGGTGGTTTTGTCGTCACGGCGGGTGCCGCCAACGAGGCCGTTTTGCATGCCTTCGAGAAGACACCTTACCCCTTCACTTCAGGCGATGACCTGCTGCGCTTATGTCAACAGCATGGCCTGAGCATCAGCCAGTTGATGTGGGCCAATGAACGCACCTGGCGCAGCGGCGCGGACATCCGTGCCGGTCTGTTGGTGATCTGGCGCGTGATGCGCGAATGCGTGCAGCGCGGGTTGACGAGTGAGGGCACGCTGCCGGGCCCGTTCAAGGTTCCGCGCCGTGCACCCGTGCTGGCGGCGCAGTTGCGTGAGCGCGCTGAACGGGACTTGGCCGACCCCTTGTCGGTACTGGACTGGATCAATGTCTACGCCTTTGCCGTGAACGAGGAGAACGCCTCCGGCGGACGCGTCGTGACGGCGCCAACGAATGGTGCGGCGGGCGTCATTCCTGCGGTCTTGCACTACTGCGACCGCTTCATCCTCAATCCCGGCAAGCGCAGCGACGAGGACGCAGAAGATGCCGTCATCGAGTTCCTGATGACCGCTGCCGCGATCGGCATTTTGTACAAACTCAATGCCTCCATCAGCGGCGCCGAAGTCGGCTGCCAGGGTGAAATTGGCGTTGCCTGCTCGATGGCGGCGGCCGGCTTGGCGGCGCTATTGGGCGGTAGCCCGGAGCAGGTCGAAAACGCGGCCGAGATCGGCATGGAACACAACCTGGGCCTGACCTGCGACCCGATCGGTGGCCTGGTGCAAGTGCCTTGCATCGAGCGCAATGCGATGGGCGCCGTCAAGGCCGTCAACGCAGCGCGCATGGCGATGGCCGGCAATGGCCAGCATGTGGTCTCGCTCGACAAGGTGATCAAGACCATGCGCGAGACCGGCGCCGACATGAAAACCAAATACAAGGAAACGTCGCGCGGCGGGTTGGCTGTGAATATTGTGGAGTGCTGATGCGTCCCTTGTACCGCTAGTTTGAGTGCCCCAGCAGACCCGTCAGCAGCGCTGAACGCGGTGCTGCGAAGGGGTCCACCACCGTGACGCCGCGCCAGGTGAACCCATCCTGAAAATCTTCACTTAACAGCAGCCGGCAATGGTTCTCTGCGGCAACCGCCAGGATCAGGGCATCCCACATCGGCAGTTGGTGATCAACCATCAGATCCAGAGCGGCCTGGAAAGCCGACCAGTTTGAATCGGCAACCTCGAAACTGTCGGCCCAGCCAAGCACGGCTTCCCGTGCCACTGTCGAGGTGCGCCTGGCCTTGCCGGTGAGTAGCCGAGTCAATTCGCCGAGCGTTTGCGCTGGCAGCACAACCGAGCCTGTCGGCAATTGCTCAATCAGACGCAGTGCCGCGCTGCAGCGGGTTTTGTCACCCAGACCTTCTGCATAGGCCAGGATGTTGGTGTCAAGAGCTGCCCGCATGATCAGTCCTGGTACAGCTCATCGCGGGTCCAGGTCCGCGATCCTGATGCTTTGCGCCGACGCAAGCGCTCCAGCAGACCCAGCTTGGCAGCTTGGCGCTGAAGGTTTTCGCTTCCAACTGGCGAAATGGTGGCAACAGGTTTGCCACGCGAAAGAACGGTAATGACCTCACCCGTCGCGACATCGCGCAGCAAACTGGAAAAATGCCGATTGGCGTCAGCAGCGCTGATGGTTTTCATCTGAAATCCTTCTATGTAGTGTTCAGCACTACATTATGCTTGATTGACGGTGTTCGTCAAGCAGGCGCCCTGCCCTTGTCAATGGCGAAATCTGCAAAGCGGTTAGTCCCGGTTGCCAGCTGGGGTGACGGCATTGCAGGACCACGATGGCAGGAGCACTGCGGTGGGGCGCTCAGTGCAGCGAAATAAAGGAGGAGCCTTAGGCGGGGGACATTCGCGGAACTGAGTGCCCCACCGCAGTGCTCCGGGCCAAAGCCGGAGTGCTCCGGCGCCCCACAGGGCGCCTCCCTCTCAGTGGGAGTGCACGGACCAAATAAACTTGACGAGCTCACATGGGTTTGTCAATCGTCAAGCACACTTTGCAGGCAGGAGAGTACCTCTTGCACCACCGCTGCGGGGGCACGTTCGACCAGACTTGCCCTGCGCGATGCCCAGTCAAGTGACTTGATCTGGTGGGCGTGAACCTGCCCATCAGTGCGCAAACCATGCCCCATCAGCGATACCAGAAAACCAGCACTGCGGGCAGCATCTGCAACCCCACCGGAGATCGGACACAGCATGGCCAGCTTGAATCGCGCGTTGAAGGCACGGGGTGAGACAACCAGACAGAAATGGTTGCCTTTCATTTCCCGACCGCTGCTCGGGTCAAATGCCAGGTGCAGGATGTCGCCGCGATCAGGTGTCACAGCTCGGATCCGACCGGTCCCAGTTCGTCCCAACCCTTGGCACGGCACAAACCGCGCGGCGTCGCGTCCAATAGCGCGGTCAGGGTTCGGCGCGCTCGCTGGGGCTTGATCTTGAGTTCGTCGCCGACGATTTCGATGGCCAGCCGCGAGCCGGCGTCCAGGTGGTTTTGTTCCACGTACGAAAGCGGCACCGTCATGATGTAAGAGCCGCCTGAACGGCGTAGCGATGCGTGCAGCATGGCGTCCTCCAAAGTTTTACAGAAGTATAACTCGAGATAGTCTTTCACAACCATGCTCAGAAAGGCCAGACGACGCCGTTGTCGTTCAGGATGGCGTCCAGCGGCATGTCGTGCGGCTCGGCCTCGAAATCCGGCAGGAAGGCGTTGGCAAAGCCGAGCCCCACGGTAAAAGGACGCGGCTGCAGCTTGGCCAGCATGCGGTCGTAAAAACCACCGCCATAGCCCAGCCGATAACCGCCGGCGGCATAACCGACACAGGCGACAAATAGCAGCGTCGGCACGATGACCTCGGTGTCCTTTGGCTTTGGAATGCCATAGGCGTCCTCTTCCATCGGGCAACCCGGGTACCAGGCATGAAAAGTCATGCTCTTGTGCACCTTGTCCACCACTGGCAAACCGATGCGGCGCGGTTGCGCTTGCTCCAGCAATTCGCCGTCTTCCTTCCAGCGGTGCAAGGCCGGCAAAGGATCAAATTCGCCCTTGATCGGCCAATAGGCACCGATAACCGCGTCGGGGCGTCCCACCAGCCAGATACGCATCACGCGCTGCAAAAGATCGGCGCGTTGTAGTCGGTCTGGCAGGTTCAGACGTTGTTCAACCAGGCGCTGGCGCAGGGCTTTTTTTTCTTGCGCTTTTTTCTCGGCAGAGTTATCCATAATCTCCACATGCAGTTTCATCCTATTTTGACATCGTTTGCGCTCACAGCCTGCCTCAGCCTGTCTGCGTTCTCAGCGACAAACGCCCAGACCGCAACGCCCGGCAAGGCGACGCCGGATGCCTTGATGCTGGAAATGAACCAGGCGTTCAAGAAGGGTGACAGCAGGCGTCTGACGGCGCTGCTACCCCAGGCACGGGGTCATACCCTGGAGCCCTGGGCGGCCTACTGGGAACTGCGCGTGCGCCTTGAGACCGCGGCGCCGGATGAGGTGCAGCAATTCTTCGCCCGATATGCCGGCACCTACCAGGAAGACCGCTTGCGCAACGACTGGCTGCTGCTGCTGGGGCAGCGCCGCTACTGGTCCGACTTCGCGGCCCAGCAGCCACTGTTTCGAATGAGCGACGATCGCGAAGTGCGCTGCTACAGCCTGGCGCTGGAACCGCTGTCGGACAGCCCGGAATTGGCGAACGAATTCAAACGCCAGTGGTACGCACAAAAAGAGCTTGACGACGGCTGCTCCTATGCCGCAGGGCGCCTTTACGCGGCAAAGCGCTTGAGCGAGGCCGATGTCTGGCGCAAAGCGCGGCTGGCGATGGAGGCGAATCGACCCAAAGCCGCCAAATCAGCCGCTGCCATCATCTCAGCGGCTGCCGCGACCCCGATCGACGAAATCAACGGCAACGCAGCGCGCTACCTGTCCAAGCGCGTCGTCGCCTTTCGTCGCGTCGCCAGGGAATCGGTGGTGCTGGCCCTGATTCGAATGGCGGGCAGCGACCCCGACGCTGCCGCCAGCGTACTCGACGCCCACTGGAGCGTCCATCTGAGCCCGGAACAGCGATCCTGGGCCTGGAGCGTGATTGGCAAGCAGGCGGCACAGCGACTTTCAGGCGTCGCCAGCGACTATTTTTCGAAGGCCCACGACAGCGATCTGGACGACGACCATCTGGGCTGGAAAGTTCGCGCCGCGCTGCGCCCGGGCCATTGGAAGACCGTGCTGGAAGCGATCCGGGCAATGAGCCCACAAGCGCGTCAGGAGGCCACCTGGGTCTATTGGCAAGCGCGCGCGCTGCTGCAGTTGGCCAAGTCGGAGCCGGATCGCGCCGAGGCCACCCAATTGCTGCAAAGCATTGCCGGCGTGCGTGGTTTCTACGAACAGATGGCGCTCGAAGAACTGGGCCAACGCATCAGCGTGCCGGCGCGACCTGCCGCTTTGACGATGCAGGAAAAAGACAGTGCCGGCCTGAACGCCGGCTTGAACCGTGGCCTGTACGCGATTCAGATTGGTTTGCGTCCTGAGGGTGTGCGCGAGTGGAACTACCACACCAACCTGCACAGCCGCGGCGGCCTGAGTGACCGTGAACTGCTGGCAGCCGCCGATCTGGCCTGCCAGCGTGAAGTCTGGGACCGCTGCATTGCCACCAGCGAGCGGACCAAATCCCTGATCGACTTCGAGCAGCGCTTTCCGATGCCACACAAGAACGCCCTGCTGCAAAGGACGAAACAGACTGGACTCGACCCGGCTTTCGTCTATGGCCTGATCCGCCAGGAAAGCCGCTTCGTCATGGATGCGCAGTCGGGTGTCGGCGCCTCCGGCCTGATGCAGCTGATGCCGGCCACCGCGCGCTGGACGGCAAAGAAGATTGGCCTGACAGAGTTCAAGCCGCAGCAGATCAACGATCGCGATATCAACATCGCCGTCGGTACTGGCTATCTGAAACTGGTGCTCGATACCTTTGACGGTTCCATGCCGCTCGCCGCTGCCGCCTACAACGCCGGCCCAAGCCGCTCCAGAAGCTGGCGCGGCCAGAGCGGCGCACCTCGGTTTGAAGCCGCGATCTGGGCCGAGAACATCCCCTTTGCCGAGACCCGCGATTACGTGAAAGAGGTGCTGGCCAACACCACCAACTACGCGGCGCTGATCAGCGGCGAAGCGCAGTCGCTCAAGAGTCGCCTTGGGCAGATCGGCCCCAAAGATGCCAGCGCAGCGGAGCCCAACCCTGATTTACCTTAAGTGGAGAACCTGATGCTGAAACTGATCATTGGCAACAAAAACTATTCATCCTGGTCGATGCGGACCTGGGTGCTGCTGACGCAGGCCGATATTGCGTTTGAAGAAGTGATGGTCCGCTTCGACGCGTTCGATGCCGGCTCGAACTTCAAGAAAACCGTGTCGGCCTTGACCCCGACCGGTAAGGTACCGCTGCTGCTGGATGACAAGCTGGTGATCTGGGACACGCTGGCGATTGCACAATACCTGGCGGAACAATTTCCCGACAAGCAACTGTGGCCGACGGAAAAGTCGGCGCGTGCCCGGGCGCGCAGCATTTGCGCTGAAATGCATGCCGGCTTCAGCGCGTTGCGCAGCCATTGCCCGATGAATATCGAGGCTTCGCTGCCGGAGGTTGGCGCCCTGATCTGGCGTGACAAGCCAACGGTGCGCTCTGATGTGCAGCGTCTGGTGAGCATGTGGCAAGAGCTGCTGACAGAACATGGCGGGCCGCTGCTGTTTGGAAGTTTCACCATAGCCGACGCCTACTTCGCCCCGATTTGCACACGCCTTAAAACCTACGCGCTACCGGTGCCCCCAGTGATTGCCGCTTATGTGGAGAGGGTCCACGCCTTGCCCGGGGTTCAGGCCTGGATTGCCGGTGCACTGGCCGAGCAGGACTTTCTGCCCTTCGAAGAGCCGTATCGGCTGAAACGTTGAGATGCAGATTTACCTGGTCGGCGGTGCGGTACGTGATGCCCTGCTCGGGCTGCCGATGCAAGACCGCGACTGGGTGGTGGTGGGAGGCACGCCCGAGGCGCTGCTGCAGAAAGGCTTCCTGCCGGTCGGCAAGGATTTCCCGGTATTTTTGCATCCGAAAACCGGCGAAGAGTTTGCGCTCGCGCGCACCGAGCGAAAAACTGCGCCCGGCTACCGCGGCTTCCACGTCCATGCGGCACCGGATGTAACGCTGCAGGAGGATTTGGCGCGGCGCGATCTGACGGTCAACGCGATTGCGGTTCGAGCTGACTGGGCCGAAATTGAAACCCAGACCGATCTGAGAGAAGCGAAGTTTATCGATCCCTATGGCGGACGTCAGGATCTGGCGCACAAGGTGTTTCGTCACGTGACCGAGGCCTTTCGCGAGGACCCGGTGCGCATCCTGCGCGTGGCCCGGCTGGCGGCGCGTTTTGCCGACTTCACAGTGGCGCCGAAGACGATGCATTTGATGTTTGAGATGGTGCAGGCTGGCGAAGCCGACCATCTGGTGCCGGAACGGGTCTGGCAGGAGCTGGCCAGAGGCTTGCTCGAGGACACGCCGTCGCGCATGTTCTCGGTGTTGCGCGATTGTGGTGCGCTGGCGCGCCTGCTGCCTGAGGTGGACCGGCTGTGGGGTATCTCGCAGCGCGCCGATTACCACCCCGAAATTGACACCGGCGTGCATCTGATGCTGGTACTCGACATGAGCGCCCGCTTGAAAGCCTCGCTGCCGGTGCGCCTGGCCTGCCTGTTCCACGACCTGGGAAAGGCGACGACGCCGACCACTTTGCTGCCGAAACACCACGGCCATGAAGAGCGCGGCGCGCGTCTGCTGCAAGGCATCTGCCAGCGGCTGCGGGTACCGACCGAATGCGCTGAACTGGCCGACGTGGTGGCGCGCGAACATGGCAACATTCACCGCAGCGGCGACCTGGGTGCTAGCGCGCTGGTGCGGCTGCTGCAGCGCTGCGACGCCTTTCGTAAACCGGAGCGCTTCGCCGACGTGCTGCTGGCCTGCGAATGCGATGCGCGCGGCCGACTCGGTCACAGTGAATCGGCTTATGCGCCAACGCCACGATTGTTGGCGGCCTTGTCGGCGGCGCTTGCGGCGCCCACCCATGCCATCGCCGAAAACGCTGTTGCCGCTGGCACCCAGGGCAAGCGCATTGGCGAAATGATTTTGCAAGCACGGGTGGCAGCGGTGCAGCGTTATATCGAATCCCTTTCAGAATGAGACCTGACCGATGACCCGGATTGTTGGCCACATTCTTACGCCTGACGGCTTTGTCAGTGGCGAGATAGAGTTTGGCGAAGATGGCCGCGTGCTGACGCTGGTTGGCCAAGCGGTGGGAGAAGGAGCGGTGCGCGACTCCCGTCTGCCGCTGCTGCTACCCGGTTTTGTTGATCTGCATGTGCACGGAGGCGGTGGTCACGACATCATGCAAGGCGGCGATGCGATGCTGCGCGTCAGCGAGTTGCATGCGCGCCATGGCACGACGGCCTTGCTGGCCACCACCATGACCGCGCCCGCGCATGATCTGGAGTTGGCGTTTAGGGCCATGCGTGCCTTGGGTTCACAGCGCCGGCCGACTGCCGCGCGGGTCCTGGGGGTGCATCTGGAGGGTCCGTTCATCAACCAGGCCAAGCTCGGCGCCCAGCCTGATTTCGCTCGACCGGTTCAGATGAGCGAGCTGCTGCACCTCAACGAGCTGTTCCCGATCCGCCTGATCACGTTAGCGCCCGAGGTGCCGGGCAATACGGACCTGATTGAATCCCTTTGCGCAGCCGGTTTTCGTGTTCAACTTGGCCACACACTCGGTACTTATGAACAGGGCCTGCTGGCGCTGTCCAAAGGTGCCGGCAGCTTCACCCATTTGTTCAATGCCATGAGCGCACTGGACCATCGCGCTCCTGGCATGGTCGGGGCCGCGCTGGCCCACGCCGATTTCGCCGAAATCATTCCTGATCTGATCCATGTTCATCCCGGCGCCATTCGCGTTGCCTTGCGCGCCATTCCGGGTCTTTATTGCGTAACCGATTCGACCGCCGCTGCCGGCATGCCCGATGGCGAATACCGCTTGGGTCGTCATAGCGTGACCAAGTGCCTGGGTGGCGTGCGTCTGGCTGACGGCACGCTGGCCGGTTCGACGCTGACCATGGATCAGGCGTTCGCCAATCTGGTCAACGAGCTCGGTCTGAGCCTGGCGCAGGCCTCCTCGCGTGTCTCCACGCATGCTGCCGACTATCTGGGACTCACCGATCGGGGTCGTCTGGCCGCCGGCTGCTGGGGCGATGCGGTGCTGCTGGACCGCGACTTCAAACTGCTCGATGTCTTTGTCGAAGGAAAGTCCATCGACCACCCAGATGCTGATTGAAGGATGAAGATTCAACTGCTGTCCGATCTGCACCTTGAGGTTCATCCGCATTGGGTGGCCACCCCTGCAGCGCAAGCCGATCTGCTGGTTTTGGCCGGCGACATCGGTTCCTATCAAGCAGGCTCACAATTGGCGGATCAGGACTTTGGCCTGTCGCGCTTTTCGCCCAAGCATGGTTGGCCCACACCGGTGTTGTTTGTACCCGGCAATCACGAATACGATGCTCAGGACTTTGATCTGGCCCATGCCCGCTTGTTTGAGACCTGCGAGCGACTCGGCATTGGCTGGCTGGAGCGGGAAGTCATAACCTTCCCGGCCAGAGATGGCAAGCCGGTTCGTTTTATTGGCACGACCTTGTGGAGCGACTTTGACGCCCTTGGCCCAGCCGCGAACGCAGTCGAGACCGGCACTGTGGCGCTGTTGACGCAACAACTCAAAGCGCGCGACAAGGCATTTCGGGCAGCCAACTATTACCTGAAAAAAACCGGCACCTTGCGCCATGGCCAGCCGATGCTGGCAGAACAGGTGCGCGAACAGGCTTTGGCGTGCCAGGAGTGGCTGGCGAAGGCATTGCTTGAACCGTTCGACGGCAGCACCGTGGTGGTGACGCATTTCGCACCCAGCCTGATGAGTGCCGACCCACGCTACGGGCTGACGCCGGGCAGTGCCGGATTCTGCAACGCCCTGGATGCGTTGCTGGCGCAGGCCCAGTTTTGGCTGCATGGTCACCTGCATGCACCCAGCAACTACATCCACGGCGGCTGTCGTGTCATTGCCAATCCTTTGGGCTATGCCCGAAAGAACGAACAAAATGCTTTTCAGGCAACGCTCTGCATTGATCTCTGTCGCCGGCAACAGCTACACCAGGAAAATGCTGGCTTACCTGGTCGCGCATGATGAATTGTTTGCGCAGGGCCACGACTACACGGTGTTCACGGTCCAGCCACAGTTGCCAGCGCGGGCACGGGCGGCTGTCGGCAAGGAAGTGGTCAACCAATACCATGCCGATGAAGCGGAAAAAATATTGGCACCGGTGACCAAGTTTTTGCTGCGCCATGGCATTGACGCCAACAGCAACTGGAAGGTCGGCCACGCCGGTGAGAGCATCTCCAAACTGGCCGAAAGCGGCGGCTTCGATCTGGTGATCATGGGCTCGCACGGCCACAGCACGCTGTTCAACCTGGTGATGGGCTCGGTCGCGACCCAGGTGCTGGCGCATTGCAGGGTGCCGGTGCTGCTGGTGCGCTGAGCGCCGGTTGGAGCGACACATCGGCACCCGCCGCCGATCAGCGCAATCGTCATCGACGCGCGCAGGCAAGGTTGACAGCGCGCGTTACAACGTTGGCGGTCACCGGGGAGCCGAAGGCGAGTCCAGTGGACCAACCGGTTAGCCAGCTGCGCCCGAGACCAGCGGGAATGCCGCCGGATTACGTATGGACTGAACCGACAAGTCGACGTCCAACCCCGGCCAATAAAGATGGTCAGGGGTAGGCCACTGAACTTCTGATATTTGCTCAATCGTGGCCTTTCGAAACCAAGGGAATTGGTCGAAGGGTACGAGCAGTTCTTCATCGGAAAGCAGAAGCCAGAAACCATGCTTCGACACGTGGGTGACTTCAGCCGCCGAAATGGTGGGTCCAGGCATCTTGGATCTCCTTTAAGTGCGCGTTCACAACTGCTTGCGCTTGACGAATTTGCGTCGCGGAAAGACCAGTATGGTTAGCCAACGTCACTTGCGGAAGAAGCCAGAACTTGGCCTCGCCGTCTGCATGCGCAACATGCACGTGAACGCGCGTCTCTTCGCGAGAAAAGAAGAAGAGGCGAAACTGACCGTCACGAACAATGGTTGGCGCCATGTCGGTACTGTAACCAACTTTCGCTCCAGCAGGCTAATCGGGATAGGAAGAAGCCTCACGGCCCCTCCCTCCCACACCACCGTGCGTACGGGTCACGTACACGGCGGTTCGGCAGATTGAGTCAGCATGCATCAACACATTGTGCCAAATTGACACATTGAATCTGCGCATGACAACCGGAGCATCATTTCTGACCGCGCCAACCACGCGTTCACCCCAGCCCGCAGACTCACGCCCACAGGACTCGCCGGGTGCAGTCGCATCATTCCTTGGCAAGTGATTTCCCCTCTCTTTCAATCCCCTCTCGGGGCACCGTTCGGGCCTTTGGAAAACCCTTTGTGGCTCGGCGCCTTGGCTGGTCCACTACGCCCTCTGCTGACTTCTGTGCTGCGGTCAAGGCCGGTTTCCCGTCCTTCCGTCGTTGCCGCTTTCGCGTTGGCGACACAGGGCAGATCTCCCGTGGTAAGACACGAATCCTTCCTCGCATAGACGCCGGATTTACAAAATGCAGCCCATTTGCAGATGGAGGGCTTGGTGGTCACGTGCCCACTGGCCCCGGTGCCATGCAAAACCAGCACCCGAACCCGCGGCCGCTGGAACGCGCGGCAATCCGGCAACTGCTGCAAGATGCGTTTGAGGGAGTGCGGGCGAGGGAGTGATGAGCGTGTCGACAGCCCTACAAGCGTGCCTGACCAGCGGCTCGCTTGAGCAACATGACACGGTTAGTCGCGAACCAATCGCCAACTTTTTCCAGGAAAGGTGCCGCAATTGCGATTCCCTCTTCTACTTCATCGACCTCCACCTTGAAAGCGGCGCGGTACTTGCGGTTTCTCCAATCGCGCAGGGTGTCCAATTCATCGAACTGATGTTGCGTGAGCCCGACCGCTTGGGCCGCGCCCTCGAGTACCACCGCATGGTGCCCCTTTTCGCTTCCAGCTCGATACCCTTGGGCGCATGCAACGGCCAGACAGCAAAAAAGAACGGCGTCATAGGCCGCGTCCATACGGGTGGCTGGTGACACCGCCTTCATCCTCGCGTCTTTGAGCTTGATTTGCGCCTGCTGCAGCCAGGACATCACGTCTGGGCCATTAGCCGGCTGCTCGCGTAGCGGCGAGCCCGGCTCAGCGCTCAGTTTCTGAAATGACTGCAGCATCAAAATCCCCTATCAATGCGATCTTCGGGCCGCGCACGATTTCGCCTGCAAAACTCTCCCTAGCCTGGATCTGATTTCGAAAACCTTTGATGGTACTGACGGATGCATGGACTGGGCGCCCGAGCTTGCGGCCAACAGGTTTGAGAAGGGTGTTGAGCTTCAACTCAGAGACGTTGCCGAGCGCGAGCACATCGATGTCGCTGTCGGCGTTTTCATCGCCGCGTGCAATGGAGCCAAAGAGGAGCGCAACCTGGACGCCTTCCACGCCATCGAGAAAGTCGCGAAGGGCATGGACCAACGCGCTGTCTTGCTGCATCAGCGTGACCAAGGGTGCCAAAGAAGTGTCCTTGCTCGCGTAGTACCGAGGCAGCCCGTCTTTTTGTACCCGCTGCACGAGTCCCGCCTCCGTCCACCGTTTCAGTAGGCGGGAGACGTTCCCGGGGTCTATGCCGGCTGCTTTGGCCAGTTCCCGTTGGCCGAAACCTCGACCTGGCTCAGAAAAAATCGCACGCAATGCCTTGTACCGGTCGGCGCTTCCGAAGATCTCAGTGAGAGTGGCTTGGTTCATGTATGGATGCTGTCGAATTGGCTACATTGTAGCTAAATCAACTACAAATATGCAATAACTACTACGATGTAGTTGATTTAACATCGGCGCCGCGACTGGTCCAGCGCAAACATCCGAACATGGTCCGGGTTGATGATTCGGCTGGCCTGATTCAGGCAATGGCGACATTGCACTGTAGAACCGATACCCTGATCTGCGGCCACTGGAACGTGCGGCAATCCGGCAACTGCTGCAGGATGCGTTTGAGGGGGATGCGGCCTTGGGGGTGAAGAGCGGGTGGGAAGGGCTTCAACGAGCCCATGGCGGTCGTCGCGGGCTTTGGAAAGCGGACTGCTCAACGTTCCGGTTGAGCAGCGCGCCGAGCGCGATGCGAGCGCCGCTGAGAAGCGTCCGGCGCGTCTGCCTCAAACATGGCTTCGCACGATCTAACCTTGTCGGAACGGATAGCGCGCAAGCAAGGCTTCCATCATTCTCCGCCCAATACCCTTCCGCTGAAAATTAGGATGCACTAGCAGATGCGGAAAGTACACGACCACCCGTTCCCTCTGTAAATAGCGAGGACTTCTTCTGCGTCGACGTTGTCGGAAAGAGAAATGTTCGCATCCATGGCAGCGATTGGGAGGTCTAACGTTGGAGCTACGCGGCGACGCGCTTGCGCGGCGTCCGGCTTGAGCGCGCAGTTATACGTGCCGGCCCGTCCACAAGGCGACCCGAAACATATTTGTGAAGCACACTGGCCATCAATGTTTGGTATGGCAGCCCCTCTGCTGCCGCTTTGGCCTGGAGCCCCTCAAGATCAATTGCCGAAATGCGGATGTTCACACGCCTATTCTTAAGCAATGTTTCGGCCGCCGCTTCGCGATAGCGATCCATTTCCTTTTTCAGATTCTTTATAGGTTCCCATTCGCCTTTTTCAAACGAGCGCAGGACTTCCGCTTCGTACTCTTTATCACTCTTCATCGCTAACCTCGCTTAGAAATCGCTTCGTCGCTTTGCGACTAGGCATGATTGTCTTAAGGAATATTTCATCTTCTGACTCGACCAACGGGACCAGGTGGGCGTAGGCTCGGACCTTCACCACCCAAATTCTCTGGTTCGGATACTTTCGCTGATTGGGATGGTCTAAAACAGTCAGTAGACCGCCCTGCTCAATGCTCGAGAGGATCTCCTCAAACGAAACGCCTCGCTCTTGCATGAGTTCGATATTCTTCTCAGGGTTCCAGCGAATCGGCTTTTTTTGCATCTAGGCAGCATTATACCGCCGTGTGCCGTATGTGCTCAATTGTATATCGAGTCGGGGCGTGTCGCGCTCGGCGTCATGGAAGGCGCGGTCATGGAGCATCAGTTGGGCCTGGTGGAAGGCCCTTGCTGGCTGGAAGCGAGTAGCGCGGTACTGAACTTGGCGCATACGGTGGATGCGGTGGCTGAAACCGAAGTCTGCCTGCGACAGGTGCCGCTGGCCGAATTTCACCGTTCGCTGGCCCGCATGTCAGGGTCGGCCCAAGTCGTGTTCCATGACATGGCGCTGGCACATCGCCAGCAGACCGAGTTCGCCGTCAGTCGCCTCGCCAAGGACGCCGAGGCGCGCTGTGCCGAGTGGTTGCTGCGTCATGCCGAAACCGGTGACGAGGGCGTGATGGCAGTGTTGCTGCAGCGGCGCAACTCGGCATTGCCCCTGAAACCCTGTCCCGCGTGCTGCGCCATCTGCGTGAGCGCTGCCTGATCAGCGGCTCCGGGCGCACCTTGAATGTGGTTGACCCGGGCGGCTTGCGCACGCTGGCCGGGTTTTAAGGGTGGACTGATTGCGGTCCATCACCCGCTCCACTTTCTGTCTGTTTGACAGGATACATGCCGGACGCTTGCGATCAGAAAATTCAAGAATAGAGCAAAGACCGGCAAGAAAACGACATACCCTGTCGTTGACACCCACCCTGCAAACTCCTGCGCACGTTACATTAGAGTTAAGCGGGCGGCTGCAAGCCAGTCCGACTTGAACGACGTTAGGCGTCTTCCGCTTTGCTGTGCCGACTGAGGAAGTCTTTTGCTTCATGAACGAGTCGCTCCTGTAGTTTGGCATGTTTCACATTTGGCGAAGGTTGCTCCAGCATTCGTTTTACCGAATAGCGGGCGGGGCGCAGTGTCGGTTTGTGTCCATTGAAGTACAGGCTCCAGAGCGACGAGTAGAGGCGAGCAAGAAAGACTAGGATCTGTCGCAACTCCTTGAGATTTGTCTTGGCGAACAGCTCACCCACTTCTTCGCGCGTAGTGACGCCACGATGGGCAAATACCTTGTGGCGACACGGGCGGTATTTCTCTTCGTAGAGCTTTCGCCTAACTGTGACGTGCCGCTTCAAGTTTCGGAAATCTTCTCGCGATGGCACATACACCGTCGCAAGATACTCGGGTAGCCATTCTTCTGCGTTCGCGCTGAGCTTGCGCTTTCGGTTGGCCAGTGCGTCTTTGGAGAAAATGTCGAGATTCGCATGTGCCAGCGCCAAGAGTCGCGTGACGCTGTAGTTGCTCTGATCGGGGTCGAAGATTCGCCCTAGTGCCACAAGTGCAGAGGCCTGAAGCGCACCGAGCGCAGTATTCCAGAACAGTGGTGCCTCATTGAGCATGCGGAAGACCGCCTTGTCTTTGGCCGCGACGGCGTGTACTGCATCCCATGCGAAGAAAAACTGCAGCGCGCTCTCCGCCTCGGTACGAAATAGCTCTAGCTGTCTCTCGAAGTCTGCGGACGGCGATGGCATGAGCGTAGAGACGCCTAACGTAGAGGTCACCGGCGGAGCACCGCAGGCGCGAAGTCCGCGTGAACCGTAGGGTTGGCACCGGCCAGCGCTTGCCATGCGGCATGTATGTGTTCATAGAGTGCAAGGAGTTGATCGACTCTAGGGCGCGAAGCCGTGTTTGGAATGTTCGTCGCATCGATGTGCTCGACTGAACCAACGACAACCGAAGGGACATCGTAGTTCTCTTTGAGCGACTCCTTCGTCCATTTGGGCGTCGGGTACCTTCCGGCCCAGACAACATATCGTTCGGCGTGAAGCATCAGTTGTTCTTGTTCGGCGCTCAAAAACCCAGCTCCGCAGAGAACGATGACATCGTGACGGTAGATGTCTTCTCGCGGCCCTGCATTACTTCTAAGGTAGTAGGCTTTGGCGATTAACTCCAAGGCCAGCGATGCGAGGAACTCTGCCGTCGGAAGCAGCATGATGCTCTGAAACGTGGGGGATTCAATTGCAGCGTCGAAATCGCTCAGAAGCTGCTTTGAGGAGACGAGAAATTGCCTGGACTTGAATTCCCAGGTGTCATGATCGAACGCAGCGGCGTCGCCGTCGGCTCGCCAACTGATAGAAGTGCCTGGCTGCATATGAGGGGCCTAATCGATTAGAGCTAACCGGCGCTGCGCGGCTTTATCGCGCAGCGTCCAGCGACCGAAGGGAGCGAGGTTGAGCGCCATGGTAGGTCGGTCAGTGCGCATGGCAGTCATTTGCCTTCCAATAGCTTTCTTTTCTGAGCTTCAAATTCGGCTTCAGTCAGAATTCCGCGCTTGCGGAGGTCGTCGAGCTTGATGAGTTCGGCGTAGACGTCTTTGGGGCGGTCAGTTTGATCCTTGGTTTTCACGTCCGAAGTAATCTTCTCGGTCTTCTCAATAACGACATCTGCTCTTGGCACAAGGGACGTTCTGCGAACCTCTGGGTCGTTCTTGTCGACGACCCTGAATTGGTATTCGAATGACGCCCATTGAGCAGGGCCGTTGCCCATGGGCTTCTCTTTCGAGGAGAGCGGAATTGCAACCTTGCCTTGACTCTCTGCGAAGGCATTTGCATCGTTGATGACACCTGCCTTCAACGCACTCGTGCTCGCAAATATGCCGCCGTGTGCTTCTCTTGACAGCATGTATGTATCAGGGGAGAGCTTAACGATGCCTGGATTCGCGCAACCAGACAAAGCGGCGATGCTCAAACAGAATGCCAGTGTGTTTCGCATGAATTCTCCAAGGAGGTGGGATTGAAAGCGAGACCTAACGATCAGCGTTTATCTGCCGAGAGGCAAAGCTGGAAGAAACCAAGAGCGCCTCCTTCGGCAGATAAACCACGTTGGACTGAACCGCCGGCACAGCGGTTGACTTACAGGGGACTGTAAGTTTGAAGCGGATGAAGCGGGACAGTTTTGAGCACAGTGCTGGGCTGACTGCGGCTGTGTGTGATGCGTGCACGGCAGCCACCGAGTCGCATGATGCGTTTACCCCCTGCATCATCGGCGCGCACCTTGAACGCCGCGTGCATGTTTTGTGGGCGTGATGTGGCGGGGAGGAAAGTACCACCAGGCGGCCACGACGAGCAAGCCGAACAGCGTGTATGCGAGGGTAAACGCCCAGAACGGAGCCTCGTAGTAGAGCAGACGTTGAACCCAGTGTTCGATGAAGCCGTGCTCGTACGCAGGCTGTGCGCACTGTACGCGAAGCCATGATTCGAGTGTGGTGAGTGGGCAGAGTTTGCCGAGCCAGGACTGTGCGACGACGACGCCGATTGCGGCAAGGTGAGCGAGGCGGAACCAGATGTTGTTGACCCAACGCCAAGAGCGGAGGTTGCCTACGATGACCATGAACAGGCCGCCGACAACGAACACGACGACTGCGAAGTGCAGAAGAAGCACCGCATCAGCCAGTAGCTGATACGGCAGAGACGGTTGCATTTGCGGCGCCTAACGATTAGCGTTTATCTGCCGCGAGGCAAAGCTGGAAGAAACCATGATCGCCTCCTTCGGCAGATAAACCTTGTTGGACCACTATACCAACTTCAAACGACGCCACCATCATATTTTCGGCGCCGGCTTGCTGTACTGCTTTGCCGCCAGGTAGCGGCGCCGCTGGCTGCGCTGCGAACGCTTACGCCAGTGCCGTGGCGGCGGCCGCAGTCAAAGCAGCGGTCAGCGCGTCCAGCACGACCGAGTCGAGCTTCCAGCAATGCCAGAACAGCTCAACCGGCAGCGTCTGACCGGGCGCAATATTGACCAGGCGGCCGTCGCGCAGATAGTCCCTGACCTGCAGCTCGGGCACCACCGTCACGCCCCAACCGGCCATCACGGCGCGCACCTGGCCCTCTGAACTGGGTACGTACAACTGGCTTAGCGCGACGTGCTTGAGCCCGAACGCGGAGCCAATGAACTCGGCCTGCAAATCGTCCTTGCGGTTGAACGCGATGAACGGCATGCTGCGAAAGTTGTAAGGCGTCAGACCGTCGGGGCAATGCTCTGCGGCATAAGCGGATTGCGCCACCGCAACGTAGCGCATCGCCCCCAGCGGCACCATCTTGCAACTGCGCAAGGCCTGTTTGAGTGTGGTCACGCAACCCAGCACCTGCCCCTCACGCAACCACTCAATGGTGAAATCCTGGTCGTCAGCAATGATCTCCAGCCCCAGGCCCTGGTGCGCCAACCGGCTCAGCGCCGGCAAGGCCCAAGTCGCAATACTGTCGGCATTGATGGCGATGGAAATCCGCTCGGCGTCCGCGTCTGAGCCCTTCGCACCCGGCGTCAGGTCATGCAGCTCGCGCTCCAGCTCGGCCCTGAGCAGCCGCATCTGCATCGCATGCTTGAGCAGCAGGCGACCGGCCGAGGTCGCCCGCAAGGGGCGACTGCGCACGATCAGGACGGTTCCCACCTGAGCTTCCAGCGCGCGCAAACGTTGCGACACCGCCGACTGGGTGATGGACAGACGCACTGCGGCCCGCTCGAACCCACCTTCCTCCAGGATGGCAGCCAGGCATTCCAGCGCATTGGCGTCGAATGTACTCATATTAGAAATATTGATGTCTTCCCATTGAGTTTAGCTTTGCTGCTACTCGGGATGCTGACGCCGCGTTCCGATTCAGACCCATGAAATTCGATGATGCCTTGACAAGTGACAAGTCGTCCCGATTTCGATTAGGCTAGGCTTGCTCGCAAACGGAGGTTTCCATGCACCAGGTTCGTCCAGCCGCTGTCGCCGGCGCTTTTTACCCCGGACCGCCGTCTGTCCTGTCAGGCACGGTGCAGGCCTTGCTGGCAGATGCGAGACAAGACACCGACAGCGTCGCCGAGGTGCCCAAGGCCCTCATCGTGCCGCATGCTGGCTACATCTACTCCGGCTCCACCGCTGCACTGGCCTATGCGCGGCTTGCCACGGCACGCAGCCGCATCAGACGTGTCGTGCTGCTGGGTCCGGTGCATCGCTTGCCAATCCGGGGTTTGGCGCTGCCCGGCGTTGACGCTTTTGCCACGCCGCTGGGCCAAGTCAGGATTGATCCAACTTCTGTTGCCAAGCTGTCTGGGCTGCCTCAAGTGCGTTCAAGCCCAGCTGCCCATGCGCAGGAGCATTCGCTTGAAGTGCAACTGCCCTTCCTGCAATCCGTGCTGGATGACTTCGAGCTGGTGCCCCTGGTGGTGGGCGACGCCACGCCCTCTGACGTGGCTCAGGTGCTGGAAACGCTCTGGGGCGGGCCCGAGACCCTGATCGTGATCAGCTCGGACCTGTCGCACTTTCTGCCCTACCGCGCGGCCCGGACGGTGGACCTTGAGACCGTGCAGAAAATCCTGGACTTCAGCAGCACACTGACGCACGAACAGGCTTGCGGCGGCACGCCAGTCAACGGTCTACTGTTGCTGGCCGCTCGCCATCAACTGCAAGCCCAACTGCTGGGTCTTTGCAACTCAGGCGATACAGCGGGCGACAAAAACCGTGTTGTCGGTTACGCCGCTTTTGCATTCACTGAGGACCCTCGCCATGTTCACTGATACCCATGATCGCGGGGCGACCCTGCTGGCGATCACACGCGCCGCGATCTCGACGACACTGGGCCGAACCTTGCATGCGGCTGAAGATGCGCCGTGGCTGCAGGAGCCCGGTGCCTGCTTCGTGACGCTGACCCAACAGCGGCAACTGCGCGGCTGCATTGGCAGTCTCGAAGCACGCCGTTCCTTGCTTGTTGATGTCAAAGGCAACGCCGTGGCGGCCGCCCTGCACGACCCGCGCTTTACACCTTTGAAACTCGGCGAGCTGGCCGCGACAAAGATTGAAGTGTCCCTGTTGTCGCCGCTGCAGCCGATGCACTTTGACAGTGAGGCCGATGCGCTGGCACAGTTGCGACCCGGCATCGATGGACTGGTATTCGAATATGGACGTCACCGCAGCACATTTTTGCCGCAGGTCTGGGAACAATTGCCGTCGGCACAAGAGTTCATGTCGCATCTCAAGCACAAGGCCGGCCTGACCTCCGATTTTTGGGCCAAGGAGGTGAGGCTGCAGCGTTACAGCGTAAGCCAATGGCATGAGGGCTCATGATGCAGGAATCCAGCTACCCGGCGCGCTACTGGCACACTCTTGCCGACGGTCGCATGCAGTGCGACCTGTGCCCGCGCGATTGCAAGCTGCACGAGGGGCAGCGCGGCGCCTGTTTTGTGCGCGCGCGCCGCGGCGAGCAGATGGTTCTCACGACCTATGGACGCTCTTCGGGCTTTTGCATCGACCCGATCGAAAAGAAGCCGCTGAATCATTTCTACCCCGGTAGCAGTGTGCTGTCCTTCGGCACAGCCGGCTGCAATCTGGCCTGCAAGTTCTGCCAGAACTGGGATATCAGCAAGTCGCGCGACATGGACCGCCTGATGGACCAGGCGACGCCCGATGCGATCGCCGCCGCGGCGCTCCAGCATGGCTGCAAGAGCGTTGCCTTCACCTACAACGACCCGGTCATTTTTGCCGAATACGCGATCGATGTGGCCGATGCCTGCCATGCGCACGGTATCCAGACCGTGGCCGTGACGGCCGGCTACCTGCACGAGCAGGCGCGGCGTGATTTTTTCGCCAAGATGGACAGCGCGAATGTCGACCTGAAAGCCTTCAGCGAGGACTTCTATTTCAAGCTCACCGGCGCGCATCTGCAACCGGTGCTCGATACCCTGGTTTATCTGGCGCACGAGACCCCTGTCTGGCTTGAGATCACCACGCTGCTGATCCCCGGTCACAACGACTCGGACGCAGAAATCAGCGCGCTGTGTCGCTGGATCAGGCAAGAGCTCGGAGCCGAAGTGCCGCTGCATTTCTCGGCCTTCCACCCCGACCACAAGATGCTGGACGTGCCGGCCACACCCATAGCGACGTTGGTGCGCGCGCGCAGCATCGCCATGGCACAAGGGCTGCATCACGTCTATACCGGCAACGTGCACAACATCGAAGGTGATACCACTTTTTGCCCGCACTGCAAAGCGCCGCTGATCGTGCGCGACTGGTATCTGATCAAACAGTACCGGCTTGACCGGCCAGGTCATTGTCCGGATTGTGGTGCGGCCCTGGCCGGTCACTTTGACGCACAGGCCGGTCACTTTGGCCGCCAGCGCATTCCGGTTGCGATTGGCGCCTGAGCGTCAACGCGGACAGCGGTAGCTCTATTTCACCGCGGCGTCCGCCAGTTCCAGGGCTTTTTCGACAATCGCCAAGCCCTCATCAAGTTGTTCTTTGGTGATGCACAAGGGCGGCGCGATGAACAGGATGCTGCCCATGTTGTTGGCCATGATGTAGGTAAACAAGCCGTTCTGGCGCAGATACTTACCCACTTCTGCCATCACGCTGGCCGGCATGATTTCCTTGCTCTCGCGGTTGGCGACTACCTCGATGGCGGAGAACAAGCCGATATATCGCACATCGCCAACGCAGGCATGACGCGCCTTGATGGCTTCCAGCTTCTCGCCCAGGTGTTTACCCACCACGCGGGCGTTTTCGATGAGCTTGTCATCGTCATAGACTTCAATCGTCGCCAGCGCTGCCGCGCAAGCCAGTGCGTGACCGTTGTAGGTCAAGCCCGCATAAAGATATTTGTCCTCAAAGAACTCGGCAATCTTGTCCGTAACGATGACCGCGCCAAGCGGCACGTAGCCGCTGGTGAGACCTTTCGCAGTAGTGATGATGTCGGGGGTGACATTCCAGTTATCCACGGCGAACCATTCACCGGTACGCCCCCAACCGCTCATCACTTCGTCAGAGATCAACAGGATGCCGTACTTGTCGCAAATTTCGCGCACGCGAGGCCAATAGTCATCCGGCGGGACGATCAAACCGTTAGAGCCAACCACGCCTTCCATGATGATGGCGGCGATCTTGTCCGGACCTTCGTACTTGATGACTTCTTCCAGGTGGGAAATGCATTCGCGTTTGCAGGATTCCTTCTTTTGACCAAACGGACAGCGATAGCAGAATGGGTCAAGAAAGTGGACGCCGCCCGGCATCACGGGCTCGACCGCCACACGCCGATAGTCACCGGTCGCCGCCAGTGAGCCATGCGTCGCGCCATGGTAGGAGCGGTAGCGCGCAAGAATCTTGTGCCGCCCGGTGTAGAAACGGGCAATCTTGATTGCATTTTCATTGGCTTCTGAGCCGCCCACCGTAAAGAAGGTCTTTTTCAGGTTTCCGGGCGTGACTTCCGACAGTTTTTTACCCAACAACGCACGCGCTTCGGTGGTATTGCCCGGGTGAACAAAACACAGTTTGTCAGCCTGATCCTTGATCGCCTGGACCACCTTGGGGTGCTGGTGCCCGACGTTGGTGTTCATCAGCTGCGAGGAAAAGTCGATGTAACGTTTGCCGTCGGTATCCCAGAAGTAGATTCCCTGCGCTTTCGCGACCGGCATGGGATTAGTCTGCGCCTGCACCGACCACGAGAAGAAGGTGTATTCCTTGCTCAGGTCAACCATTTCTTTGGAAGTTAGCTTGGTCATATCTTTTCCTATTATCAAATACCAAATCACAAAGAGCAGAAAAGCGCATCTCTGCACTATGTTGGCGCGCTTGCCTGTCCACCATTTGCTGTTTTTTGCCGCATCACGGAAAAAGATAAGTGTATCCCGATTGTTTTTACCACGACTCGAAAAAGCACTGGTTTGAGTTGCAGAAAACGGCTGCTGAGTTGTTGGCTGCTATGGCAATAGTGGCCGGTGCGCCTTTAACAGGCAATCCTGAAAAGCCCGCGTTATTCTGGACGGTTGCGGGGAGCGACGGATGATGCTGAAAAAACTGCATTCGTAGCGGAACAAGTCCGGTTTAACGGTACGCATTTGAGCGCTTCGCACGAAAGTCTGCGCATAATGATCGGGTAGAAACCCCAGATACTTGCCAGACTTGATCAGCGTCGCAATCGACTCCTGGTCGTAGCCCGTAGCCTTGCGCGACAGACGCTGCTGTTGGCTGATTTCCATATTCGGCGAGTGGTAACCCAAACCGGCAAAATCGTGGCTTCGAAGCGTATCCCAGTCCATGGCGAGCGCCTCCGTATTGAACAGCGCGTGGTTGGCGCCGCAGTACAGGAGCATGGTCTCATTGAACAGTTTTTCATAGGCCAGCGTATCGGAACTGCGATGGCCCGGAATCACCCCAACCTGAAACTGACCGTCGATGACGCCGCGTTCGATGTTGTTCAGCGGGGCCACGAATAAATGCAGGCTGACGTCGGGCGCCAGGTCCGAAAACATGGCGATGGCCTCAGCCAGATGAGCCTGCGGATTGCTGGCCGTCTTGTCGAATAGCGCAATGTTGAGTTGCCCTCCCATGCGGCGATGGATTTCGTCCACACTGGCGCGAAAGGCGTCGGCACCCGCCAGCAGGCGCAACGTTTCGGTGTAGATCTGCTGACCTTCAAGGGTCAGGGCAAAACCGGCCCGACCACGGCGGCACAGGGTCAGCCCAAGGCGCGTCTCCAGGTCCTTGATGTGACGGCTGACGGTGGAGGTGCCGATGTTGAGTTCCAATTCGGCGGCAGCCATGCCGCCACACTCCACGACGCTTTTGAACACCCGCAATAACCGGATGTCCATGTCGCTGAGTTGCCCCAGGGCTGAGCGGCTTTTTGCTTGCATAAATTGCTAACTTAATAGTGATAAGTATACATTTGTAAGAGTAACAGACTGGCCCAGAATTACCTACTCTTTCACGGGCGCCAAAGGCTGCGATTACACCAACAAAAAAGGCTTTTACGTGCGCTACGGCGGTGATACCATCCAACTCGCACCACCCTTCATCACAACGCCAGCCCAGATTGACAGCTTGGTCAACGCGCTCGGCGAAACCATCAACCAAACTGTTTAACACTCCTCAGGACCTTTCTCATGCAAAACCTTCCACTGATTCAGCACTTGATTGACGGCCAGCTGGTGGCCGGCGGCAGCCGCTCGCAAGAAGTCTTCAACCCGGCCCTCGGCAAGGCAGAAAAGCGTGTCCTGCTGGCCGACAAGACCACGGTAGAACAGGCCATTGCCTCGGCCCAAAGCGCTTACCCGGCCTGGCGTGCCACACCACCGCTGAAACGCGCGCGCGTCATGAGCAAGCTCAAAGAGTTGCTGGAAGCGAATGCCGATCAGATCTGTGCCCTGGTCACGGCCGAACACGGCAAAGTGCTAAGCGATTCTCTGGGTGAACTGCAGCGCGGCATCGAGAACGTCGAATACGCCAGCTACGCGCCGGAGCTGCTCAAGGGTGAACACAGCAAAAACGTCGGCCCCTCGATGGACTCCTGGAGCGAGTTTCAGGCGCTCGGTGTCACGGCCGGCATCACGCCGTTCAACTTCCCGGTCATGGTGCCCTTGTGGATGTGGCCGATGGCGGTCGCCTGTGGCAATACCTTTGTGCTCAAACCCTCCGAGCGCGACCCCAGCAGTGCGCTGCTGGTCGCGCAACTGGCATTGCAAGCCGGCCTGCCGCCCGGTGTTCTGAATGTGGTGCACGGTGACAAGGAAGCGGTCGACACCCTGCTCGGCGACAAGCGCGTGCAGGCCATCAGCTTTGTCGGCTCGACGCCAATTGCCGAATACATTTATGCCACCGGCTGTGCCAATGGCAAACGGGTGCAGGCGCTCGGCGGCGCCAAGAACCACGCGGTGGTGATGCCTGACGCCGATGTACCCAATGCGGTGAGCGCCTTGATGGGTGCCGCCTATGGCTCTTGCGGTGAACGCTGCATGGCGATTCCACTGGTCGTAGCGGTTGGCGATGCCACCGCCGACGCCGTCGTGGCTGGCCTGAAGGTTGAAATTTCAAAAATGAAGGTTGGCCCTGGCACCGACGCCGCCAACGACATGGGCCCGTTGGTCACGAAAGCTCATTTTGAGAAAGTCAAAGGCTATGTGGATCAAGGCGTGCTGGAAGGCGCCACACTGGTGGTGGATGGCCGCGGCGTCAAGGTAAGCGGCCACGAAGACGGCTACTTTCTGGGCGCCTGCCTGTTTGACAACGTTAAACCCGGCATGAAGATCTATCAGGAAGAAATCTTCGGTCCAGTGCTGGGCGTGATGCGGGTCAAGACGCTGCAGGAAGCAATGGACCTGATCGATGCGCATGAATACGGCAACGGCACCTGCATCTTCACGCGCGATGGCGAAGCCGCCCGCTACTTCAGCGACAACATCCTGGTCGGCATGGTTGGCGTCAACGTGCCGCTACCGGTGCCGGTGGCCTATCATTCTTTTGGCGGCTGGAAACGCTCGCTGTTTGGCGACCTGCACGGCTACGGTCCGGATGCGGTACGGTTCTACACCAAACGCAAGACCATCACCCAGCGCTGGCCGTCAGCCGGGGTGCGCGAGGGAGCAGTGTTCAGCTTTCCGACCAACCGGTAATTGAAAACGAAGATCGGTTGTCACAGGTTCATGTTCAAGGCAAAAATTCGGCCTTAAGACGATGGCGTTTGGGTGGCAGGCCTTTGCACTTTTCGACACAGAAACCAAGCCGTTCAAGTCGTTCAGACCCAGGCCAAAACCGATTTCCAGAACCGTGAAACGGCTTTGCCCACGCCAACGCTCAGGCAACCCGCAGCCCTGGAGGAACACCGTGACAGCCTGCGCCAAACCCCCCGAGCGTGAGCGGTACCTGTCGTTGAAGCGAGGACTGTGCGGATCGCCATCGTCCGTCCATAAAACTGGCTCGTTCAAAGCGTTGCACCTCCATCTTCAAAGTATGAACGACCCTGTAACGATGAAGCGACTGGGGCCAGTTCTTGTATTAGCGAAACAAATGAGCTCTCATTAATATTAATTGAAGTTTTCAAATAAGTCCTCCTGCGAGACACTGCGCCCATTCACACCCAACAAACCTGGAGACCAGCATGCTGATCGGATTACCCAAAGACATCAAGAACCACGAATATCGCGTGGGTCTGACCCCGGCCAGCGTGCGCGAGCTGGCAGCGCACGGACATCAGGTTCTGGTGCAGGCTGGCGCCGGCGCTGCCATTGGCCTGACCGATGAACAGTACCAGGCGGCTGGTGCAACGCTCTCGCTGGACGCCAAGGACATTTTCGCCAAGGCCGAGATGATCGTCAAAGTCAAGGAACCTCAGCCGCAAGAATGCGCCATGCTACGCCCAGGACAGATTCTTTACACCTACCTCCATTTGGCGCCCGACCCACAGCAAACTGCCGCACTCATCAAGTCAGGCGCTATCTGCATTGCCTATGAAACCATCACTGGACCCGGCGGCGGATTGCCCCTGCTGGCACCGATGAGCGAAGTGGCTGGCCGCATGGCGGTGCAGGCCGGCGCGGCACATCTGGAAAAATCCAAAGGCGGAATGGGCGTGCTGCTGGGTGGCGTGCCTGGCGTTCCGGCCGCCCACGTCGCCATCATCGGTGCTGGCGTGGTTGGAACCCACGCACTGCAAATGGCCGTGGGCATGGGCGCGCGCGTCAGCGTTCTGGACAAGAACGTGGATCGCCTGCGCCAGCTCGATCTGGTCTTCGGTAACCGCATCAACACCATCTACTCGAACGCGCAAAGCGTGGAAGATGCCGTACTCGACGCCGATCTGGTCATCGGGGGTGTCTTGATTCCTGGCGCCGCAGCGCCCAAACTGGTAAGTCGCAGCATGATCTCGCGAATGAAGAAGGGCGCCGTAATTGTTGACGTGGCGATAGACCAGGGTGGTTGCTTTGAAACCTCGCATGCAACCACACACGCCGAGCCGACTTACTTGGTGGACGAAGTCGTGCACTACTGCGTTGCCAATATGCCGGGTGCCGTGGCGCGCACCTCGACCTTCGCGCTGAACAACGCGACCATTGGACATGCTGTGGCACTGGCCGAGAAAGGCTGGAAGCAGGCCCTGATGGACAATCCGCACCTGAAGAACGGCCTGAACGTCGCCAACGGTCACGTGACCTACGAAGCCGTGGCGCAGGACCTGGGCTACGCTTATGTGAGCGCCGACAGTTTGCTGGGGTGAGTAGATGCCGTGGGCGACTTGGGGCCGCCTACAATTTGCCGATGTCTTTGTCCCTTTCACGCCGCAAGGCCCAGGCTCCGAATTTTTCGCAAACCGAATTTCGAACTGCATTGGGCATGTTTGCCACTGGCGTAACGATTGTGACGGCCCGCACGACCGAAGGCAAGCTGGTCGGTCTGACTGCCAACTCATTCAACTCTGTGTCACTTGATCCGCCGTTGGTACTGTGGAGCCTGGCCCGGGCGGCCGCCTCCATGCTGGCATTCAGCACCGGATCGCACTATGCCATCAACATCCTGACGGCTGGCCAGCAGGCGCTGGCGAAGCGCTTTGCCGCCAAGGGTGTGGACCGGTTCGCGGACGTTGCATTTGGCGATGGCGTCGGCGGTGCCCCTTTGCTGGTCGGAGCGGCCGCCTCGTTTGAGTGCTTCAACCGTAGCCGCTATGAAGAAGGTGACCACGTTATTTTCGTTGGCGAAGTGGAGCGCTGTTCGTACCGGGCCGGCGCCTCACCCCTGCTCTTTCACGGTGGCAAGTTTTACGCCGAACATGCTTTGTAAGTGATGATCGAACGCAAAGACCACCTGGACACCCTCGCGGTTTTCCTGCTGCTGGGTTGTAGCCTGTTCTGGGGCTTCCAGCAGGTGCTGGTCAAGGCCACAATTCCAGATGTGCCACCGATCTTTCAGGCCTCACTGCGCTTCGCCGGTGCGACGGTTCTCTTGTGGCTGTGGTGTGCGTGGCGCCGAATCCCGTTATTCCAGCGCGACGCAAGCCTGCTGGCCGGCCTGCTGGCCGGCATTTTGTTTGCGCTTGAATTTGCCTGTCTTTACGCCGGACTGCAGTTTTCAGCGGCGTCGCGTCTAACCATTTTTCTCTACACCTCCCCGTTCTGGGTAGCTGCATTGCTCCCTCTGTTTGTACCTGCGGAGAAGATGCGCCCACTGCAATGGCTGGGTCTGGCACTGGCGTTTACGGCAGTGGCCTTTGCACTGCGTGAAGGCCTCACTTCGACCAGCAGCGCTGAGCAGTGGCGCGGCGACTTGTTGGCGCTGACAGCCGGCATGTTTTGGGGCCTGACCACGGTGGTCATTCGCAGCACTCGCCTGACCCGGGTATCGCCTGAGAAACTGCTGTTCTACCAAGTCGGTGTGAGTGCCGTGACATTGCCGCTGCTGTCATTGCTGCTGGGCGAGCGCTGGGTCTGGACCTATAGCGCATTCGCTGTGACGTCGCTATTGCTGCAAACAGTGGTGGGCGCCTTTGTCAGCTATCTGGCCTGGATGTGGATGCTCGGACGCTACCCCGCCACCAAAATTTCCGTCTTTGTTTTTCTGACGCCGGTTTTTGCATTGCTGTTTGGCTCACTCTGGTTGCATGAGCCCGTCACACTCAACCTGATCGCTGCCCTGTCCCTGGTGGCTGTCGGCATTGTGCTGGTGAACCGCAGGCCCGAGTCATAGGCTGAAGAAAGAGTTAGACCACCCGGGAAGAACGCAAAGCGGCCATCGCCGCAGCGTCCACTCCCAATTCCGCCAGCACTTCATCGGTGTGTTCGCCCAGCGCTGGAGGTGCCCGTCGCAGCACAGGCGGGGTCGCCATCAGGCGTAACGGACTGGCGACAGTGGCGATGGATTCGACCGCTGTCCTGGCATTAGCCGTTGGCGACCGGGGCTGCTTCACCACCAAACCACGGGCTGCGACCTGGGCATCAGCAAAAGCCTGCCCAATATCGTTGATCGGACCACAGGGGACGGCCTGGTCTTCCAGCAGTGCAATCCACTGCGCCGTGCTGCGGCTACGGGTCACTTCCTGCATCGCAGAAATCAGTGCTTCACGGTGTTTCACGCGCAGTGTGTTGTTGGCAAAACGGGGGTCGGAGGCCCACTCCGGATGCGCAGCGACCTCACAAAAGCGGGCGAACTGGCCGTCATTGCCGATCGCCAGCAGCATGGATCCGTCCAGCGTCTGGAAGTCCTGGTAAGGAGCGAGGCTGGGGTGGCTGTTGCCCTGACGCTGCGGCACCTTGCCGGTATTCAAGAAGCCGGCTGCCTGATTGCCCAAAATGGCCATCCCCACATCCAGCAATGCCATATCGATGTACTGACCCTCACCGCTGCGGTGCCGCACTTCCATGGCCGCCAAAATGGCGCTACAAGCATAGACACCGGTGAAAATATCGGTCAGTGCAACGCCAACGCGCTGCGGTCCGCCACCCGTCACGTCATCTGAGCGGCCTGTGATGCTCATCATGCCGCTCATGGCCTGAATCATCAGGTCGTAGCCAGCACGCTCGGCATACGGACCGTCCTGACCAAAACCCGTGACAGAGCAATAAATCAGGCGCGGATTCAGGATCTTCAAGCTGGCGTAGTCCAGCCCGTATTGCTGCAAACCACCGACCTTGAAATTTTCCACCAGGATGTCACTCTTCAAGGCCATCTGGCGAATCAAAGCCTGCCCTTCGGGCTTGGCCATGTCGATGGTTATGGAGCGCTTGTTGCGGTTGCAGGCTGTGAAATAGCTGGCCTGATCGGTATCGCTGCCCGCTGCATCCTTCAGGAATGGCGGCCCCCAGTGGCGTGTATCGTCGCCGACGTCAGGGCGCTCAACCTTGATCACATCAGCTCCCAGGTCAGCCAACATTTGGGTGCACCAGGGGCCGGCCAGTACGCGGGACAGGTCGAGTACTTTGATATGCGAGAGGGCGGCTTGTTTATTGGTCATCGTGAGTTCTCTCTTTTCTCTCGTTAGCTCTGTTTACTCGCCACAGGGTGTCCGGCCAGGTGGGAGCATTCCGGCGGTGGCCCGGAGCACGCCGGTGGGGCACTCAGTTCCGCGAATGTCCCCCGCCTACGGCTCCTCCTTTATTTCGCTGCACTGAGCGCCCCATCGGCGTGCTCCTGCATTTGTGGTGAGCGATTGCGCCCCAACGCCGCCGTTTGCCACTACCGGCATACCAGTTCTTGTCTTTCGAAAACCACAGGGTATCAGACATCGGCAAGTCAACAAATAATTTGCAACCGTCAATTCGCAAAAGCCGCAATCCCGGTCTGCGCCCGGCCCAGAATCAGCGCATGGATGTCGTGCGTACCTTCATAGGTATTCACCGCTTCCAGGTTCACCAAATGGCGCGCCACGCCAAACTCATCCGAGATACCGTTGCCACCCATCATGTCGCGTGCCAGACGTGCCACGTCGAGCGCTTTGCCGCAGGAATTGCGCTTCAGGATCGATGTGACTTCAACCGAGGCAGTGCCCTCGTCCTTCATCCGGCCCAGTCGCAGACAACCCTGCAGGCCGAGTGCAATTTCGGTCTGCATGTCGGCCAGTTTTTTCTGAATCAATTGATTGGCCGCCAGCGGGCGGCCAAATTGTTTGCGCTCCAGCACATACTGGCGCGAGCGAAACCAGCAATCTTCAGCCGCACCCAAAGCACCCCAGGCAATACCGTAGCGCGCCGAGTTGAGGCAGCTAAAAGGCCCCTTTAATCCATGCACTTCGGGAAAGGCATTCTCTTGCGGGCAGAACACAGCGTCCATCACGATTTCGCCGGTGATCGAGGCGCGTAAACCGACCTTGCCATGAATCGTTGGCGCACTCAAACCCTTGGCCCCTTTGTCCAGTACGAAGCCACGAATCGGGCCTACATGACCACTTTCGCTGACTTCTTTGGCCCAGACCACAAACACATCCGCAACGGGGGAGTTGGAAATCCACATTTTGTTGCCGGTCAGCTTGTAGCCGCCGGCAGTTTTGTGGGCGCGGGCAGCCATGGAACCCGGGTCGGAACCATGATCCGGTTCGGTCAGGCCAAAGCAGCCTATCCATTCACCGGTGGCCAATTTCGGCAGGTATTTTTGCTTTTGCGCCTCACTACCAAATTCAAAAATGGGCACCATCACGAGTGAACTTTGCACACTCAACATGGAGCGGTAACCGGAATCGACGCGCTCGACTTCACGCGCGATCAGGCCGTACGCCACATAGTTGAGGCCGGGGCCGCCATAGGCGTCGGGAATGGTCGGACCCAGCAAACCGAGTTCCCCCATTTCACGAAAGATGGAAATATCGGTCTGTTCCTTGCGGAAGGCCTCAATCACACGCGGCTGGAGCTGGTCCTGGCAATAGGCAGCAGCCGCGTCGCGCACCATGCGCTCCTCATCGCTGAGCTGGCTGTCGAGCAAAAAAGGGTCTTGCCAGTTAAAGGCAGCGTTGGGCATAAGTGTTCTCCGGTTAAGCAATTGACAACAAATCCAGTGCTGCAACTGCATTGAGTGGCGCATGGTAGCGGACCGAAGGGCAAAAAAGCAAACGACTTCTATTCACCTAGTTATGCAAATTATTCATATTTAGTCTAAAAATGTTATGACCTAATCATCTCCTGGCGCGGTCCAACAACGCACTTTTTACCCTTTGCGTTGTCGACAGTCTGAGCATTTCAGTAAAGTGTCAAATCCAGGTGTTCGAAAGATATTGTGTATATTTCGCATATCATGCGCAGAAAAATCCCGTCGCTACAAGCCCTCGCCTGTTTTCAGACGGCTGCCTGCCATGAAAGCTACACACGCGCCGCGCAAGAACTGGCACTGACGCAGGGCGCGGTGTCGCGGCAGATCAGCGCGCTGGAAGAATTCCTCGGTGTTGTCCTATTTCAACGCACCCGCCACGGCGTCAAGTTGACCGAGCGTGGCGCGGACTACGCAGCCCAGGTGGCGCCCCATTTACAGAACCTGGAACAGGACACGCTGGACGTCATGTCAACGCAGGGTCGCGGCGGCAGCATCCGGCTGGCGGCGGTACCGACGTTCGCGACACGTTGGCTGATACCGCGTCTCCCGGATCTGAAAGCGCAGCACCCTGAAATCACGGTTCACATCGAGACGCGCACCCGTCCCTTCATGTTTGCCGATACATCATTTGATGCGGCGCTCTATGCCGGTAGCGCGGAACAGGTCAACGCCTGGGCTGGCACGCAGTCGGTGCGGCTGCTGGCAGAAGACATGGTACCGGTTTGCGCCCCGGTCCTGATCGGCGCACAAACCAGATTGACGGCCGAGACCATCGCGCAACTCCCCTTGCTGCAACAAAGCACCCGGCCCATGGCCTGGCGTCAATGGTTTGAGGCGGCCGGTGTCAGCGCACCGCTGGCTATGGCCGGGCCGCGCTATGAGTTGTTTTCGATGACCACTGCTGCAGCTACCCAAGGTTTGGGGCTGGCGCTGGTGCCGCGCCTTCTCATTGAATCGGAACTATTGCGTGGCGAGTTGGTCATTGCCTGCCAACAACCCCTTAAAGGCGAGCGCGCCTTTTACCTGGTTAACCCAGAGCGCGCCGACGAGAGACCGGCCTTGAAGATCTTTCGGACCTGGTTGCTGCAAGCTGCAGCGCAGGGTCCGCCGTCCACTTTGGCGCTGTCTTGATCTGCGAGAGTAAATCTGATCATTTGGCGCGCAGCCTAAAATCCCCTGAGTATTGTGATCAACATAGACCAAAGCGGGGTAAGCAATGAATTTCGAATTGACCGAAGAACAGCAACTGATCCAGGACACGGCCCGGCGCTTCGCTGCGGAGGACATAGCGCCGACACTCGAAGCCGAGGAAAGCAGGCACGAGTTTCGTGCCGATCGGGTCGCAAAAATGGGCGGCTTGGGATTTTTTTCCTGCGCCCTGCCCGAGGAGTTCGGTGGCAGCGGCATGGGTTTCTTCGAGTCGGTCCTGATGGCCGAACAGATCGCCAAAATCTCCGCCTCCTGGCGCTTGCCATTCAACATGCAGAACCTGGGACCGGCGCTGACCGTGAACAAGTTCGGCTCGCAGGCGCAGAAGGAAAAGTATGTCCCCGGCTGGGTCGCCGGCACCCAATTGGGATTCTTCGCCATGACCGAATCCAACACCGGCTCGGATGTTTCCAGCATGAAGACCCACGCTATCGACAAGGGCGATCACTGGGAGATACACGGCTCCAAGATATGGATTTCGCAGGCGCAGGTTGGCGATGCCGGCCTGCTCTATGCCTATACCGACAGGACCCAGGGTAACAAGGGTATCACTGCCTTCATCATCGAACCGAAGAACATGCCGGGCTGCAGCGCCCGCGCCATCGAAACCAAGCTCGGCCTGAAATGCGCACCGACCGGCGAGTTCGCCTTCGATGGCATGAAGGTGCCAAAAGAAAATGTGTTGGGCAAGCCCGGCGAGGGGTTTCGCATCTGCATGTGGCAACTCAATCAAACCCGGCTCGGTTGCGCGGCGGGCGCGCTGGGCGTGGCCGGCGGTGCGCTGGATCTGGCCGTTGGGTATGCCAACGAGCGCAACCAGTTCGGCAAGCCGATCTCGCAGCATCAGATGGTCCAGGCGCAGATTGCCGAGATGGTGGTCGAACACCAGGCGGCGCAAATGCTGGTCTATCGGGCAGCCTGGCTGAAAGACCAGGGCAAGCCGAACCAATTTGAGACCTCGGTCGCCAAGTATGCCGCGTCCGAGGCAGCGGTTCACGCCGCCAACGAGTGCATGAAGATTTATGGCTCGTACGGGTTTTCCACCGAGTATCCGGCCGAGCGTTTCTACCGCGACGCCAAGTCGCTGCAGGTGGTGGAAGGCACGTCCAACATCCAGAAAGTCATCATCTCGGGCATGGCGCTGGGCTTCACGCCGAACCGCGAGTAGTAGGCGACAACAGAGGAAGATAGACATGAGACCGTATTTTGAAAAAATGCCCGGCCTGGGCAAACCCCTCAGGGAAAATCGCATCCTGCGTTCGAAGGAAAGCCGCGCCAAACTGGAAGCCACCGAGGCAGAAATTGCGGCACTTCGCAAGATCCGGGAAAACGTCGGAATTTCCACTGAGAAAATTAATGAACGTGGCTCGCTGACGGTCTGGCAACGACTCGAATATCTGGTCGACCCAGGTACCTGGCAGCCGCTACACAGCCTCTACAACCCAGAGGAAAATGAAGAAGGTACGACCAACGTGGTCGACGGGTTGGGAAAAATATCCGGCCGCTGGGCGGTCATCATCGGCTTCGACAACAAAGTGCTGGCAGGCGCCTGGATTGCCGGGCAACCGGAAAATATCCTGCGCGTCACCAATCTGGCAAAGCGGCTGAATATTCCCTTGGTATGGCTGGTCAACTGCAGCGGCGTGAAACTGCCCGATCAGGAGAAGTTCTACGCCGACCGCCGCGGTTCCGGCACCCCTTTTTACCGTCACGCCGAACTGGAACAAGCCGGCATTCCCGTGCTGGCAGGGATTTATGGCACCAATCCTGCCGGCGGTGGCTATCAGGGCATTACGCCAACCATTCTGATTGCGCACAAGGACGCGAATATTGCCGTCGGCGGCGCCGGCATCGTCTCGGGCATGTCGCCGCGCGGCGGATTTGATGTGGAAGGGCTGGAACAACTGATAGCGGTCACGCGCGATCTCAAGGAACGCCCACCGGGCCGGGTCGAAACGCATTACAACGAGACCGGCTTTTTCACTCACGTCTGCGACGAGGAAAAAGGCGTTCTGGATGGCATCAAGACTTACATGCGGGCGATCCCGGCCTACGATCCAATGTTCTTCCGGGTCGCCGAACCGGCTGAGCCGCTGCTCCCGGCGGATGATCTGTATCATCTGCTGCCTTTTAACCAGAAGGAAACCTACGTTCTTGAAGAAATCATCGCACGGGTCGTGGACGGCAGCGAGCACATGGAATTTCGCCCGAACTACGGGCCGGAAATCTATGCCGGGCTGGTGAAAATTGATGGCATGCTGATCGGGGTGATCGGCAACCGCCAGGGCTTGTTGCCTCCGGGTTATCCGGAATATGCGGACTATCCGGGCATCGGCGGCAAGTTATACCGGCAGGGCTTGATCAAGATGAGTGAATTCGTGACCCACTGCGGACGCGATCGTGTGCCGGTGATCTGGCTCCAGGACACCAGCGGCATCGATGTTGGTGACGCGGCGGAAAAAGCCGAGCTGCTAGGCCTGGGCTCGAGTCTGGTTTACTCGATCCAGCAGGTCGATGTGCCGATGATGCTGGTGGTGCTCAGGAAAGGCAGCGCGGCGGCGCACTACATCATGGGCGGACCAAATGCCAATCGTCAGAACGCCTTTACCTTGGGCACCGCCGCAACCGAAATCTACGTGATGCATGGCGAGACCGCCGCCGTGGCGACCTACGCGCGCCGGGCGGTGAAGGACAAGGATGCGGGCAAGCCGCTGGAGCCGATCGCCGAGAAGATGAACGAGATGGCGCAGAAGTATCACGACACCTCGCGCCCGGCCTACTGCGCGCGCCACGGCTTCGTCGATGAGATCGTTGATCTGAAAGCGTTACGCGCTTATTTCAAGGCCTTTGCCGGCAGCGTTTACCAGAATCCGAAATCGATCTGCCCGCGCCACCAGATGCTGCTGCCCAGGATCATCAAAGGCTAAAGAACCACCAATTTTGTCATCCCCGCGAAAGCGGGGATTCAGGCAGCCGTGAAAGTCATGGATTCCCGCTTGCGCGGGAATGACGCGGTAGACAGGCAGCTCAGCGTAACAGCGTGACGTAAACAGCGGCGATGATGGCCGAGGTGATCACGCCGCAGATATTTGCCCCCAATGCCCACGGCAGGATGATCGCGAACTTGTTGGCGTCACGCGCCTCCTTCTGCGCCACCTTGGCTGTCGTCGGAATGCAGGAAACTCCGGCGATGCCGATGACCGGGTTAAAGGTCCGGCCGCTGGTCCAATAGACGATGTAGCCGCCGATGATCCCGCCAATGCCGGAGATCAGGAGCGCCGTCACGCCCAGGAACAGCAGCAGAATGACCTTGGGATTGAGGATCGTCGCGGCTTCGCAGAGCACGCCCAGCAGGAGCCCGAGAAAAAAGGTGGAGCCGTACAGGACCGGACCGCCGATGAATTCAACAAATGGTTTGACATCCGACTCACGGATGATGATGCCCAGAAAGAACGACATGAACAGCGGCGCCGCCACCGGCAAAAGCAGGCACAGCAGCGTGCAGCTAATCACGGCGAAAGTCATTTTTTCCGCTTTAGTGAAACTCGGAATTTGCTTCGGGTCCATCTTGATCCCTCTCAGATGCTTGGGGATCATGAGCCGGATCAGGTAAGGATAGCCGGCATAGGTCAGGCTCAGATAGAGGTAAGCCACGATCGTTATAGGCACGAAGATGTCCTTGGCCAGGATCAACGACGTGTACAACACCATCGGACCATCGGCGCCGCCCACCATGGCGATCGACGCCGCCTCTTTGTAGGTAAGTCCCATGGCGACCGCGATCGGAAAGGTCAACAGGGTGCCGAGTTCGGCGCACAGAGCAATGAACATGCTGCGCATCGGCGATATGAGCATGTAGCCGATATCCGTGATAACGCCAATGCCCATGAAGATGAGGCAGGCGATCAATCCGTTGCTGAAAGTGAAGGTGTAGATGGGCTGCAGGAAATTGATCTGCAAGACGTTCATGAGCTGGTTCGGCTCACTCGCCATGGGGTCCAGAAAAATCGTTCCCATCGTCGTTTTCGAGAGGTAGAGAACGGCCGCATTGACCGAAGACATGCCGACTCCCATGGGAATCATGATCAGCGGCTCGAGCGTCCCCTTGGCGCCCAGGTAAACAAAGGCGATGCCCAGCAAGATCAGCACGATCCTCGCCACGACGATGATCGGATCGGAGGCGACCATGGTGGCGATGCCCTGGAATATATACAGGAGGTCTATTTCGGGCATGATCAGACCGCCTTTGTGGGGCCGCTACCGGCAGGCTTGGAGGACAGGTTGACCGTTGCGTCGATTTTCGCCATGGCCAAAACTCTTTGCCTGCGGATGCCGACGAATATCAGTTTGATGACAACTGCCACCAGCATTGATATCAATGCGGCCAACCCGTAGACCACCAGCATGATCTTGACCGAACCCCAAAAATATTCCATAAGCGAAGCAGGATTTGTCTATTCGATGACCAGCAACAACTGATTGGACTCAACCATCGCCCCCTGGGAAACCTTGATCTCGGTGATCTTGCCGTCGGCCGGGGCGAAAATCGGATTTTCCATTTTCAGGGCTTCCAGCATCATCAGCTCGTCTTCATAACTCACCTGGTCGCCAACTTTGCAGAAAAGTCCCACGATTTTTCCCGACATCGGGGCGTTCACCTCAACGGCCATCTCATTTCTCCTTTTATCAGTCAGTTTCGGACGCCGAATTCAGCAACCCCGAGCGTCGATTCTATTCGGCTTTACTCTCAAGCTAGTGTGAGCGTCTACAATTTCACCCCTACACAAACGCTGTCGGGTCGATATTTAGACCACACCGATTACAGCAGGAGACCAGCATGCCCCAGACACCCTTCACCGCCGATGAAAAGCGTGCCATCCTGCGCCGCGCTGCTCTCGAGTACCACGAGTTCCCAACCCCCGGAAAAATCCGCATTGCCGTTACCAAACAGTTGGTCAACCAGCACGACCTTGGACTGGCTTATTCACCCGGCGTGGCAGCGCCCTGTGAAGAAATCGTCAAAGACCCCAACAACGCGTTCAAATACACCAGTCGCGGCAACCTGGTAGCTGTGATCACCAACGGCACGGCGGTGCTGGGCTTGGGCGATATTGGTCCCCTGGCAGCAAAGCCGGTTATGGAAGGCAAAGGCGTGCTGTTCAAGAAGTTTGCCGGTATTGATGTGTTTGACATTGAGATCAACGAAAAACATGACCTCGACAAACTGGTTGACATCATCGCATCGCTGGAGCCCACTTTTGGTGCCATCAACCTGGAAGACATCAAGGCGCCAGACTGCTTCTACGTCGAGCGTGAGTTGCGCAAACGCATGAAGATACCGGTATTCCACGACGATCAGCATGGCACGGCCATCACGGTCGGCGCGGCCATCCTCAATGCCTTGAAAGTAGCCGGCAAGGACCCGAAAAAGATCAAACTCGTTACCTCGGGTGCCGGGGCGGCAGCGCTGGCCTGTCTGGGGCTGCTGGTCAAGCTCGGCATCCCGCGAGAGAACATTTTTGTGACGGACCTGGCTGGCGTGGTCTACGAAGGGCGCACCGAACTGATGGATGAAGACAAAATTGTTTTCGCTCAAAGAACATCAGCCCGAACTTTGGGCGAAGTGATTGAAGACGCTGACGTTTTTCTGGGTTTGTCTGCCGGCGGGGTATTGAAGCCAGCCATGGTCAAAAAAATGGCTGCCAACCCGATTGTGTTTGCCTTGGCCAATCCGACCCCGGAAATCCTGCCGGAGGAAGTGAGAGCAGTTCGCGACGACGCCATTATGGCCACCGGTCGCTCAGACTACCCGAATCAGGTTAACAACGTTCTGTGTTTCCCCTACATATTTCGCGGTGCGCTGGACGCAGGAGCCTCCACCATCACGATCGAGATGGAGATCGCGGCCGTTCACGCCATTGCTGAATTGGCGCAAGCCGAGCAAAGTGAGGTCGTAGCGGCGGCCTACGCCGGTGAGAAATTGGCTTTCGGACCGCAATACCTGATTCCCAAACCCTTTGATCCGCGCCTGATGATGAAAATCGCGCCGGCGGTGGCGCAGGCAGCCGCTGACAGCGGTGTTGCTCTGCGACCCATCAAGGACATGGAAGCCTACCGGCAGAAGCTGCAAAGCTTTGTTTACGCTTCTGGCACCGTCATGAAGCCGATCTTCACGGCCGCCAAGGTCGGGCTCAAAAAACGTGTCGCGTATGCCGAGGGTGAAGAAGAACGCGTCTTGCGCGCGGCCCAGATCGTGGTTGATGAGGGACTGGCATTGCCAACCCTGATTGGTCGACCGCTGGTCATTACCGAGCGGATTGAAAAATTTGGTCTGCGTCTGCGCCAGGATGACGATTACAACGTGGTTAATGTCGAGCAGGACCACCGCTACCGGGATTTCTGGCAAACCTATCACCGCATGACCGAACGCAAGGGCATGACAGCGCAGGTGGCCAAGATCGAAATGCGCCGTCGCCTGACGCTGATTGGCGCCATGCTGCTGCACAAGGGCGATGTGGACGGAATGATTTGCGGTACCTGGGGCAGCACTTCCATGCACTTGCAGTACCTGGATCAGGTGATTGGCAAGCGTGCCGGCGTCAACACTTACGCCTGCATGAATTGCGTGATGCTGCCGGAGCGTCAACTTTTTATTGTCGACACGCACGTCAATTACGACCCCAGCGCCGAACAATTGGCTGAGATCACGACCCTGGCCGCCGAAGAAATGATGCGCTTTGGCATTCGACCGAAAGCGGCCCTGCTGTCCCACTCCAATTTTGGTAGCAGCAGCCAGCCCAGCGCACTCAAGATGCGCCAGGCCCTTGAACTGCTGCGAATGCAAACGCCTTGGCTGGAAGTGGACGGCGAAATGCATGGCGACGTTGCGCTGGACGGTGCTGCGCGCGCCGCCCTGATGCCCAACAGCACCTTGACCGGCGACGCCAATCTGCTGGTGCTGCCCAATATCGATGCTGCCAATATTGCCTACAACCTGCTCAAGACCGCTGCCGGCGGCAATATTGCCATCGGCCCTGTGCTGCTTGGGGCAGCGAAACCGGTGCACATTCTGACGGCCAGCGCCACAGTACGCCGGATCGTCAACATGACAGCCCTGACTGTCGCTGATGCAAACGCTACCCGTTAAAGCATTCAAGACAAGTTAGCGCAAACTTTTCATTAATTTACATGGTTTTTACTGCCTACTAATTAGGCAGGCGCTTGCTTTTTTTGGCCAAATGCGCGACACTACCTCTTTGGGATTTCGGGGTAAACCCGTAGTGTTGTGAGAAGCGTAGTTTCGATGCCACGATCAATAAACTTCAAGTTAGCACTTACTGGCTTTTTGTTTTTGGCGTGTCTGGGTTTTGGTTTGGTGCAGGCTGAAGGGCTTGCTGCGGCAAACACCACGGTATCGGTAGCCAATTTACCGGAGTCGGCTGGACAAACCTACAAGTTGATTCATCAAGGCGGCCCGTTTGCATATGAAAAGGATGGAATCGTGTTTGGGAACCGGGAGCGCTTGCTACCGCTCCAGAAACGTGGTTACTACCGGGAATACACAGTCACAACACCGGGTTCACGCGACCGGGGTATCCGGCGCATTGTTTGCGGCGGACCCGACAGCAAGCCCGACACTTGCTATTACACGGGCGATCACTATGCGAGCTTCCGCAAGATCGTCCCCTGAGTTTTTGTCTTTTTGTAAAGTGAAGCGGGAATGAATATGTCACTTACTTTAGAAACACCGGCAACGCCGGGTGCGGAGGCAGATGTGCCCTTGCGCAACGTTCGACCCAATATTGTCCAGTCGATTCGCGCTTTTCGGGTGCAGGAACTGCAGGACGCTGCTCGGTCCCTGAGCCAACATTTCCTGTATGCCAATCTGGCCAACGCCCAGACCAAACAGGACGTTCTGGACTTGATCGGTCAACAATTCATGCTGTCGGTCCACGTCGGCAAGAATTTTGATGCCCTCTATGACAGCATGACGGACCCGGTGCATAAATCCGGCCCGCAGCCCGGTTTCATCGTGGTGCTTGAACATATTCCCGCGAATGCCAAATTCGACAAGGAAGCGCGCGAGCAGTTGCTTGATATTTTCCGGGACGCAGCCGATTATTGGGGCGATCGAAAAATTCCGTTTCGATGTTTCTATTCTTTTCTGTAGCCCGTTCTGCACACACCAGCCAAGCAGAACGGGCGAACGAGGCAAAGGACGGCAATGCCGTTGGCCAGGCGATGCCTGGCATAGAACTCGCGACCGAGTCCGGTGAAAAAATGCCGACCGACAAACTGTTGGACATATCACCGCTGGCACTGCGCATGAGCAGTCCCTTCAATGCCGGGTATTGGTTGACTACAGCCTGACCCCGAGCTTTGCGGCCAAAGTCAGATATTCGGCCACCGGCACTTCCTCGGCGCGACGCTGCACGTCAAACCGATCCTGGTAGCCTTTTTCCTCCAGCCATCGCCCCAGCGTGTGGCGCAGCAGCTTGCGGCGCTGGCTGAAGGCCACGCGCACAATTTCGCTCAACAAGTCCCGATCCAGCGCCGCTGGGTCCTTAAGCGGCACCATACGCACTACTGCACTGTCGACCCTTGGGGGCGGTTGAAAGCTCTCCGGTGGCACAAAAAGAACCATTTTCATCGCGTAGCGCCATTGCAGCATGACGCTCAAGCGGCCGTATTCGGCGCTTGCCGGCTGCGCCAGCATGCGGTCAATCACTTCCTTCTGCAGCATGAAGTGTTGGTCTTCAATGACATCCACAAAATCGAGCAAATGAAACAGGATCGGTGTCGAAATGTTGTAAGGCAGATTCCCCACCACGCGCAGCTTGCCAACTGCCCGCGCATTGGCCAGTTCGGCGAAATCGACTTTCAAGACGTCTGATTCAATCACGGCTAGTTGCCCGTGAAGGCGCAGACGTGCCGCCAGATCGCGGTCCAGTTCAATCACAGTGAGTCGGCCCAGGTGCTCCACCAGCGGTTGCGTCAGTGCCGCCAGGCCGGGGCCGATCTCCACCATTGCCTGCCCCGGTCGAGGGTCGATCGCCTCGACAATCGCCTCGACAATCCCCGCATCAATTAGAAAATGCTGGCCAAAGCGTTTGCGCGGAATATGTTTCATGCAATGGGCATGCGGATCGTCTGCCTTTACTGCGGCGGTTCGCGCAACTCGACGTAGGCGCGGCCACGCAAATCCTGCGCCCAAGTGACATAACTTTCATCCAGCTTCTTGTCACGCAACATGGTTCGCACCGCCTCGCGTTGTTCGCGCTCACTCAATGTGACATTGCGCCGCTCCAGCAACTGAACCAAGTGAACACCAAAGCGCGAGATCAGCGGATCGCTGATCTGACCGGGCTCAAGACGGTTCATCACTTCTTCAAACTCAGGTACAAACATGCCCGGATTGGCCCACCCCAGATCACCCCCCTGCGCGGCGCTGCCATCCTGTGAGTTGTCGCGTGCCAATACCGCAAAATCAGCTTGCCCGGCGACAATGCGCCGCTTGTATTCCGCCAGCTTGTCGCGCGCGGCATTCTCGCTGAGTTGCGGGCTGACGCGCAGCAAAATGTGGCGCGAGCGACTTTGCGCCATCGTCATCGCAGGCAAACCGGCATTCCTCTTCTCAATGACCTTGACGACGTGAAAACCGGCCGTCGTACGCACCAGAGCGGAAATCGCACCGACCTCCAGGGTTTGCGTGGCATCCAGAAACAGCGATGGATAACGGTCGGCCATGCGCAAACCGATGTGCCCGCCATTGGTCCGGTCCGAGGCGTCCGAATACTCACGTGCCAGGGCAGCAAAGTCTTCGCCGGCGCGGGCACGCGCGAGCAGCCCCTGGGCCTTGACCTGCAAGGCGCTGATCTGTTCCGCAGTGGCTGAGTCCGGCACGCTGACGAGGATGTGCGCCAGATTGATTTCGGTACTTGCCGGATCGCTGTTGTTCTGCTGTTCACGCAGATATTGATCCACTTCAAGGTCAGACACCTTCACGCGCGGCTCCACTTCCCGCTCACGCAAGCGCGTCAGTGCAAGCTGGTCGCGCAATTGGGCGCGAAACTGGCTGAGCACAATGCCATCGGCGGCAAGCCGGCGCTGCAGTTCGGGCACATCCATCTGATTTTGGCGCGCAATGTTCTGCACCGCCTGGTCCACCGACGCTTCATCGATCCGGATACCGGTCTCATTGGCCGACTGCACCTGCACTTTCTGGTTGATCAGGTTGTCCAGCACCAGGCGCGCCATCTCCTTGCGCTCGGGTAGCGGTCTGCGCTGCTGTGCCAGTTGCTGCGTCAGCCTCTGCAACTCGCGCTGCACCTCGCTATTGGCGATCGACTCGGAGTTGACCACCGCCACAATGTAATCAGCCGCTTGCTGAGGCTGCTGTCGCACCACAGGTGGCGCCACAGTGGCGCCAGCAGAGGGTCGCAAACCCTGGGCCCAGTTCGGCGAAATTGCAAGAATGGAAATACTGGCCACGGTCAGGGCTACAAAGCGATGGGTCATGATGGATTATTCGTAATGGCTGAAACGGCTGGGGGGACTCTGCTGCTCACGCAGGTACTGGTAACTTGGAATATTCTCTTTCAAGGTTTTTAAAGGGCTTGCACCCAAACGTGCAAAGCCTACAAACTCGAGTTGAAACATGACACGCTGACTGGCCGTCGAAGTACTGGTCTGCAGCCTTTCCAGGACCGCGCGACCCAGCCAACACCCTGCATCGTACTCAAAACCGACGACCGCATTCACCAGCTTGCCCTCATCGAGACTGTAGTTGAGACGGCCGACGCTGTACCAGCGTCCTTCACCCTGGCCACGTCCAGGCCCCAGATCCTGGCCCCGATCGCCCCACAAGTCGTTCAGCGGCCATTGCCAGCCAATGTCGATTTGCTCGCTGACATCACGTTGATAGCGGTAGGTCCCGGTCACGACCCGATAGTTCCCGGGGTTATAGCGGGCGCCCACGGTGGCGAGCGTCGACTGCTCTGTTTTGGAGTTGAACTGAACCGTTGAGTCAAAAGCCCATTTCGGATCCCAATTGACAGACGCCCCCAGCAACAGGTCGCTGATCCGGTCGACCACGGGTGGGTCGCTCGGCAGCAAAGTTACATTCTGATCTTTGAAGCGCAGGCGCTGCGCAACGCCAAAACGCGCGACTTCAGCTCCGGTGCCAGGATTGAGCAAGCGTGTGGAAACGCCTAACGTCAGCAAATTGCTATCAGAAATACGGTCGTTGCCGACGAAGGCATTTTCAGTATAGATGGTTGCAAAATTGAAATCCTTCAGGCCCGAGTCGTAATTGGGCAACATGCTCTGGTCACGATAAGGCGTATTGACATAAAACGCCCGTGGCTCCAGCGTCTGGCGAAATGGCGTGCCGAAGTAGCTGACGTCACGCTCGAACATCAGGCCACTGTCCAGGCTGAAGGTCGCAATGGCATTGTTGGCCGAGGTGACTGCGTTGCGCAGCGGGGCGTCAAATAAATAATTGGCGGTGTGCATCTGTAGCTTCGGCGTGATAAAGCCAGCCGGCGCGATCCAGGGCCGGCTAATTTGCAGCGAGGAGAAGATCCGCTGTGCGTTGGGCTGCAGCGTGATGCTGCTGTCGGACTGAAAACGGGTGTAGTCCGCCTCCACCGAATAATCGAAGCCATTGACATCGCTTCTGGCATAACGTGTGGCCAACTGAGGAAAACGGTCATAAGGTGGCGTGATAGGTGCTATAGGGTCCTGCAGGGTCTGCCATTTGACCATTCGCAGACTATTGGAAAAATAGCCGTTGCTCCAGGACAGCGAGGCGTCGTTGGCCAACAGGCGTTGCGTCAAAGAGCTGGACGTGCCAGCAAAATCGCGCCAGTAATCGTCGTCACTGACCCGGTTCAAACTGAGATTCATGGCCACTCCGCCAGGCGCCATCAGGTTGGTCAGGCCGTTCTTCAAGGTCGTCTGGTGGCCAAATGCCAGCCCCCATCGGTTGCTGTCGCGCAACTGGTCAGCGGGCATCAGGTCGAACCGCAGCTGACCCGAATAACTGGGCTGCAGATAGCGAAACTCGCTACCCAGATTGAGGCCTCGCTTGCTCATGACGGTCGGCGTGAAGGTTGCGTCCAGGTTCGGTGCAATATTCCAGTAATAGGGAACCGCAAGCATGGCCCCGTTGACATTGTCCAGCCCCAGGCTGGGTGGCATGAAGCCTGATTTTCGCTTGTCACTCAGCGGAAAACTGAGGTAGGGCAGAGGCAGCAGGGGCAGGCCCTTGAAACTTAGCAAAGCACCTTCAGCGGTCCCGACGTCAGTCTCGTTGTCGATCGTCAGTGTCGTGGCACGCAAAATCCAGTCCGGCATCCAGCTCGGGCCGGGCAGACGGCGGCAACTGGTCAGACTGGCGTTATGGATGATCGATCTTTGTTCATCGATGAAATCGACGCGATCGGCCTGGCCATTGGCATCGTTCTTCGGAAAGTAATAGCTGGGCTGGTCAAAAAATCCGCTGAAGCTACCCAGTTTGAGTTCCAGCAAGGGTCCCTCATAGACATTGCCGGCGCGGTTGATGCGAACCTGACCCACTGCTCTCGCAAGGTCGCCCGGCCGGTCATACTCCAGTCTATCGGCCTTGATCACCATGTCACCCCGGCGCAGCATGGCATGGCCTTCGAGCACGGTCTCCAGATCGGTGTGCCCAAACATGCGGTCGCCAAAAACAAAAGTCGGCAGCGCGCCGCGTGCAGCGGCCAGCCCCTCCTGCAGCAGCGGGCTGCTGCCCAGCGTCAGGGGTGTCTGGTCAGACGCAACTTGCGCCCACATTGGGGCCGCCTGCAGCACAGCGCAGGCAATCAGGGCGGTCCGGCTGGTTTTCAGGTCGAGCAGCAAAATGCGCATGGATTCAGCGGCAGTATCGATCGTGGCAGCGGGTTGGAATCGAACGCAGGGCATTCGGGTTTGTAGAATGGATTATCCATGAGCTACGTCGATTCCCCCGAACCCACCATCGGCAACGCGCCGGAATGGCCCGACACACAACGACAAGCTGATTTCAACGCCTGGATCAGGGCGCTGGCACCGCAGCATGGCCTGCGTATCGATTCGCTGCGCAGCGCCTCGGTGGACGCCAGTTTTCGGCGCTATTTCCGGATCGATTCCCCGCACGGCAGTCGCATCATCATGGATGCGCCACCGGATCAGGAAGACTGCAGACCCTTTGCCAAAGTGGCCCAGCTGATGCAGGCGGCTCAGGTCAAGGTGCCGGAGGTACTCGCGTGGAACGAAGTCAGCGGCTTCATGCTGCTGACCGACATGGGGACCCAGACCCTGCTCCAGGCGATCAACAAGGAGGACCCACAGGCCAACCAGCACTGGTACCTGCAGGCGATTGAGGCGCTGATTGCCTGGCAGCGGGCATCGACTCCAGGCGTGCTACCGGCCTACGACGAAACGCTGCTGCGACGCGAAATGGAACTGTTCCCCGAGTGGTATCTGGCGAGGCACCGCAATGTCGCCGTGGCGTCCGACCTGCGCCTGACGCTGGACCAATCATTCCAGCACATCATCCGCAACAATCTGGCCTGGCCCAGCGTCTATGTGCACCGCGACTTCATGCCAAGAAATCTGATGTTGAGTTCTGGCGGGCTTGGCGTACTTGACTTTCAGGACGCGGTCTATGGCCCCATTACCTATGACATCGCCAGCCTCATGCGCGATGCCTTCCTGAGCTGGGAAGAGGACTTTTGTCTGGACATGACCATCCGTTACTGGGAAATGGCGCGCAAGGCCGGACTGCCGGTAGGAAACGACTTTGGCGAGTTCTACCGCGGCGTGGAATGGATGGGACTGCAGCGCCATCTGAAGGTGGCCGGTATTTTTGCCCGCCTCACCCTGCGCGACGGCAAACCGCAGTACCTTGCGGACACGCCGCGCTTTATCAATTACATTCGCGCCACCTGCGCGCGCTACCGCGAACTCAAACCGCTGCTGCGTCTGATTGAGCGGGTTGAAGGTATTGAGGTGCAAGACGCCTATGCCTTTGGTCAGGTGTAGGTCGATGCCGCGCTTTTACTGCCCCGCGCCCTTGGTCACCGCAGAGCTGCTGGACCTGCCAGCTGGCGCTGCCCGACACGTTCAGGTTCTGCGACTGCAACCCGGTGACGCAATCACGCTGTTCAATGGTGATCCGGGCGCTACCGGCAGAGCGGGCGAGTTCAGCGCCACCGTCACGCGCATGGGCCGCAGTGACGTGCAGGTGCTGGTAGGCCTCCATGACCCGGTGCAACGCGAGGGGGCCCTGGACCTGCATTTGGCTGTCGGCATGCCGGCCAATGAGCGCATGGACTGGCTGGTGGAAAAGGCAACGGAACTGGGCGTGACCAGTCTGCAGCCGCTGATGACCGAGCGTAGCGTGCTGCGCCTGACCGGTGACCGTGCTGACAAGAAAGTGGCTCACTGGCAAAACATAGCCATCTCGGCCTGTGAGCAATGCGGCGGCAACCGGGTCCCGTTGGTTCATGCGGTGATGAGTTTTGACGCCTGGATCAAAGCTCGCCCAACGGGCGCGCCCAAGCAAGCGCGGGGTTCCTTCGTTTTGTCGCTGCGCAACACAAACCTGCCGTTGCGCGAAGCCTTCCGTGCCCTGGACACGCCGGACTGCATCACCTTGCTGTCCGGCCCCGAGGGTGGCCTGAATAACAGCGAAGAAGACGCCGCGCTACTGGGCGGCTTTACGCCCGTCACACTGGGGCCGCGGGTCTTGCGCGCCGAGACCGCCGCCCTGTGCGCGCTGGCAGCGCTGCGGATTTAGACCGCAATCACGTATCATCCGGCTTCGTTCGCTTCAACAGGAGTTGCACATGGGACTGATGGACTTCGTCAAGAAACAGTTCATTGACATCATCACGTGGACCGAAGATTCCGACGGCACGCTGGCCTGGCGCTTCCCCATTGCTGACCGTGAAATCCAGTATGGCGCATCGCTGACGGTGCGCGAGTCCCAGCTGGCGGTGTTTGTCAACGAAGGCCGGGTCGCCGACGTGTTCGGCCCCGGCATGCACAAGCTGACGACGCAGACGCTGCCGGTGCTGACCTATCTGAAGAACTGGGACAAGCTGTTCGAATCTCCGTTCAAGAGCGATGTCTATTTCGTCAGCACGCGCCAGCAGATCGACCAGCGCTGGGGCACCACCCAGCCGGTCACGATACGCGACAAGGACTTCGGCGCCGTGCGCCTGCGCGCCTTCGGCAACTATGCCTACAGCGTGGTCGATGCCAAGCTGTTTCACACCCAGATCTCGGGCACCCGAGAAACCTATCTTGCGTCCGATCTCGAAGGTCAGCTGCGCGGCCTGATGCTGCAGCACATCAGCGACGCGGTGGCGCAGAGCGGCATTCCCTTCCTCGATCTGGCCGCCAACCAGGTTGAGTTCGCCAAGCAGCTGCAGGAGGCGAATCAGCCCGAATTCGCCAAGCTGGGCCTGCGCCTGGACGCGGTGACGGTGCAGAGCGTCTCGCTGCCCGAGGAGTTGCAGAAGATTCTCGACCAGAAAATCGGCATGGGCATGGTCGGCAACGACATGGGCAAGTTCATGCAGTATCAGACCGCACAGTCCTTGCCCAAGTTCGCCGAGGGCGCGGCCGGTGGCGGCGTGGTCGGCGATGCGATGGGCCTGGCGCCCTGCGGCTGAAGTGGACAAAGAGCTCGCCATTCATGGGCTGTCAGTGGTCGAGATCGAAGCCAAAGGCGGCCAGTGGCAATACCACGCGGCATCAGGCTTTAACCGCCGTGTCACGGCAATGACCGATGTGCTGGTGACAGGCGCGGCCAAAGGCAGTGCGCATTTGGCGACCAAATTCAGCCCAGACGCGACCCGCGCGCGCGGCACGCTGAACAATTGCGGCACCGGCAAAACCCCTTGGGGCACCTTTGTCTCTGGCGAAGAAAACTGGAATGGCTATTTTTTCCGTGATGCCAAAGACGATGAACGCCGTGGCAAAAAAGACCTTCAAGTCACCGCCCTGAACCGTTATGGCCGCAAGGCCGGTGCCGCCAGCCGCCACGGCTGGGAAAGCGCAGGCGCCGCAGACCCCTATGCACGCTGGAACAACGGCGCACTCGCCGCCAACGCCCAAAGCGAC
>JBBQZA010000002.1:0-44040 GCA_038208175.1 Burkholderiales bacterium
TGGTACTGGTAATAGTGCTGCAGGCGATTCGGGTTTTCTCCATAGCGGCCATCCTTGGGCCGCCGGCTCGGTTGCACGTAGGCCGCTTTCCATGGTTCCGGTCCAAGCGAGCGCAAAAAGGTAGCGGTGTGCGAAGTGCCGGCGCCCACTTCCATGTCATAGGGTTGCAGCAATGCGCAGCCTTGAGCGTCCCAGTAGGACTGCAATTTCAAAATAATTTGCTGAAAGGTCAACATGACTTGGCAGGCGTTGAGGTCCGCGTTAAAAGCGCTGATTTTACGGGGCTTGGCGCTTCACAGCGCGGTTTCTTGCGCTGCCCAGCAGTGCTGCGCCAATGATCATGCTGGCGGCCAGCGCGATGTTCCAGGACAGGGCGCGACCGGTGACCAGCATCAAAAGCATGGTGGACGCCAGCGGCGTCAGGTAGCTCAGAATGCCAATATGGCGCACATCACCGAGCTTCAGGGCCTGGTCCCAGAGAAAAAAAGCGGCGCCCAGGGGCCCCAGCCCGAGCAGGCACAGCAGCAGCCACTGTTGCAGCGTGAGCTTGACCGCGGGTTCAAGCGCCGCATGGCAGAGCAGCGACAACAGGCCCGACAACAGGCCGAACAAGCCGATGGCAGCGCTGGGAAAACCCTTGCCACTCAAGGCGCCCCGTTTGGTCTGCAGCGAGTAGTTGGCCCAGATGAAGGCTGAGGCCAGCGCCAGCAGGTAACCGACGACGGGCTGCCATAGGGCTTGGGTGCTACGGTTCAAGTCCAGTTCGCCACCGCCCAAAATGGCAATGGCGGCGCCGGCAAAACCGAGCGCGGCCGCCAGCAGGTGAACACCACGCAGGCGCACGCCGGGCAGATACAGCGGCGCCAGCACCACGATCAACAAGGGCCAAAGGTAGTTGACCAGATTGACCTCGACCGCCGACGCCATGCGCAGACCGATGAAAAGAAAGAAGTGATAGCCAAACAGGGTCAAAACGCCCAGGCCCAGATTGGCCGCTGAGGTCTTCCACAGGCGCGGGCTGCGCAACACGCAGGGCCATGCCAGCACGCTGCCGATGCACAAGGCAACGCCGGTCAGAAAAAATGGCGGCACCTGTTTGAGCGAGACGCCCAGCGCCGCCAGCGATGCCCACAGGCCGATTGCCGCCAGCGCGTAGAGCGTCGCTCTCATCCGCCCATTGCGTGCGAGGCTTGCTGGTCGGCGTGGTAGCTGGAGCGCACCATGGCACCGACGGCGGCATGCTTGAAACCCATCTCGTAGGCCTTTGACTCGAACATCTTGAAGGTGTCGGGATGCACGTAACGCTTGACTGTGAGGTGCGATGTGCTGGGCGCCAGATACTGGCCGATGGTAAGCATCTCGATGCCGTGCTGGCGCATGTCGCGCATGACGGCCAAGATTTCGTCATCGGTTTCGCCCAGGCCCACCATCAGGCCGCTTTTGGTCGGCAGGTTCGGGAACAGGGCCTTGAATTTCTTCAGCAGGTTGAGCGAGAAGGCGTAGTCGCTGCCGGGGCGCGCCTCCTTGTACAGGCGCGGTATCGTCTCCAGATTGTGGTTCATCACATCCGGTGGCGCCGCCTTCAGGATCTCCAGCGCGCGCTCGTCGCGGCCCCGAAAATCGGGCACCAGAATCTCGATTTGCGTCTGCGGTGAGAGTTCCCGGGTCTGGCGGATGCAATCGACAAAGTGCTGGCTGCCGCCATCCCGCAAATCGTCGCGATCGACGCTGGTGATCACGACATACTTGAGTTTCAGTTGCGCGATGGTTCTGGCCAGATTCGCCGGCTCGTCGGCGTCCAGCGGGTCGGGACGGCCATGGCCGACATCACAGAACGGACAGCGTCTGGTGCACTTGTCGCCCATGATCATGAAGGTCGCCGTGCCCTTGCCAAAACACTCGCCGATGTTCGGGCACGATGCCTCCTCGCACACCGTCACCAGCTTGTTGGAGCGCAGCACGTCCTTGATTTCATAAAAGCGGGTCGTGGGGGAGCCGGCCCGGACGCGAATCCACTCTGGTTTCTTCAGCACCTCGCCTTGTTGCACCTTGATCGGAATGCGCGACAGCTTGGCAGCCGCTTTTTGCTTGACGGAAGGATCGTAGCTTTCACTCATGGAGTTACGCAGGGTTCAGGAGGGTCTCAGGGCGCCAGCCGGGTGGCGAGCTTGTGGCCCAGGATGTCGGCCACTTCGGCCCAGGCCACGCAGACGCCAATTGTAGAGAGGTCGATCGTTTGCAGCCCGGCGTAGCCGCAAGGGTTAATGCGTGAAAAGGGTTCCAGGTCCATCGCGACATTGAGCGCGACCCCGTGGTAGGAGCAATTGCGGCTGACCTTGATGCCCAGCGCTGCGATTTTTCCAAGGCCGGTGAAATTGGGGTTTGCCGGCACGAAATTGGGGTCAGAGGAAACTGCTGCGAGCGTATGCGGCCCGGAGGAATTGGGGTCAGATCCGGCCGCGCAGCGGAACGGCTCTGACCCCAATTCCGCAGCGCGTACCAATTTTTTCGGTCGCTGCTCCAGCAGTGCATGACCAAACGGATCCTCCAGCCGCACATAAATACCCGGCGCCCCGGCGACCCGATGTCCAGTCACACCGAAATGCGCCAGCGTGCGGATCACCGCTTCCTCGATCCGGTAGACGTACTCCTTGATGAAGTAGCCGGAGCGCTTCAAGTCGATCAGCGGATAGGCCACCACCTGCCCGGGGCCGTGGTAGGTAACCTGGCCGCCGCGGTTGGTCTGCAGCACCGGAATCTTGCCCGGCTCGAAAATATGCTCAGCTTTGCCCGCAAGCCCTTGTGTATAAACGGCATGGTGCTCACAAATCCATAGTGCATCGGGTGTCTCGGGGGTTCGCTCAGCGGTAAAGCTTTGCATCGCGGCATAGGTCGGCAGGTAGTCAACGCGGCCCAGATGGCGAACGTCCATGCTCATGCCACAGCCCTGCCGAGCAAAGCGCCCACCTGGCGCTTTTCAATTTCATACGGGTCACTGAGCAGGTGCTCATCTTCCGCGATGCTGCCCGAGCCATAGTCCAACGCACTCTGGCGGGCGTCTCCAGCGCGCAGTTTAACGTGCGCATCCTTCAAGTAGATCTCGAAAGTGTTGGACTGTTCCAGCACCTGAACGCCAGGGAACTGCACCGCCTCGGGCCTGAGCAGGTCCAGCTCAACGGCCTCCAGCGCGTTGTGCTGGGCCACCAGCAGGGCCTCAACTTCGGCACTGATGTGCCCGGTGACCACGGCCTTTTGTTCACCGTCGACCTGGACCAACTGAATTCCTGCCGTCGCCTGCAGTTCCGGGGACGCTGCGCTTGCTATAAAATCAGTAGCTACTTGTGAAGGCTCCACGGGGGCTTGCGGCTGATTTGAATCAAAAAGTGGCAACAGGGACTGCTGCACCACCATCGAAGCCACATCCAGCGCCTCAAAGCCCATGTGCTTGATCAACCGGTCTGCCAGTGCGCTGGCGGCGGTAGAAAACCGCGCCTCGCAGACATGCGCGTAGGCCCGGTTCAGCGCCTCGCGGCCGCGCGGCGACGCATAAGGCATGCGCAGCACGCACCCCAGCAACTGCTCGACTGCGGTGGCGCTGGAGAGCTTTTGCAGCGAGCACAGCACATTGGCCGCCGTGCCAAACGCAGACGCGCGATTCAGCCAGTCGAGGGTCGGCATGGGTTAGGTCAAACGCGGTCGTCACCCTTTTGTGCCGGTGCGTCGGGCACCAGGGCAAGGAAGCGGTCAAAGTGGCTGCGTTGCCCCTGGGTGGCTTCGGCTTTTAGAAAGTCCAGCGTCATGACCGAGGCCATTTTTTCTGCCACGGCACTGGCGATGAACTGGTTGACCGAAATGTCATCTCGGCCGGCCAGTTCCTTGACCTTCAGATGAACCGAATTGGGTAGGCGAACCGTCAATGCACTCATGGTTTGCTCCTTAGCAATCTTAAAAAATCAGCGGGTGTGATGGCGTTCAGTCCCAGCGAGTCCACACGGCGAAAGTCTCGGACGTTGTGCGTCACGATACAAGTGCTGCCGGACGCCACAGCACACTCCAGCACCATGTCGTCATCCGGGTCACGCAAAAAAGGCCGCCAAAGAAAATGCACATCCTGCAGGTGGGCAATGGATGCCAGGTAACGAATAAAACCCAGCGCCAATTCAGTCGTGGCACCCCGGGGTAGATGCTCGGGCCGTGTTAGCACCGCCTGCCATTCGGTGTAGAGCGGAACTGTCAGCGCCAAAGTAAATTCCTGGCTGGGAAGCATAGCCAAGAGTTGGTAACTGGCGCCATTGCGTGATCGGGCAGCGGCGACCAGAACAGAGGTGTCGAGCACGATCCTCATCAGACGGATTTTTTGTCAAATGGTTGCACTGGTATAACCAAATTATATACACGCTGTGCCTTCGTCTGGAAGACAAATTTTTATAAGCGGCGCTGATGCGGACCTTATGAAAGAAATAAGTCAAAAACTTTCACAAGGATAAAAAAACCAGCGCGCTAAAGGACCACCTTGACCATCGGATGCGTAGAAAGCGTACGGTAGAGCTCGTCGAGTTGTTCGCGGCTGGTCGCCGTGACGCTGATGGTGACACCCAGGTACTTGCCGCCCTTGCTCTGGCGCAACTCGACCGTGCTGGCATCGAAGCTCGGGTCGAACTGTTGTGCGATCAGCGTGATGGCGTGGACCAGACCGTCGGCCTTCAGGCCCATCACCTTGATCGGGAACAGCGACGGGTACTTGATCAGTGATTCGGTGGCTGTCATGCGCTGCGGGCCGAGAGTGCCTGGGCCTTGGCCTCCTGGTAGCCGGCGTACAAGCGCGCATAGACCGGGCCTGGCTGACCGTTGCCAACCGGGTGACCGTCCAGCATGGTAACTGGCAGCACCTCCTTGGTGGCCGAGGACAGGAGCACCTCGTCGGCCTGCATCACCTCTTGGCGGCCGATGCGGCGCAACTCGAAGCCAATGCCCTTGCTACGGCAAATTTCCTCGATCATGCCGTAACGTATGCCTTCGAGCACCAGATTGTCTTTCGGCGTACCCAGTACTTTGCCGTCCTTGACGACCCAGACGTTGCTGGCCGCTGCCTCGCTCAGGTAGTCGTGGCGAAACATGATGGTTTCCAAGGCACCGGCATCAAAGCTGATCTGGCGGGAAAAGACCGAGCCCAGCAGGCTGGTGCTCTTGATATGGGCTTTTTCCCAACGGAAATCGTCCGCGGTGACGCACGCCACGCCCTGCTTGCGCTGCGCCGCGCTGGGCAGCTTCATCACGTTGCTCATGACGAATACGGTCGGCGTGATACCACTTGGCATCACGTGGTCGCGCATGGCGATGCCGCGGCTGATCTGGATATAGATCAGTTGGTCGGTATTCTCGGGCTTGACGCCCTGCGAAGCGGCGTAGGCGGCAATCAGTTGGTGTGCGATCGCTAGCCATTGGGCAGGAGTCAGCGGATTCTTGATGCGCAGTTCGGACAGACTGCGGCCGAGGCGCGCCAGGTGTTGCTCAAACCGAAAAGGCTGGCCGCAATAGACCGGCACGACTTCGTAGACGCCATCACCAAAAATAAAGCCGCGGTCCATGACGCTGATCTTGGCGTCTGGCAGTTGAGTAAAGTCGCCGTTCAGATAGCAGGGGAGTGGGGGTAGAGAGTTCATGGCTGAATTATGCCGTTCTGCATCCGACCTATTGCGGTCCGCTCATCTTTGCCAAGGCGCTACCGGGCTGCGATTCGGGCCAAGTTGACATTAGTCAATAGATTGGATCAAAAATCGATTGGCACCTCCGTATAATGCGAGGCTTTGCGGCAGTTGACGCCTGTAACCTGCGTGTAATTTGCGATGTCGATAATCACGCCTGTTTCCGAATTTGACGCTGATGATTCTGAAGATCTGTCTTTCAGACGGCTCAGTGCCGAAGAAGCGCAAGCGTTGCGTGAACGCCAGCCGCCGCTTTCACCCTGGCGGATTGTGGGCTTGCAGGCGATGGTGGCAGCGGCGGTGGCATTGCTCGCCTGGGCCATCACCGGAAGATCGGGTGCAGCCTGGTCAGCCGGCTATGGCGGCATGGCGGTGCTTATTCCCGCTGTGTTGTTTGCACGTGGCCTGACGAGTCAGTTTGCGTCGATCAATGCGGCAACTGCCGGGTTTGGTTTTTTTGTGTGGGAAGCGATCAAGATTGCCGTCACTGTCGGCATGCTGGTTGCGGCCACACGGATGGTTGCAGATCTGGACTGGTTGGCAATGCTGATTGGCCTGATCGTGACCCTGAAGGTGTATTGGGTGGCGCTGTTGATGCGTCCGAAATCAAAAAAATAGATTGAAGAGTTAACAATGTCCGCAGAAGAAAACGCGCCCTCCGCCAGTGACTATATTGTTCACCACCTGACGCATTGGCAGAACAAGACGCAAACGGAAATCGTCGATTTCTCGGTCTTCAATATCGATTCCCTGTTTTTCTCCATCCTGCTGGGTGTAGTGGGCTGTTTTTTCCTCTGGAAAGCGGCGCGCCATGCGACCTCCGGCGCGCCGGGGCGGTTTCAGGCGGCGGTCGAAATTCTGATTGAAATGGTAGATGGCCAGGCAAAGTCGATTGTTCACAATGCCACCAGCCGCAAAATGGTGGCTCCCTTGGCGCTGACCGTGTTTGTCTGGATATTCCTGCTCAACGCGATGGATTTGCTGCCCCTCGATTTCCTGCCCATGGTGTGGGGCTGGATCTATAGTGCGGCCGGACACGACCCACATCACGCTTACCTGCGTGTGGTTCCGACCGCCGATCTGTCGATCACCATGGGGCTGTCGGTTTCGGTCTTGTTCATTTGTCTGGTTTACAACATCAAGATCAAAGGCATCGGCGGCTGGGCTCATGAATTGGTGTCGGCCCCCTTTGGCACCAGCAAGAACCCGATATTTTTTGTCATTCTGGCCGTTATCAACGTCGCCGAGCAGCTTATTTCGTTTACCGCCAAGACGGTTTCGCACGGCATGCGACTGTTTGGCAATATGTACGCGGGCGAACTGGTGTTCATGCTGATTGCCCTGCTGGGGGGATCCTGGGCATTTTCGGCAGATCCCGGAAGTCTGATGCTTTTGTTGCTGCATGTGATTACGGGATGGGCGTGGGCGGTGTTCCACATCATCATCATTCTGTTGCAGGCCTTCGTGTTCATGATGTTGACCCTGGTCTACATCGGGCAAGCGCATGACGCGCATTAATTCTGGTTTCGTTTTGCTTTGTTTTAGTTAATTTAGGAGTCAATCATGGAAGTTATTAGTTTTGCTGCGCTGGCTGCTGGCCTGATCATTGGTTTGGGCGCGCTGGGTGCCTGTATCGGTATCGGCGTCATGGGTAGCAAGTACCTCGAAGCGGCTGCGCGTCAACCTGAACTGATGGGTGAATTGCAAACCAAGATGTTCGTCTTGGCCGGCCTGATTGACGCCGCGTTCATTATCGGTACCGGTATTGCGCTGTGGTTCGCCACGGCCAACCCGTTCCTTGCCCAAATCGGCCGTCTGGTCAAGTAAGCACTGCCTGCAACACCGGGTTGAGGGAGAAACACAGTGAACATTAATGGAACTCTGGTAGCGCAAGCTATCGTCTTCGCATTGCTGGTGCTGTTCACGATGAAGTTCGTGTGGCCGCCGATCGCGGCTGCATTGGATGAACGTGCCAGCAAGATTGCCGAAGGTCTTTCGGCAGCCGACAAAGCCAAGGCTGAGCTGTCAAGCGCCAACAAGCGGGTTGAAGCCGAACTGGCCAAGTCGCGCAGCGAGACCACAGCCCGCCTGGCGGATGCCGAGCGGCGCGGTCAGGCCATCATCGAAGAAGCCAAGGTCAAGGCGATCGAGGAAGGCAACAAGATCGTTGCTGCCGCCAAGGTGGAAGCCGAGCAGCAAACCGTTCGGGCGCGCGAGGTTTTGCGTGAGCAGGTGGCTGTGCTGGCGGTCAAGGGCGCCGAGCAGATTCTGCGCAAAGAAGTCAATGCCGGTATCCACGCCGAGTTGCTTGGCCGTCTGAAGACCGAACTGTGAACATGTGCCCCCACGCTCACACCCGTTCGCTGGCCTTGCAGGCCGCGGAGCCGTCGGAATCGGATCCTCTTCGGGCTGTCCCGCCCTGCGCAGGCAGGCCGGGAGCCGCAGCCCTCAGCCCCGTGGGGGCCGTAGCCTCCTTTGGGGCGGCCCTGCAGGAGGCTGTACACCATGGCTGAACTTGCCACCATTGCCCGCCCTTACGCCGAAGCCTTGTTCAAGGCTGCGTCAGCAGACTTGAATGGCGCCGCCGCGTGGGTTGAAGCCTTACAGGAAATTGCCGACAATCCACAGTTGCAGCAATTCGCCGACAACCCCAACGTCTCTGCAACCCAGGTGTTTGATGTGATTGCCGGTGTTGCCCAAGTGGCTTTGCCGGAGCAGGCAAAGAACTTCCTGCGCACCGTGATTGAAAACGGGCGCTTGAGCGTCTTGCCCGAAATTGCGGCCCAGTTTCGTGCCATGAAGAACGCCCAGGGCGGATCGTCGGACGCGGTTGTCTACAGCGCGTTTGCCATCGACGGCGATGCATTGGTCGACCTGACGTCTACGTTGGAGAAACGGTTTGAGCGCAAGCTCAATGTGGCGGTTGAATTGCAGCCTGAGCTGATCGGCGGCATTCGTGTCGTGGTAGGTGATGAGGTTCTTGACTCTTCTGTCAAAGCCCGTCTGGAACAAATGAAAGTGGCATTGACAGCTTGAGGCGTGAGCCCTGCTTGTTGGCCCAATTAATGAAAGAAGGAAACACTCATGCAACTCAATCCCGCAGAGATTTCTGAACTGATCAAGAGTCGTATTGAGGGCCTGTCCGCCAGCGCCAACATTCGCAATCAGGGTACCGTCGTTTCCGTGACTGACGGTATTTGCCGTATTCATGGCCTGTCGGACGTGATGCAGGGCGAAATGCTCGAATTCCCGGCCGGAGCCGAGGGTTTGCCAACTTTTGGTCTGGCGTTGAACCTGGAGCGTGACTCGGTCGGCTCCGTGATTCTGGGCGAGTACGAGCACATCTCCGAAGGCGACACGGTCAAGTGCACCGGTCGTATTCTCGAAGTACCGGTTGGCCCCGAGTTGCTCGGCCGTGTCGTCAATGCGCTGGGCCAGCCGATCGACGGCAAGGGTCCGATCAACGCCAAGATGACCGACGTGATCGAAAAGGTGGCGCCCGGTGTGATCGCCCGCCAATCGGTGAGCCAGCCGATGCAGACCGGCCTGAAGTCGATCGACTCCATGGTGCCGATCGGTCGCGGCCAGCGCGAACTGATCATTGGTGACCGCCAGACCGGCAAGACCGCTGTGGCGATTGATGCGATCATCAATCAGAAGGGTCAGAACATGATCTGCGTCTATGTCGCGATTGGCCAAAAAGCCTCCAGCGTCAAGAACGTGGTGCGTGCACTGGAACAAGCTGGCGCCATGGCCTATACCATCGTGGTCGCCGCCACCGCGTCGGAATCTGCCGCCATGCAGTATGTCAGTCCTTACTCCGGTTGCACCATGGGCGAATACTTCCGCGATCGCGGCGAAGATGCCATGATCGTGTACGACGATCTGTCCAAGCAGGCGGTGGCTTACCGTCAGGTCTCCCTGCTGTTGCGTCGTCCGCCGGGGCGTGAAGCCTATCCGGGTGACGTGTTCTATCTGCACAGCCGTTTGCTGGAGCGCGCCGCCCGCGTCAATGAAAAATATGTGGAAGACTTTACCAAGGGCGCGGTCAAAGGCAAGACCGGTTCTCTGACCGCATTGCCGATCATCGAAACGCAGGCCGGTGACGTGTCGGCTTTCGTGCCCACCAACGTGATCTCGATCACCGATGGGCAAATCTTCCTGGAGACGTCATTGTTCAATGCCGGCATCCGTCCGGCCATCAATGCCGGCATTTCGGTGTCGCGTGTTGGTGGCGCTGCCCAAACCAAGCTGATCAAGAGCCTGTCGGGTGGTATCCGTACCGACTTGGCCCAGTACCGTGAGTTGGCGGCTTTCGCGCAGTTCGCATCCGATCTGGACGAAGCGACCCGCAAACAACTGGACCGTGGCGCGCGCGTGACTGAATTGCTGAAGCAGGCCCAGTACAGCCCGTTGCCGATCTCGCTGATGGCGGCCACGCTGTTTGCCGTCAATCAGGGTTACCTGGATGACGTTGCCATCATCAAGGTACTGCCTTTTGAACATGGTTTGCACGGCTATCTGCGCGACAAGCATGCGCCCTTGCTGACCCAGCTGGAAGCCGACCGGGCCATGAACAAAGAAGCCGAGGCTGAATTGAATGGCGCTATTGCAGCCTTCAAGAAGTCGTTCGCTTAAAGGCTTGCCTGAGTAACAGCGAAGGAACTCCTTATGGCAACCGGCAAGGAAATACGCGGCAAGATCAAGAACTTCGAGAGTACGAAGAAGATCACCAAGGCCATGGAAATGATTTCCGTCTCCAAGATGCGCAAAGCACAGGAACGCATGCGTGCGGCGCGGCCCTATGCGGAGCGCGTGCGCAACATCGCTGCCAACCTGGGTCAGGCCAATCCGGAATACGTGCACCCGTTCATGAAGTCCAACGACGCCAAGGTCGCCGGCATGATTGTGGTGACGACCGACAAGGGCTTGTGCGGTGGTTTGAACACCAATCTGTTGCGCAGCGTGACCAACAAGTTGCGTGAGCTGCAAACGGCAGGCGTGTCGGTGCAGGCCGTCGCCATTGGCAACAAGGGCTTCGGTTTTCTGAATCGGATTGGCGCCAAGATGGTGTCGCATGTGACGCACCTGGGTGACAAACCGCATCTGGAGCGTCTGATCGGTCCGGTCAAGGTCTTGCTCGATGCCTATGCCAAGGGCGAAATCAACGCTGTCTATTTGTCCTATACCCGCTTCATCAATACCATGAAGCAGGAAGTGGTGACGGAACACTTGCTGCCTCTGTCGGCTGCGGCAATGCAGGCTGAAACCCGGGCCAGCGAGACTGCCACCGGCGCCAAGCATGGCTGGGATTACATCTATGAGCCCGATCCGCAGTCAGTGATCGATGAGCTGCTGGTGCGCTATGTGGAGGCTCTGGTTTACCAGTCTGTTGCCGAGAACATGGCGTCCGAACATGCAGCGCGTATGGTGGCCATGAAGGCCGCCACGGATAACGCGGGTAACGTGATTGGCGAATTGAAACTGGTCTACAACAAGACCCGTCAGGCGGCCATTACCAAGGAACTGTCCGAGATCGTCTCCGGAGCAGCAGCAATCGGCGCCTAGAGCCTGCAGTTACAAGCAATTAGCAAGATTCAAATTTATTGGAGCAAAGCCAAATGGCCCAGGAAACCACAACAGCGAGCGCACTCGCCCGCGGAAAAATTGTCCAGTGCATTGGTGCGGTGGTTGACGTGGAGTTTCCACGCGATCAAATGCCCAAAATTTACGATGCCCTCAAACTTGAAGGCTCGGCGCTGACGCTGGAAGTACAGCAACAGCTTGGTGACGGCATCGCCCGCACCATTGCACTCGGATCGGCAGACGGACTGCGCCGCGGTCTGATGGTGTCCAACACCGGACACCCGATCATGGTGCCGGTGGGCAAGGCCACGCTCGGGCGCATCATGGACGTGCTCGGCGCGCCGATTGACGAACGGGGTCCGGTCAACGCCGAAAAACTGATGTCGATCCACCGCAAGGCGCCGGTCTATGATGAACTTAGCCCCTCGCAGGAGCTGCTGGAAACCGGCATCAAGGTGATTGACCTGGTGTGCCCGTTTGCCAAGGGCGGCAAGGTCGGTCTGTTCGGTGGCGCCGGCGTCGGCAAGACCGTCAACATGATGGAACTCATCAACAACATCGCCAAGGCGCACAGCGGTCTGTCGGTGTTCGCCGGTGTCGGCGAGCGCACCCGTGAAGGCAACGATTTCTATCACGAGATGATGGATTCCGGCGTTGTCAACAGCAAGAACCTGGCCGAGTCCAAAGTCTCCATGGTGTACGGCCAGATGAACGAGCCCCCGGGCAACCGTCTACGCGTCGCGCTGACCGGTCTGACCATCGCCGAATCATTCCGTGACGAAGGCAAGGACGTGCTGTTCTTCGTTGACAACATCTACCGCTTCACGCTGGCCGGTACCGAGGTGTCGGCACTGCTGGGTCGTATGCCGTCGGCGGTCGGCTATCAGCCCACGCTGGCTGAAGAAATGGGCCGCCTGCAGGAGCGCATTACCTCCACCAAGGTCGGCTCCATCACGTCGATTCAGGCGGTGTATGTGCCGGCCGATGACTTGACCGACCCAAGCCCTGCGACCACCTTTGCCCACCTCGATTCCACCGTGGTGCTGAGTCGTGACATCGCCTCGCTGGGCATCTACCCGGCGGTCGACCCGCTGGACTCGACCAGCCGTCAGTTGGACCCGCTGGTGGTCGGCCTCGATCACTATGAAACGGCGCGGGCCGTGCAGGGCACGCTGCAGCGTTACAAGGAACTGCGTGACATCATCGCGATTCTGGGTATGGACGAATTGGCGCCGGAAGACAAACTGGCCGTGGCTCGCGCCCGCAAGATCCAGCGTTTCCTGTCGCAACCCTTCCATGTGGCTGAAGTGTTCACCGGCACACCGGGCAAATACGTCAGTCTGGCCGAGACCATTCGCGGCTTCAAGATGATTGTGGCCGGCGAGTGCGATCATTTACCGGAGCAGGCGTTTTACATGGTCGGCACGATCGACGAAGCGTTCGAAAAAGCCAAGAAAGTGTAATGACCTTGCGGGACAGACCGTAGCCGCGCAGCGGCAAGCTCTGTCCCCAACCGATCAGGAATTGTATGAACACCATCCATGTCGACGTGGTCAGTGCCGAAGAGTCCATCTTCTCCGCCGAGGCACGCTTTGTCGCCTTGCCCGGGGAAGCCGGCGAGCTCGGCATCTACCCGCGTCACACACCTCTGATCACGCGCATCAAGGCCGGCTCGGTGCGCATTGAAAAAGCCGACGGCAGCGAAGAGTTCATCTTCGTCGCGGGCGGCATTCTGGAAGTACAGCCCCACTGTGTCACGGTGTTGTCCGACACTGCGATACGCGGCAAGGATCTGGACGACGAGAAAGCCAATGCGGCCAAACTGGCTGCCGAAGAAGCCATCAAGAATGCCAAGACCGACCTCGACCTGGCCAAGGCGACGTCGGAACTGGCTGTGATGGCAGCGCAAATCGCGGCGCTGCGCAAATACCGTCAGAAGAAGTAATTCAACCCAGAACCGGCGTGTCGAGCAACTCATTCGGGTTGCTCTGACCGGCAGCCAGCCGGCCACGGCCGCCTCACTTCTTGTTGAAATCAACCACCGGCGGGGTCGAGATGGCGGCCTCATTCTGTACCGCAAAACTCGGTTTTGGCTGGTAGCTGAACACCATAGCGGTCAGGTTGCTGGGGAAACTGCGGGCCAGCACGTTGTACGCTTGCACCGCCTGAATGTAGCGATTGCGTGCGACGGTCACCCGATTCTCGGTGCCCTCGAGTTGCGCCCGTAGATCCCGAAATCCTTCGTTCGCTTTCAGGCTGGGGTAGCGTTCCGATACCACCATCAGGCGGCTCAGCGCCGAGCCCAGTTCGCCCTGCGCCGCCTGAAATTTCTCGAAGGCTTGCGGGTTGTTCAGTGTTTCCGGCGTGACCTGAATCGAAGTGGCTTTGGCACGAGCCTCAATCACCTTGGTCAGCGTTTCCTGTTCAAAGGCGGCTTCACCCTTAACAGTGGCCACAATATTCGGCACCAGGTCAGCGCGGCGCTGATACTGGTTGAGCACTTCGCTCCAGGCCGATTTGGTTTGTTCATCGAGACGTTGAAAATCGTTGTAACCGCAGCCCGTCAAGGTCAGTGCACTGATGAAGATCGCAAACCAGCGTGTCATAAAACCTCCAACGTTTGAAGCGTAACAGTAACATAAACCAGAGACGCAAAATTGATTGCAGCGGGACAAAAAGCGCTGCTGCGCTGAAAACATAACGGATTCACGGCAAAATCGGTCCTGCCTTCAGCGTTTACCACCATGTCCAAAACAAAAAAACACGCCACTGCTTTCGGCGGCTCGGCCGATGATATTGAAGCTGCTTTTTACGAGGCCTTGCAGAATGCAGATCTCGAGAAATTGATGGCCTGCTGGGCTGATGAAGATGAGCTGGTCTGCGTGCATCCGAGCGGGCCACGTCTGATCGGTGTGGCTGCGATCCGGAGTGCTTTCGACAGCATGTTCGCCAAGGGCAGCATCCGGGCCTGGCCGGAGGCGGTGCACAAGATCGAGTCGTTGGTCAGCAGCGTACACAATGTGCGTGAACGCATTGAAGTTCTGACCGAAGAGGGGCCACGCATAGTCTATTTGATAGCCACCAACGTGTATCACAAGACGGCGCAAGGCTGGCGCATGGTCGCGCATCACGCCAGTCCAGGCGCCGATCAAGAGGCGCAGGAGATCACGCAAATGCCGCACCTGCTGCACTGAACACAGGACTTGGCTCGGGTGGACAACATCGTCAAGCGAGCGCTGGCCAAATGGCCCGACGTGCCCGATTGCTATGGCTGGCTGGGGCTGGACGCGCGCGGCAATTGGTACATGCGTGACGAACAGGTGCAAGCCCAGGGTCCGTTTTCTGGTGGCACGGTGCAGGGCAAAGGCTCCCTGCTGAAGCACCGCAAACTGATTGAATTCATTGGTCGCAATTATGAGCACGATGCACAGGGCCAATGGTATTTTCAGAATGGCCCGCAGCGCGTCTACGTGGAACTGGAAATCACGCCGCTGATCTGGCGCATCGACCCTGACCTGTCGGTGCTGGATCAGATCGGCCGAATAGCACGGGTCAAGGGCTCAGTGCTGGACGAGCACGGTCGCCTTTACCTGGAAGCCGACATCGGATTCGGCCTGGTTCACAGCATGGACATGGGCTACGCGGCGAATGCGGTTGAACCGGGCTTATGGTCGCCAATGGACATGGCCTGCGCTGATTTACCAATGCACTTCGGCTACGTGACCAGTCCACAGGCTCTGCGGCCAAGCCGGTGAAAACACCTACAATGCAGCCTCCGGAAAGCGGCTGTAGCTCAGTGGATAGAGTATTGGCCTCCGAAGCCAAGGGTCGTGGGTTCGATCCCCGCCAGCCGCACCAGCATCAAACGGCGCTCAGTTGTTCTTTGCGCCTTCAGTGACCCAGACCTTGAGCGTTTCGATATCCCCGGTAGAGAGCTTTTCCTTGCCGTGAGGCATACGGATGGAGGGATGTGCGCGTCCTTCCACCAGCATGTTCAGGGCGCTTGTGAGGGCATCTCCAGGCTTGACCAGCGGACCGAATTTACCGCCCTTCATGAGGGTCTCATAAGTGCTTGTATTCAGTCCACTGGCTTGCAGTCCTGGCTTGCCGGGAGTATGACATTCGGAGCAGTTCTTGGTGAGTATCGGTTGCACGTCCTTGCTGTAACTCACATTTTTGGGCGAACAAGCCGTCAGCACGGCGACACAAGCGGCTGAAGCAGCACCGAATATCAGGATTTTGTACATTTTTCTCTCCATTTCACTCGCAATATCTTAAGCCCTGTTACCCATGATGGCTAGAACATTCAATGTGACCGAGCAAAAATGTTCCCCTGGCGCTTTACTCCCGGGTTGATGCAGGTCAAAGAAGCAATTCAAATACTCGTTAGGATTTGCCGCTGGAGGCCGCTGTGTTCGATCAACCCATCAGAAATATCATGGAGCGTAAGAAGTTTCTTACGGCTCCGCCAGAGACAACTGTCAGCCATGCAGCCAAGTTAATGGCGAAAAAAAATGCCGGGGCCGTCCTGGTCATCGAAGGCGAGCGCCTGCTTGGCATTTTTTCCGAGCGCGATGTGGTGTTTCGTGTCGTTGCACAGGGCCTTGATGTCAAAACCACGCAGCTGTCCGAGGTGATGACTGCCGAACCCAAGACGCTGGAGCCTGGCAGGTCTTACGGTCATGCCCTCATCCTGATGCAGGAAAATGGGTTTCGCCATGTTCCTGTGGTTGAGCACGGTCGGCCGATCGGCATCGTTTCATCGCGCAATGCAATGGATCCCGACCTCGAAGAGTTTGTTTTTGAGCAACGGCGGCGCGAGCACCTTCGCTAAGAACCGGACTTTTCGGGCGCGGCACGTGTCAACAGCATGGCATCGCCGTAGCTGAAAAAGCGGTAGTTTTGCGCAATCGCATGGCGGTACAGGGCCATGATGTGTTCATGGCCGGCGAAGGCGCTGACCAGCATCATCAGGCTCGACTTTGGCAGGTGAAAGTTGGTGACCAGCAGGTTCACCACCTTGAAGTCAAATCCCGGTGTGATGAAAATGCGGGTCTCGTCGGAAAATGGGTCCCTGGCCCAGGATTCCAGTGCACGCACGCTGGTGGTGCCGACAGCGACCACGCGACCCCCGCGCTCGCGGCAGTCGGCCACCGCTTGCTGCGTCGCAACCGGTACTTCGTACCACTCACTGTGCATTTGATGCTCAGTCAGATTTTCGGTTTTCACCGGCTGAAACGTGCCGGCGCCAACGTGAAGTGTGACGTGGGCCCGCTGCACGCCGACCGCGTCAATGGCGTCCAGCAATGCGGTATCAAAATGCAGCGCGGCGGTCGGGGCCGCTACGGCGCCCGGGTTTTTGGCAAATACGGTCTGGTAGCGCCTGGCGTCCTCGCTTGAGTCGGTGTGGGTGATGTAGGGAGGAAGAGGAACGTGGCCGTGGCGTTCCATCAGCGCCAGTGGGTCGTCACCGTTGTCGTTGGAGAGGACAAAGCGAAACAGCGCGCCCTGGGCGTCGGGCCAGCGGCCCAGCAGCGTGGCGCGCAAATTGTCGGACGCTCCGGGGGCGCTATGCAGGGTCAACGTGCTGCCCACTTCAGGCTTTTTGCTGACCCGCATATGAGCTGCCACCTGGTTGCCGCCGAGCACGCGCTCGACCAGCAGTTCCACTTTGCCGCCGCTGGGTTTCTCGCCAAAAAAACGGGCCTTGATGACCTTGGTGTCGTTAAACACCATCAGGTCGCCCGGGCGCAGCAGAGTCGGCAAATTTCGGAAGATCCGGTCAGCCACGTGGGGTCCGGTGCCGTCGAGCAGGCGCGAAGCGCTGCGCTCGGCGGCAGGCTGCTGGGCGATCAACGCCTCAGGCAATACGAAATCAAAATCGGCCAGGGTAAACGCACGCCTGGCGTCGGCTAGAGAGTTGAACATGCCAGAATTGTCCCATGTCTGATCTCGTTGACATTTTGATCGCAGGCAGAATGGGCGCATGAGCCCGTCTACCCTGAAGCCGTCGACCACACCATTGAGCGGCCCGCAAAAAGGGCTGCGCAAGCTGGGTCTGTTGCGGTCGATCGACCTGGCCTTGCATTTGCCGCTGCGTTACGAGGATGAAACCCGCATCGTCAAACTGGCCGATGCGCACGACAGTGAAGTAGGACAGATTGAGGGTGTGCTGACAGCCTGTGAAGTAAGGCAAAGGGGCCAGCGCCAGTTGCTGGTGACGCTGGACGACGGTTCGGACACTTGCACTCTGCGTTTTTTCAGCTTTTATCCTTCGCAACAAAAGGCACTGGCAGTCGGGCAGCGCATTCGGGCGCGCGGTGAATTCAAGGGTGGTTTTCTGGGCTGGCAGATGATGCACCCGACCTTCAAGCCAGCCGATGCTGCCTTGCCAGAAGCTCTGACTCCCATCTATCCAACGGTGGCCGGCTTGCCGCAAGCCTATCTGCGACGGGCGGTATTGGGGGGCTTGGCGCAAGCTGATCTGCTGGACACGGTTGCGCCCGAACATCTGATTGAAATTGGCCTGCAACCCTCATGGAATCTGCGCAAGGCGCTATCGTTTTTGCATAACCCGAGTCCTGATGTGGCGCTGACCACACTCGAAGATCGCAGTCACCCCGCATGGCAGCGCTTGAAGGCAGAGGAACTGCTGGCCCAGCAACTGTCGCAACTTCAGGCCAGGCGGGCGCGGGCCGGTCTGAGCGCGCCGGTGTTGAGACCCACCCGTTCACAAGCACTTCAGGGCTTGCCCTTGCAGGAGAAATTGCTGGCAGCTTTGCCTTTTGCGCTGACCCCGGCGCAGCGCCGTGTGGGCGAGGAGATTGCCAGAGATTTGTCCGCCGCAACGCCGATGCACCGGCTGTTGCAAGGCGATGTCGGATCCGGTAAGACGGTGGTTGCGGCGCTGGCTGGGGCGATCTGCATAGACGCCGGTTGGCAGTGCGCCCTGATGGCGCCAACCGAGATTCTGGCCGAGCAGCATTTTCGCAAGCTGATCGGCTGGCTCGAGCCTTTAGGGGTCAAGACGGCCTGGTTGACGGGTAGCCAGAAGGCCCGGGAGCGACGCCAAATGCTGGCGCTGATTGCCAGTGGTGAAGCGGCCCTGGTGGTCGGCACTCACGCCATCATTCAGGACAAGGTGGAATTCAAGAATCTGGCGCTGGCGATCGTCGATGAGCAACATCGTTTTGGTGTGGCGCAACGCCTGGCGCTGCGCAGCAAATTGAGCGAGGGCAAGCAGGAGCCGCACCTGCTGATGATGACGGCGACGCCGATTCCGCGCACGCTGGCCATGAGCTATTACGCGGATCTGGATGTTTCCACCATCGATCAGTTGCCGCCGGGACGCACCGCTATCGTGACCAAGGTGCTGAGCGAGGCCCGGCGTGACGAGGTGATTGCGCGGATTCGCGCGCAATTGGCGCAAGGCCGCCAGGCCTACTGGGTTTGTCCCTTGATTGAAGAGAGCGAAGCGCTGGATCTGGTCAACGCTACCCAGACGCATGCGCAGCTGAGTGCCGCTTTGCCATCGATCATGGTCGGGCTGCTGCACTCGCGCATGCCGGTTGCCGAGAAGAAGGCAGTGATGGCTTTGTTTACCAGCGGTCAGATGGGTGTATTGGTCAGTACGACCGTGATTGAAGTAGGTGTCGATGTTGCCAATGCCAGCCTGATGGTGATCGAACATGCCGAGCGCTTTGGCCTGTCCCAGTTGCACCAATTGCGTGGCCGCGTCGGGCGCGGTGCTGCAGCTTCGGCCTGTGTGCTGTTGTATGCGACCGGTGATGCACCGCGTTTGGGCGAGGCGGCACGTGAGCGCCTGAAAGCCATGGCCCAGACCCATGACGGTTTCGAGATTGCGCGGCGTGATCTGGAAATACGCGGCCCAGGCGAGTTTCTTGGTGCGCGCCAGTCCGGTGCTGCGCTGTTGCGCTTTGCTGATCTGGTTAGCGACAGCGCATTGCTGGAGTGGGCGCGCCGTCTGGCGCCCTTGCTGCTTGATCAGCACCCGGCACAAGCCCAACAGCACATCGCACGCTGGTTGGGCGGCAAATTAGAATACCTGAAAGCCTGAGCGCTGCACGCCGGTACTATCAAACATGACCCTCACCGAACTCAAATACATCGTGGCGGTGGCGCGCGAGCGCCATTTTGGCAAAGCCGCCGATGCCTGTTTCGTGTCCCAACCCACCTTGTCCGTGGCGGTCAAGAAACTCGAAGAAGAACTCGATGTCAAACTGTTTGAACGTAGCGCCAACGAGGTGTCGGTCACGCCGCTGGGTGAGGACATCGTGCGGCAGGCGCAAAGTGTGCTGGAACAGGCAGCCGCGATTCGTGAAATCGCCAAACGCGGCAGGAATCCTCTCAACGGGCCCCTGACGCTGGGCGTGATCTACACCATCAGCCCCTATTTGTTGCCGGATTTGGTGCGCCAGATGATACAGCGCACGCCGCAGATGCCACTTGTGCTGCAGGAAAACTTCACTGTCAAATTGCTCGACATGCTGCGCACCGGTGAAATTGATTGCGCCATTCTGGCTGAGCCTTTTCCGGACGCCGGCCTGGCCATTGCGCCGCTCTACGACGAACCGTTCCTGGCTGCGGTGCCGGCCAATCATCCTCTGGCGTTAAAAGAGCAGGTAACGACCGAAGAACTGAAACACGAATCCATGTTGCTGCTGGGCAGCGGTCATTGTTTTCGTGACCATGTACTCGAGGTCTGCCCGGAATTTGCCCGTTTCTCCAGTAATACCGATGGCATTCGCAAGAGTTTCGAGGGCTCGTCGTTGGAGACCATCAAACACATGGTGGCGGCCGGCATGGGCGTTACCCTGGTGCCACGTCTGAGCGTACCCAAAGAAGCTTTGGCGCCTAAAGTCCGGCGCCGACGCGGCGAAGATCCGTACGTCAAGTACCTGCCTTTCGCCGGAGACCCGCCAACGCGGCGTGTGGTGTTGGCCTGGCGGCGCAGCTTTACCCGCTACGAGGCGATTGCGGCGCTGCGAAATGCCGTTTATGCCTGCGAGTTGCCGGGCGTGGCGCGTCTGTCCTGAGAATACTTTTTTGAATTCGTTCAAGTTTCGCCTGGCCGGCTATCTTGATCTGGTTCGCTGGAATCGTCCGGCCGGATGGCTGCTCTTGCTCTGGCCTACGCTGAGCGCATTGTGGGTTGCCGCTGACGGTTTTCCGGGCTGGCATTTGATCATCGTTTTTACGCTCGGCACCATTCTGATGCGCAGCGCGGGCTGTTGTCTAAACGATGTGGCTGACCGCGAATTCGACCGGCATGTCAAACGCACCGCCATGCGTCCGGTAACCACGGGCGTGGTCTCGGTCAAGGAGGCCCTCCTGCTGGGCGCGCTGCTGGCGCTACTGGCTTTTGCACTGGTGCTCAGCACCAATGCCGCCACCATTGCCTGGTCGTTTGTGGCGCTTGCCATCGCCCTGATCTACCCGTACGCCAAGCGCTTTGTCTCGATGCCGCAAGCGGTACTGGGCGTGGCTTTCAGCTTCGGCATCCCGATGGCTTTCTCCGCTGTCCAGGGCGCGGACTCGTTCAGCCTGGCTGCCATGCAGTCCAGCGTGCCCTGGCTGGGCTGGGTCTTGCTGCTGGGCAATCTGTTCTGGGTGCTGGCCTACGACACTGAATACGCCATGGTTGACCGCGATGACGATCTGGCGATCGGGATGAAGACTTCGGCCATCACACTGGGGCGTTGGGACGTTCCGGTAGTGCTGCTTTGCTATCTCGTGTACGTCATTGTTTGGGACGCGTTTCTGACGCCACGGTTGCAACACCCGGTGTTCTACCTTGCAGTCATACTGGCCTTCGGGCAGGTCGCCTGGCACTTCACCCTGATTCGCAGCCGCTCACGCGAGGGCTGTTTCAAGGCCTTTCGTCTGAATCACTGGCTTGGTTTCACGCTGTTTGCGGGGATTGCCGCCAGCTATACCCTGAAATGAATAAGCCGCCCGGCTCGGCGGTTGACCTTCAATCGGCACCAAACTCATCGCCCATCTCCCTGGCCCGCTCGCGTGCGGCGTAGATGGCGTTGATGAACTGAGCCTGCATGTCTTCCTCCTCCATCGACGAGATGGCGGCGTCGGTGGTGCCTCCTTTGGAGGTGACACGCTGGCGCAAAACTCGCGGTGGCTCGCTGCTGTCGTGTGCCAGCGCGCTGGCGCCGACGAAGGTGGCTAGGGTCAGTTGGTGGGCCTGGTCACGCGTAAGTCCCATTTCAACGCCGGCCCTCGTCATGGCTTCCATGAAGTAGAACAGGTAGGCTGGTCCAGAGCCGGACAACGCCGTCACGACGTCGAGTTTTTCCTCGGCGTCGAGCCACAGCAATTCGCCGGTCGGCTTCATCACCTGCCCAATCCAGTCCCGGTCCATTGGGCTCACGCCCTGCCGAGCGAACAAGGCGCTGATGCCTTGGCCGATCAGGGCCGGTGTATTGGGCATGGCACGTACCACGCGCTCGCTACCGAGCCAGCGCGCAATGCTGTCGCTGCGAATGCCGGCCGCCACGCTCAGATGCAGTGCGTTTTGCGTATGCTCGCGCGCCTGCAGGGCAGCCTCCCTGAAAGTCTGGGGTTTGACGGCCCAGATCACCAAGCCGGCGTTGGCCAGAAACGGGCCTGACTGCGCCTGGGCGTTGAGACCGTAGCTGCTTTTGAGATTGTCACGGGCCGAGGCTGCAGGTTCCACCACGTCAAGCTGATCCGCCGATAGGCCCTGACCCAGCAGGCCGCCGATGATGGCGCTGGCCATGTTGCCGCCGCCGATGAATGCAATACGCTTGCTCATCAATGTCCTTGTCGCGCCACACCGTGCAGCGCATGGCCTCCAGTCTAATCAAAAGCTAAAGCACAGTTTGTCTGACCGCGTGCTCCCAGCGTTGCATCAGTTCATGGGCCCGATCTCGCTCCAAAGTCGGCAAAAAGCGTCGCTCCACGCGCCACAGATCGGAGAGCTCGTCTTTGCTCCTGTAAACGCCGGTGGCCAGACCGGCCAGGTAGGCGGCGCCCAGTGCCGTGGTTTCCGTAATGGCCGGTCGAACCACCGGGATGCCCAGCAAATCGGCCTGGAACTGCATCAACAGGTTGTTGACGCAAGCGCCGCCGTCGACCCGCAACTCGGCCACGGCAGCGCCGCCGGCCGCCACTGCGTCACGACTCATGGCCTGCAGCAAGGCGGCACTTTGAAAGGCAATGCTTTCCAGTGCCGCGCGTGCGATGTGCGCGATGGAACTGCCGCGCGTCAGGCCGGTGATGCTGCCGCGTGCATCGGGCTTCCAGTAGGGTGCGCCCAGGCCGGTGAAGGCCGGGACCATCATCACACCGCCGGAATCAGGCACGCTGCGCGCGAGTTCCTGCACTTCCGAGCTTTTTGAAATGGCATGCAGGCCGTCGCGCAGCCACTGCACCACAGCGCCTGCGACAAATACACTGCCTTCAATCGCAAATTCGGCCCGCTCACTGGTTTGCGCCGCGCTGGTGCTGATCAGGCCATTGTGTGAAATCCGGAATTCGGTCCCGGTGTGCATCAACATGAAGCAGCCCGTGCCGTAGGTGTTCTTGACCATGCCGGCTTTGAAGCAGGCCTGTCCAAACAGAGCGCTTTGTTGGTCGCCCGCCACGCCACCGATGGCGATCGCATGGCCGAGCAGATCAGGGCGGACTTCTCCATACAGTGCACTCGATGGCAAGACCGTTGGCAGAAGGCTGGCCGGAATATCCAGTGCCTGCAGCAACTCAGCGTCCCACTGGTTGCTGTGCACATTGAACAGCATGGTGCGTGAAGCGTTGCTGACGTCTGTTGCATGGACGGCGCCCCCGGTCAGGCACCAGATCAGCCAGCTGTCGACCGTGCCAAAAGCCAGCTCGCCGTTTTCGGCCTGTTGGCGTGCACCGGGCACCTGATCGAGCAGCCATTTAAGCTTTGTGCCGGAAAAATAGGCATCTATCAGCAAGCCGGTTTTGGTCTGAATCGTTGCTGCCAATCCGCGTTCACGCAACTGGGCGCAGATCGGTTCCGCCCGGCGGTCCTGCCAGACGATGGCGTTGTGAATTGGCAAGCCGGTGCGCCGGTTCCAGACGGTGGTGGTTTCGCGCTGGTTGGTGATGCCCAGTGCGCGCACGTCACAGGCTGAGATGCTGGCCTTGGCCAGTGCTTCCCGGGCGGTGGAGAGTTGCGTGCGCCAGATCTCCTGCGGATCATGTTCGACCCAGCCCGGTTGCGGATAAATTTGCGTCAGTTCCTGCTGCGCCAGCGAGACAATTTGCCCGTCGGCATTGAAGACGATGCTGCGCGAACTGGAGGTGCCCTGGTCCAGGGCGAGCAGATAGGTCATGGGATACTGCTGGAGTTGAGAGAGGTAAAGGCATTATTAATCGAGATGAAAACGGATGGAAGTCAGCGCAACCAAGAATGTTTCTTGTGAAGATCAGCTCATGACCAGCCCCAGGCAAACCTTGCCCCTGTTGACCCGGCGCGATGAATTGATCGCACGTCTGGCGCAGGATCGTCAGTACGACATCGCCATCGTCGGCGGTGGTGCCACCGGTCTCGGGGTGGCGCTGGACGCGGCGGCGCGTGGCTACAGCGTGGTACTGGTGGAATCCTATGACTTCGCCAAAGGCACTTCATCGCGGGCCACGAAACTGGTACATGGCGGTGTTCGCTATTTGGCGCAGGGCAAAATCGGCCTGGTGCGTGAAGCTCTGCGTGAACGCAGCACGCTGCTCGAAAATGCACCGCATCTGGCCCAGCCGCTGGCGTTTGTGGTGCCCGCCTACCAGTGGTGGGAGATTCCTTTTTATGGCACCGGACTCAAGCTCTACGACGTACTGGCCGGCAAGGCTGGTTTGGGGCCGACTGAATTATTGAGTCGGAAAGAAACACTGGCCCAGTTGCCGGCAGCCAAGTCGCTCGGGCTGGCCGGCGGCATCAAGTACTGGGACGGACAGTTCAACGATGCCCGACTGGCGCTGGCGTTGGCCCGCACAGCAGCAGCGCAGGGTGCGCTGCTGGTCAATTATTGTCGCGCTTGCGAACTCCTGTATGAGGGCGCCAGGTTGGCTGGACTGGTCTGCGAAGACGCCCGGACCGGGCGCCAATACCGAATCAAGGCGAACTGTGTCGTCAATGCAGCGGGGGTCTGGGTCGATGAACTCAGGCAAAAAGATGGCGCTGCCAGCAGTCCGGATGGCAAACGTCGGATCGAGCCCATGGTGGCCCCCAGTCAGGGGGTGCACATCGTGGTGGATCGGGAATTCCTGGGCGGCGATACCGCTCTGATGGTACCCAAGACGTTGGATGGGCGTGTCCTGTTTGCGGTGCCGTGGCTGGGCAAAGTCATTCTGGGCACCACCGACACGCCGCGCTATGACCTGGCAATTGAGCCGCTGCCGTTCAAGGAGGAGCTTGATTTCATTTTGAATGAATCAGCTCGTTATTTGCGTCGTGCGCCGCAGCGCGCCGATGTGAAAAGTGTCTGGGTCGGCTTGCGCCCACTGGTAAAACCACTGGGTGGCGAGGGCGACAACACCAAGGGCTTGAGCCGTGAACACACCATTTTGACCAGTCGCAGCGGCCTGGTCACTGTCACTGGCGGCAAATGGACAACCTACCGCTCCATGGCCGAGGATGTTCTGGACACCTGCATTCAAAAGTCCCTGCTTGAAAGCCGTCAAGGCTGCTCGACCCATCATTTGAAGCTGATCGGGGCCGGCGGTCCGGGCATGAAGACAGTCCCGCTTTGTCAGCCGCCAGGCGCGCACTCCTATGGTGACGAGCAAGCCCTGCTGGGTAGTTTGCCGGGTGCGAGCACAACACTTTGCGCAGGTTTGACCGAGGCCATGGTGCGTTTTGCCGCGCGCTATGAGTACGCGATCTGCGTCGAAGATGTGCTGGCGCGGCGTTCCCGTTTGCTGTTTCTGGATGCCCGACTGGCCGGCGCGCTGGCGGACAAAGTTGGGGCCATCCTGCTTCAGGAAACCGGTCTGGACCCGCAAATCGCCGCTTTTTCGGCTCTGACCAGACAATATTTGCATTTGCCCGGCGCATCCGCTTGACGACTGAATAATAGTTGTGCATAATGACGGGCTTCGCTTGAAAAAGTACGAAGTGTCTGCCCAACGAATGTGATGCAAGTGGTTTGCATCCCGAACGACGGGCCCAAGACTGACTGGAATAGCGTCAGCCGCTGACTGCAAGGTGAGTGGTTTGATTTGTTTCTGGTGCAAGTTGGGAATAATTGAAATGATCCAAGCTGAATCTCGATTAGAAGTTGCCGACAATACCGGCGCAAAATCCGTGCTCTGCATCAAGGTGCTGGGTGGATCCAAGCGTCGCTATGCAAGCGTCGGCGACGTCATCAAAGTGAGTATCAAGGAAGCTGCTCCGCGCGGTCGCGTAAAAAAAGGCGAGATCTACAGTGCGGTGGTGGTTCGCACGGCCAAGGGCATTCGTCGCAGTGACGGCTCGCTGGTCAAATTCGATGGCAATGCTGCAGTATTGCTGAATGCCAAATTGGAGCCAATCGGCACCCGTATCTTCGGCCCGGTGACGCGTGAACTGCGCACCGAGAAATTCATGAAGATCGTGTCCCTGGCTCCTGAAGTTTTGTAAGGACGCGCCATGAACAAGATTCGCAAAGGCGACGACATCATCGTGCTCGCGGGACGCGACAAGGGCAAGCGTGGCAAGATTGCATCGCGCAAGGATGACTCCCATGTGATCGTGGAGGGTATCAATGTTGTGAAAAAACACACCAAGCCCAATCCTCTCAAAGGTGCAGTAGGCGGCATCGTTGAAAAAGCAATGCCGATTCACCAGTCCAACGTGGCGATTTTCAACGCTGCCTCTGGCAAGGCTGATCGGGTTGGCATCAAGCAACTGGCTGACGGAACGCGGGTTCGCGTTTACAAGTCCAGTGGCGAAGAAATCAAGGTGGCATGAACATGGCTCGTTTGCAAAAACACTATCGCGAAAAAGTCGCTCCGGATTTGATGGCCAAGTTCGGCTACACCTCCCCCATGCAGGTTCCGCGTCTGACCAAGATCACCCTGAACATGGGTGTTAGTGAGGCGGTTGCCGACAAAAAAGTGATGGACCATGCGGTCGCCGACCTGAGCAAAATTGCCGGTCAGAAGCCGGTGGTCACCATGTCCAAGAAAGCCATTGCCGGATTCAAGATCCGCGAAAACCAGGCGGTTGGATGCATGGTCACCTTGCGTGGCGTTCAGATGTTCGAGTTTCTTGACCGTTTTGTCACGGTGGCACTGCCGCGGGTTCGCGACTTCCGGGGTATTTCCGGTCGTGCATTCGATGGCCGTGGCAACTACAACATCGGCGTCAAAGAACAGATCATCTTCCCTGAAATTGAATACGATAAGGTGGATGCCTTGCGTGGTCTCAATATCAGTATCACCACGACGGCCAAGACCGATGACGAGTGCAAGGCACTGCTCACGGGCTTTCGTTTCCCCTTCAAGAATTGAGGTGACCTGTGGCTAAAATGGCTTTGATCGAGCGCGAACTCAAGCGCGACAAACTGGTTGCCAAGTACGCGAAAAAACACGCGGAACTGAAAGCGACTTCCCGCGATGTGAACCGTAGCGAAGAAGAGCGTGCTGCGGCCCGACTGGCGCTGCAGAAACTTCCGCGCAATGCAAATCCGACTCGTCAGCGCAACCGTTGCGCCATCACCGGTCGTCCCCGTGGCACGTTTCAGTACTTTGGTCTGGCGCGCGCAAAAATTCGTGAAATGGCTTTTGCCGGAGAAATCCCCGGCATAGTCAAGGGCAGCTGGTAAGCGGTAGGAGACATAGACATGAGCATGAGTGATCCCATCGCCGACCTGTTGACACGCATTCGCAATGCGCAGATGGTGGCAAAAACCACTGTCAGCGTGCCGTCCTCCAAAGTGAAGGTGGCGATTGCCCAGGTGTTGAAAGACGAAGGTTATATTGACGGCTTCAAAGTCAACGCCGCAGACGGCAAATCCGAACTGGAAATTGCCCTGAAATACTATGCAGGCCGCCCTGTGATTGAGCGCATCGAGCGTGTCAGTCGTCCGGGCTTGCGTGTTTACCGTGGCAGCGATGCCATTCCCCAAGTCCAGAACGGCCTGGGTGTGGCAATCGTCACAACCCCGAAGGGCGTGATGACTGATCGCAAGGCGCGCGCTACCGGTGTCGGTGGCGAAGTGCTCTGTTACGTCGCTTAAAGCGTGACATTGAGGAGTACCAGAAAATGTCTCGTATAGGAAAAATGCCCGTCACCGTTCCGGCTGGCGTGGATGTATCGATCAAGGAAGACCAGATCAGTGTCAAGGGCACTGGCGGTGTCTTGTCGTTTCCGCAGAACGCCCTGGTCAAAGTCAGCATGGATGCTGGCCTGGTGAGCTTTTTGCCGGCCAACGATTCGCGAGAAGCCAATGCCATGAGTGGCACCATGCGTCAGCTGGTGAACAACATGGTGCAGGGCGTGACCAAGGGTTTCGAGAAAAAACTGAACCTGATCGGTGTCGGTTACAAGGCCCAGGCGCAAGGCGCCAAGTTGAATCTGACGGTCGGCTATTCGCACCCCGTCAACAAGGATATGCCTGCCGGTATCAGCGTCGCGACGCCAACCCCGACAGAAATTGTGATCAAGGGCGCTGATCGTCAGCGCGTCGGCCAGGTGGCAGCGGAAATTCGCGCTATCCGTCCTCCCGAGCCCTACAAGGGCAAGGGCATCCGGTATTCGGATGAAAAGGTCACGATCAAAGAAACCAAGAAGAAATAAGGAGCTGCAACATGTTGACCAAAAAAGAGCAGCGTCTGCGCCGAGCCCGTCAAACCCGAATCCGCATCGCTACCCAGCGCGTCGCTCGTTTGACAGTAAACCGCACCAATTTGCACATCTATGCCAGCGTCATTTCTGGCGATGGAGCCACGGTTCTGGTAAGCGCGTCCACCGCCGAAAGCGAAGTTCGTACCGCCTTGGGTGGCGCCGGCAAGGGTGGCAATGTGGCTGCGGCACAGGCTGTTGGCAAGCGTCTTGCTGAAAAGGCAAAAGCGGCAGGTGTTGAGAAAGTCGCTTTTGATCGTGCTGGTTTTGCGTACCACGGTCGCGTCAAGGCGCTGGCTGATGCGGCACGCGAAGCAGGCTTGCAGTTCTAAGCAGATCGGAAATAAAGATGGCTAAAGTTCAAGCGAAAATGCAGGGTAAGGCCGAAGGGCCTGAAGACGGTCTGCGCGAGAAGATGATCGCGATCAATCGCGTTACCAAGGTGGTCAAGGGTGGCCGTATTCTTGGTTTCGCCGCATTGACCGTGGTCGGCGACGGTGATGGTCGCGTCGGTATGGGCAAAGGCAAATCAAAAGAAGTGCCTGCAGCCGTACAAAAAGCGATGGAAGAAGCGCGTCGCAACCTGACCAAGGTATCGCTCAAGAATGGTTCCATTCACCACAAGGTGATGGGCCAGCATGGTGCGGCAGCGGTCATGATGGCGCCCGCCCCCAAGGGTACTGGCATTATTGCCGGTGGCCCGATGCGCGCAGTCTTCGAGGTGGTTGGTATCACTGACATCGTGGCAAAAAGCCATGGGTCGACCAATCCCTACAACATGGTCCGCGCAACCCTGGATGCGCTCTCTCATGTCACCACACCTTCGAACGTGGCGGCCAAGCGCGGCAAGACGATCGAAGAACTCTTCGTCTGAACGGGAGTCTGGAAATGACAACACAACAAACAGTCAAAGTGCAACTGGTTCGCAGCCCCATCGGTTGCCCCGAGTCGCACCGCGCCACCGTTCGCGGCCTGGGTCTTCGCAAACTTCGCAGTGTCAGCGAGTTGACCGACACCCCCGAGGTTCGCGGAATGATTAACAAGATCAGTTACCTGGTCAAAGTGCTCTAAGAGGCAAGATGATGGAACTCAATGGCATTAAGCCCGCCGAGGGTGCAAAGCACTACAAGCGTCGCGTTGGTCGGGGCATTGGCTCAGGCATCGGCAAGACCGCAGGACGTGGTCACAAGGGGCAAAAGTCCCGCGCTGGTGGTTACCACAAAGTTGGTTTTGAAGGTGGTCAGATGCCGATGCAACGGCGTTTGCCCAAGCGCGGTTTCAAATCGCATTTGCTGAAGTACAACGCTGAAGTCACTCTGGCATCACTGGAGCAACTCGGCGCCGCTGAAGTCGATCTGGTCACGCTCAAGCAGGCTGGTCTGGTAGGTGAACTGGCCAGGGTTGTCAAGGTCATCAAGACCGGTGAACTGACAAAGGCTGTGAAGCTGACTGGCATCGGTGCCACTGCGGCTGCCAAACTGGCCATTGAAGCGGCTGGCGGAAGCATGGCCTGAGACTGGATCTGAAGGACCTCCATCGTGGTAACTAGCGCAGCACAATTGGCAAAAACCGGAAAATTCGGCGATCTGCGTCGTCGTCTTGTCTTTTTGCTGCTCGCGTTGGTGGTTTACCGCATTGGCGCCCACATCCCGGTTCCCGGCATCGATCCGGCGCAATTGGCGCAGTTTTTCAAAGGCCAGCAAGGCGGCATATTGGGTATGTTCAATATGTTTTCTGGTGGCGCGCTGTCCCGCTTCACCATTTTTGCGCTAGGCATCATGCCCTACATCTCCGCGTCGATCATCATGCAGTTGATGACCTATGTGGTGCCGACTTTTGAGCAATTGAAAAAAGAGGGCGAAGCCGGTCGGCGCAAGATTACGCAGTACACCCGTTATGGCACGCTGGGGCTTGCCTTGTTTCAGTCCATGGGTATTGCCGTGGCGCTGGAAAGCTCGCCCGGTCTGGTTCTGGTGCCTGGTTTTGGTTTCCGCATGACCGCCATCGTTACCCTCACTTCGGGCACCCTGTTCCTGATGTGGCTGGGCGAGCAGATTACTGAGCGTGGTTTGGGCAACGGCATTTCGATTTTGATTTTTGGCGGTATCGCCGCCGGTTTGCCTAATGCCATCGGCGGTCTGCTGGAACTGGTGCGCACCGGTGCCATGAGCATCATTGTCGCCCTCTTCATTGTGGTGCTGGTGGCGCTGGTGACGTACTTTGTCGTCTTTGTCGAGCGTGGCCAGCGCAAAATTCTGGTCAATTACGCCAGACGCCAGGTGGGCAACAAGGTTTACGGTGGCCAGTCTTCGCACTTGCCGCTCAAGCTCAACATGGCCGGTGTTATTCCACCGATCTTTGCATCGTCCATTATCCTGTTGCCTGCAACCGTGGTCGGCTGGTTCAGCACCGGTGACTCGATGCGCTGGCTGAAGGACATTGCGGGTTCGTTGACACCGGGACAGCCGATTTACGTGATGCTGTACGCCAGCGCCATTGTGTTTTTCTGTTTTTTCTACACGGCGCTGGTATTCAACAGTCGTGAAACAGCCGACAACCTGAAGAAAAGCGGCGCTTTCATTCCGGGTATCCGTCCGGGAGATCAAACTGCCAGGTACATCGACAAGATTTTGCTGCGTCTGACATTTGCCGGCGCCATCTACATCACGCTGGTTTGTCTGCTGCCCGAGTTCCTGATTTTGAAATACAACGTGCCCTTCTATTTCGGTGGCACGTCGCTTCTGATTATTGTGGTGGTGACCATGGATTTCATGGCCCAGGTACAGAATTACATGATGTCGCAGCAGTATGAATCCTTGCTGAAGAAGGCCAACTTCAAGGCCTCATAAGAGGATTGCCAACCAATATGTCAAAAGACGATGTCATTCAGATGCAGGGCGAGGTAGTTGAAAACCTGCCCAACGCCACGTTTCGCGTGAAACTGGAAAATGGACACGTTGTTTTGGGGCATATATCCGGAAAGATGCGCATGCACTACATCCGCATACTTCCGGGCGACAAGGTCACTGTTGAATTGACGCCTTACGACCTGAGCCGCGCTCGGATCGTATTTAGGGCCAAGTAACTGGTTTTAGGAGAATGAAATGAAGGTTTCGGCTTCGGTCAAGAAAATTTGCCGTAACTGCAAGGTGATTCGGCGCAAGGGCATTGTGCGTGTGATCTGTTCGGATCCGCGTCACAAGCAGCGCCAGGGTTAATTGCAAAAGTTTTAGAGGACGAAAATGGCACGTATCGCTGGCATCAATATTCCGCCACAACAGCATTCTGAAATTGGCCTGACCGCCATCTTCGGGATCGGACGCAGTCGCGCTCGCAAAATCTGCGTGGCCTGTGGCATTGCTTATTCCAAGAAAGTCAAGGATTTGACCGACTCGGACATGGAAAAAATTCGCGACCAGATCGCGCAATTCACCATCGAAGGTGATCTGCGTCGTGAAACCACCATGAACATCAAACGCTTGATGGACATTGGTTGCTACCGCGGATTTCGCCATCGGCGTGGTCTCCCTGTGCGCGGTCAGCGCACGCGGACCAATGCCCGTACCCGCAAAGGCCCCCGCAAGGCCGCTGCTTCATTGAAGAAATAACAGGGATTGAAAGACCACCATGGCAAAAGCTCCCGCCAATAATGCGGCCCAACGTGTCCGCAAAAAAGTTCGCAAAAATGTAGCCGACGGCATTGCGCACGTTCACGCTTCATTCAACAACACCATCATCACCATCGCGGATCGCCAGGGCAACGCTTTGTCCTGGGCTTCGTCGGGTGGTCAGGGTTTCAAGGGTTCACGCAAGTCCACGCCGTTTGCGGCGCAGGTGGCTTCGGAGGTGGCGGGTCGCGCCGCCATCGAGCAGGGCATCAAGAACCTGGATGTTGAAATCAAGGGCCCGGGTCCCGGTCGTGAATCTTCGGTTCGCGCACTGGCTGCCCTTGGCATTCGCATCAACATGATTGCTGACGTGACACCGGTGCCGCACAACGGTTGCCGCCCGCAAAAACGTCGTCGTATCTGATTTTTAACAAGCCCACCGCCATCGGCATCAGCTGCTGGCTCCCGCACTGACGTGCGGCAGATGACATAAAGGAAGTTCAAGTGGCACGCTATCTAGGCCCCAAGGCCAAATTATCCCGCCGTGAAGGTACTGACCTGTTTCTCAAGAGCGCACGTCGCTCAATTGGGGACAAGGCCAAATTCGACTCAAAGCCCGGTCAGCACGGCCGTACCTCGGGTGCACGTACCTCGGACTACGGATTGCAACTGCGTGAAAAGCAGAAGGTCAAGCGCATGTACGGCATTCTGGAGAAGCAGTTCCGCCGCTATTTCGAGGAAGCCGACAGCCGCAAAGGCAATACCGGTGCCAACTTGCTGACGCTGCTGGAATCACGTCTTGACAATGTGGTGTACCGCATGGGCTACGGCTCAACGCGCGCTGAAGCGCGCCAGCTGGTGTCACACAAGGCCATCACCGTAAATGGCAAATGCGTCAACATTCCATCCTGCATGATCAAGGTCGGCGATGTGGTTGCGATACGCGAGAAGTCGAAAAAGCAGAACCGGATTGTGGAAGCTCTGCAGTTGGCCCAACAAGTTGGCATGCCAGCCTGGGTTGAAGTGAATATTGAAAAGGCCGAAGGCACTTTCAAGGCGGTACCTGACCGTGATCAGTTTGCCGCCGACGTAAATGAATCGTTGATTGTCGAGTTGTATTCGCGTTAAGAGTTTTATAAAACATTATTTCGTTCGAAATCGTTCCTGGGTCATGCCTGCCATGATCCAGGTGCTTCGCCAGCCTTACCGGTGTAACGAGCCGGGGGTATTGAGAGGAAGTCTGCATGCAAAATAGTTTACTGAAACCCAAAGCCATCAACGTCGAGCACCTTGCCGCCCACCGCGCCAAGGTTGCTCTGGAGCCCTTTGAGCGCGGTTATGGTCATACCCTTGGCAACGCCTTGCGCCGGGTTTTGTTGTCCTCCATGCCCGGCTATGCTGCTACCGAAGTCACGATAGCCGGCGTCCTGCATGAATACTCGTCGATCGACGGTGTGCAGGAAGACGTGGTCAACATCCTGTTGAATCTCAAAGGCGTTGTCTTCAAGCTGCACAATCGTGAAGAAGTCACGCTGAGCCTGCGCAAAGACGGCGAAGGCCCTGTCACGGCAAATGACATCCAGACACCGCACGACGTCGAGATAGTCAACCCTGACCATGTCATCGCGCACCTGTCGCAAGGCGGCAAGCTCGATATGCAGATCAAGGTTGAAAAAGGCCGTGGCTATGTGCCCGGCACCATGCGCCGTCATGGCGATGAGCCGACCAAGTCGATCGGCCGCATTGTGCTCGACGCCTCTTTTTCTCCGGTCAAGCGCGTCAGCTACACGGTCGAGAGCGCGCGTGTCGAGCAGCGTACCGACCTGGACAAGTTGGTGGTTGACATTGAAACCAACGGCGCCATTTCTGCCGAAGAAGCCGTCCGCGCGTCGGCCAGAATTCTGGTCGAACAACTGGCTGTCTTTGCCCAGCTTGAAGGCACCGAGTTGGCAGCTTTTGATGCGCCGGCACCGCGCGGTAGCACGCAGTTCGATCCGATCCTGCTGCGTCCGGTTGATGAACTGGAACTCACGGTACGCTCGGCCAATTGCCTGAAAGCAGAGAATATTTACTATATTGGTGATTTGATTCAGCGCACCGAAAACGAGTTGTTGAAAACTCCGAATCTGGGCCGCAAATCACTCAACGAGATCAAGGAAGTTCTGGCGTCGCGCGGTTTGACTTTGGGCATGAAGCTTGAAAGTTGGCCACCGGCGGCTCTGGAAAAACGTTGATTTTGAGTCCTGAAACAGGACCCAGTGACACGGGCAGTACCTGATACGGCTGCCTGAACTACATAAAGGAAATACCATGCGTCACGGACACGGATTACGTAAACTCAATCGCACCAGCGAGCACCGCCTGGCGATGCTGCGCAACATGATGAATTCGCTCATCGCGCACGAAGTCATCAAGACCACAGTACCCAAAGCCAAGGAACTGCGTCGCGTGGTCGAACCGATGATCACCCTGGCCAAGGAAGCCACGGTGGCCAATCGCCGCCTGGCGTTTGACCGTCTGCGTGACCGCGACAGCGTCGTCAAGCTGTTTAACGATCTGGGTCCGCGCTTCAAGAGCCGCCCCGGTGGCTACACGCGCATCCTGAAAATGGGTTTCCGTGTCGGCGACAATGCGCCGATGGCGCTGGTTGAACTGGTGGACCGCCCGGCCGAGACAGAAGCACCTGCAGGCGAGGCGGAACAGGCCTGATAGAGTACAATGCACGCTTACCGCGCGATGGAGCAGTCTGGTAGCTCGTTGGGCTCATAACCCAAAGGTCGGAGGTTCAAATCCTCCTCGCGCAACCAGTTATAAAAGGTCAGAGTTTCTCTGGCCTTTTTTGATTAGGGCCTGAGCGCCAGTACTGGCGCGGTTCCCCGCATTTGACCCGTGAGCGTGGTTGCTCACGTCTGTCACGTTTTGCGGACCTTTCCTCGGGTTTTCTGTCTCTGTTCTCTGTTGGACGCGTGAGCGCTCACGAGTCCAGAGTGAGGATTGGCGCGGGTTTGTGGGCCTCCGGTTGGACAAAAAACTTGCTCGGGCTCGGGCGAAAGCGACTGAGGACAAAAACTGGGCATGCCGCCTTCATGGCGAGCGACGGGGAGTCGGGCAATGGCTTCGAATCAAAGACTACAACGGAACTGAGAGTCAGAGTCAATGGATATCGTCATTCTCCTGCAGTAAGACTCTCGGAAACGGGAGTCTTCCCATGTGCGCCTCGTTTTGGGTATGCAGTTTTGGAGAACTCGTCCAGCATCAACGTGTATGGCTCCAGGACCGTGGGTTGATTGTCCAGCGCAAGGCCAAGCCATTTGGCCATTAATTCCTTCGGAACTTCGCCATGTTCGACCAGGCAGTTCGCCACGCGCAAGTAGACAGCGCGATTTCCATTCAGAAGTTCCTTGGCTCGCACCATCTGCTCTTGCAAGATCGCCTCAATTGCTTCGTTCGAATCATCGATATTGGTATTGACAGGATCATCGCTATCGGAATTCTTGTCAATCCGACTCAGCGTGGATCCAAGACCGTGGTATCGAATGAGCTGCGCTGCCCGCTTGGTTGCGAACTTTAGATCGCTCTCATTTCCGACGGTGGCCAATTCCTTGCCGAAGACAATGATTTCGGCCGCCAATCCAGCCAGCGCAACGCAGACGCCGTCCAGAATGTTCCTGCGCGACTCAGCGGCAAGTTTGGAAAACAGACTGTAGCCGCCAGAATAGGACGCCAGATTGATCTTGATCTCCTGGGGAACCTGCTCAAAAAGTAGGGCGTAGACCAAACCGTGTCCGGCTTCGTGCACAGCCAGGAGCGAGCGGAAGTTGTGGTCATTTCCTTGCTTCAGACTGTTGAGCTCGAACGAGATGGGATCCATATGCGTAGACGCGCCCATCGCGACAACCAGGTTGCGACGCTCATTGTCAACAGAAACCTCCAGTCTGTCGCCAGGTCGGGCGCCGTTCTCCAGCGCCCAGACCGTGAAATTCACCAGGGACGAACTCAAGATTGAATGGATCGACGAGAACAGCGGTCGGGTTCCCTGTGCCGGAAACACTGCATTGTTATAGATCTCGGCCTTCAGTTCGCAGGAGATCGAAAAAAGCAAGCCTGACTTTTCTTCAATATCGCAGATGTAGCGGTTGCTCACTACATCAATGAGCTTCTCGTAAGTTTTGCGGCTAAAGCTTGGATAAATCACATGGTTGTTGCCCAACCGGGCAATCTGCTCTGGCTTGAAGCGCCTTCCCATGGCGTTCTTGACGTCAATGAGGGATAGCTTCTTGGTCATCTCATGAAAGATGTCGGCATCAGTGTCGCAGTCGGCGACACGGTCGGCAGTCTCCGAGTACATTTCGTCCAGGTTGCCGCACACGAAGATTAGCAATTTGCTATAGTTCGTCTCCCAGCTTGATGGGTTCTCAACGAACTTCTTCATCCTTGCAACGATCTGCTCGCGCGACATGGCCATGACTTCGAGCAACGGCTCACTGAGCTTCAAAGTTTGCTTTAATTCACTGGCTTGATATGGGCGCAGGAAGAACTGGCGACCAGGCTTGAGCGCCTGCCCGTCTGGCAGTTCCAGGCCGTCGTGATAGTCGTCGGTGTCAGCGTCCTCAGGTTGCTTTCCAATCCGTACATCTTCTTGGTAGTAGGCCTGCGCTAACTCCATCTGTAATTCGTTCATGAACGACAAGGATGGCGCAAGACGTCCGTCGGACAAGAGGGTCCAGACGTCCATGTAACGTTCGACCTTGACGTCGCCACCCTGATGATCAATGGTTCGAAACCTCTGAAATTCATCGAGCACGAGAATTCCGGGCTGCCCCTCGTCGAGCGCTTCGCCCAGCATGCTGGAGATCGTGCCTTTTGCGCGTCCAGTGTCGTTTGTGAACCCGTCCATCTGGACTTCTACGAACTTGTCATAAAAGCCTAACTTCTGGGCCAGGGATCTGGTGAGTTGGGTCTTGCCCGTCCCGGTCAGGCCCCACAAGCAGATGATGACTGGCCGGTTGATGATCTCCGGCAGCACGTACCATGCACGAACGGAGTCAATCACGCGGTCGATGACCTCGTCAATCCCGAAAAGTTCAGTCTTCAGTTCGGCCGCAACTTCTGCGAGTCTTGCGCTACGCTGGGCGATTTGCGCGCGCAGCTTTTCAAAATCGTTGTCCATGGCTCAAGTTGATCGACGTGTTGGCCAATCAATTCAATGAAGGGAGACGCCCCTTTTGAAGGCATCTGCCAAGTTAAAAAAGCACGCAGGAGGCGATAACAACATGCAGCGAGTAACTGGCAACATGACTACTTAGACGCAGGTTCATTTAGACTGGTTATCAGCAACAATGGAACAAGTCCAAATGGTTCCAATCTAAGGTCTCATGCGCTGGGTAGCCAGCTTGGTGAAATCTTGGCAGGTTTCAACCCTGTTTATGGGAGCCCCCCGCGTGGCCGCTCACAGTCTTCCGGTTGCCCGCGGCAAGGCAACCTGATTTGCCTTTTGGCAAACTTTACAGTCCTGCGATCTTCGCAATGGCTGTTGGCAAATCCAAACTGAGTTTGGATTTGTTCAGTTCCGCGATGGCGTCAGCCTTCGCGTACATCGTCGCTGTAGCTTCATCCACCAGGCCTTTGATTCGCACTCGGTCAGCACTGTCAAGCATCCCAACTTCGATCTTGGAACTTCCTCTGGAAAGGAACCCTTCGGCACGTTGCTGGGTCTTGATGTTTTTGATCTCAGCAATGGCAACCTTGGATTCAGATCCGGTGTCGATCAAGCTGCTCAAGATGCCGACCCGCTTGACCAATTTGTCGTACTCAGTCAACGCCAGAGAGACACCTTCGTGCTCATTGGCAGTTCCGACGGCCTGGCGGATATGCGCCACGCTGTCCTGGATCTCGAACGCCCGCTCCAGATTGCCAAGGCATGTGGTTCGCTGCTCAATCAGTCGAGCTTCTTGAGCTTCACCCAAGTACTCAGGCACCGTGGTCTCGGTCAATCCCTTCTTGACGGCCTTGGTCAATTGGGTGTATTCCTTGGCCAATCGCTCACTGACCTTGTGCCACCTGGTCAGGGTGCATGTGTATGTCTTCGTAGTCATGTTTTTATCCGATCACAAACAAAAAAGCCCCGGCAAACATCCAGGGCTCATGACACGAAAGAGTGCGCAGGCTCTGGCTAGATGGTTCTGACCACATCCAGCCGGGGCATGCAGATGTGCAATCAGGTTCGGTTAAAACAAATCATTGAGTTAGCTTTCCAAGGGGTGAACCATGCAAGGTTATTCGTTGCATGGAGGTCTCGAATCAGCGAGGCTGCGTATGGTATCTGTCTGGCATCGGAATTCAATAGGAATCTGCACAAATCGACAGTTACTGTTTGATATTTGCAACATCAAATCTTTGAGGATGGATCGGAACCAAAAAAATATCTGAACGCTAGGCGCTTGCGTCGGCTCGAACTATGTTGCGAGTGGCAAGCAGAGTTTTAACTGCGAACGAATTGCAGCAGCGCGGTCAAGTCACCGGCGTCCGCAGCGCGAAGTGCCATCAGATATTGGCTGCGTACGGCGCCGGCTTCTATCAAGTTTGCGCGACCCCAACTGAAGGGCTGCGCCGCACATTGGCGCAGCAGGCAGTCCGCCATTAGACGTGCGTGCCGGCCATTTCCATTTGGGAATACATGCACCAGGACCAGTTGATGGTGAAACCGCGCGGCAATCTCATCCCTCGGAAAAACTTTCTCGGCAATCCAGTATTGCGTATTGCCCAGCAGTTGATGCAGCCGGGTTGGCACTTGCCGCCAATCGCAGCCGATGTTCTTGTCCGATTTGCGGAACGTTCCTGCCCATTTCCAGGTTTTATCGAACATTCGGCGATGCAGCTCTCGGCAAAAGTCTTCGGACAGTACTTGCGCCGACTTCGAGCGCGCCAGCCACTTTGAGGCGCGTTGAATGTTGAGCTGTTCCCATTCGTTCAGGGCGCCCTGCGTTGAGATGTGTTTGGAGATGAGCTGTGCGACCTCGTCTGCGTCCAGCGGGGTCTGCCCGGGCTCATAGGCGATGCTCAGCGCCATAACTTGGTCCAGGAACCTTCCAGCAAACTCTGGCGTCGCTCAGCAATCTGCTGATCGAGGAACTTGTCAGACGGACGCTGGTCTTCCAGGCTCATTGAGTGAGCCACTCCAAGAATCTCTCTTCTGGCCATTTGCTCGGCCTGTGTCTCGACCATCTTTGAGAGAGGTTGCTGTGGCACCAGCCCATACACCAGCTCACAGTCCAACCCTTGAGCAAGCTTTCTCAACTGAGACAGCGTAATCCCGCCTGTCAATTCTGCCGCCTCTGACTTTAGCAGGGTGGGGGCAGTGATGCCAATGCGCTGAGCCTGTCCCCGCAGCGAGCGACCCAATGATTCCCGAATGGCCTTCAACCACCCACTTGAAGGTATGGGCTGTCCTTTGAGGGCGGCGAAGGGCTCTATGGCCTGCTCCGTCTGTTTTAGACGCAGTCGGTTGAATTCCGATGACATTGTGTTTACCCTTAGACTAACAATAACATATGAATGTTAGCTAAAAGACTTACATTAGTCAAATATGTGTTTGTACATAGACAAACAAAGTTAAGTAACTTGTTTCGCTTTAATGACCCATAAATCACGAGATTTGCTCTTGGACCGAAGCGCGAAAACGTCGTCTGCTGGAGCATTTACCGGTTTTGGCCAGGGTTTCTGTCCACCTTGCCTGTTGGCGCCGATACTGATTCGACCACGGTGCCGGGAAATCCGTGATCATCCTTGAAAGCAGAAAAATTAAGGCTATAAGCTGCAGGCAGTCGATGCCTCGCCTGCTCCGGCACGGCGTCGGGGGGTGGCCGGCAAGTCGGTAGCGTAGCCGCTGTTGTCAAGACGCCGGTCAAGCTGCGCCTGGACCCTGATGTGCTGGCGGCCTTCAAAGCCACCGGGCGTGGCTGGCAAACTCGGGTGAATGCACTACTGCGCCAGGTCGTTGAGCAGGGCAAGTTGCATGCCTAAATCGCCGTCATTGAGGGCGCAAAGGCTGCACTTTTTCTTCGAACCAAAGATTTACAAGCTAAGGAATTGTTGACTTGTATAGATCAGCAATGCCGGGTAAAATGTGTACACATTGATTCACAACAACCGCTGCGATAGGAATGCATCATGGAAACAGTCAAGGTAGGTATTCGAGAGTTCCGAACAGACTTGGCGCAACACATAGCGTCGAGCACACCGGTGGCAGTAACACGCCACGGCCAAACGGTTGGCTACTTCATCCCTACACTGGGTCAAGTAGATGCTGACATCGCAGCCCTTAAGAAGGCCAGCAAGATCTTGGACAGGCTGCTTCAAAATCAGGGGGTTGACGTCGATGACGTGGTTGCCGATTTCAAAGCTGCTCGAAGGAATGTTGGCCAACTCAGGAAGAGACAGGCCAAAGCGGCATGAGTAGCAAAGCCATTGTTCTTGACGCGAACATCTTGATTCGCGCCATTGGGGTCAGATTCAAATTTATTTGAGATGCTGGTGGCCTACTGTGTAGTGCACAATCATCTGTCAGAAGTCCTATTGGAGGTGCAAGTCATGAATAGAATTACATTGGAGCCAGGAAAACGGGGTGGCAGACCGTGCATACGTGGGCTGCGCATCACCCAGCGGGCCAGGTTCAGCTTGTCGCCAGCCTTTTCGGCCAACACCCAGACATCGGTATCAATCAGGAGGCCCATGCGTTGTCTCGTGTCAACAACTTCGACCGCACGGTAGCCACATCTTTGGCCATGGATTGACGCTCTGACGCGCTCAAGCGTGGTCCGTTGAGCAAAAAGGCATCCAGCCGATCCAGCGGAAAACCATCAGATGCAACGGCAGGCAATACCCGTGCCACAACGCGCTTGCCGCGCTGAATATCCAGTGTTTGTCCACGGTACTGCACCTGGTTTAAAAAATCTGACAATCCGCGTGAAAACTCGGTCACTGTTAACGCGATGCTGCTCATCGAGAAATCTCCAAAAATCTGATAATCAGTTTAACAGACTTTCTGTAAATTAATTGGAGTCTGACCCCAATTAATGCGGTGGCGCGCTGCTGGGGTGTCAGCTGTGGCTCGACGCTGGCGAGATTTTCTGCGGCCGCAGAGGCGCCCGTGTCGCCGTGTTGAGAGCTTGCTGCCAACAGCCACCAGAAATACGCCTGCTCCAGATCCTTTTGCGTGCCTTCTCCCAGCGCATAGAAGCCGCCAACCTCGTACTGGGCGGCAGGGAATCCTTGTTCGGCCGCTCTTTTGTACCAGTTGAAAGCGAGTCTGGAATCCTTCGGGATACCTCGGCCGTTGAAGTAAAGGTAGCCCAGGTTGTATTGGGCGTTGGCGTCTCCCACTTCGGCAGCTTTGGTGTACCAAATTGCCGCCTCGCTTTCATCTCTGGCTACCCCTTCGCCATGCTCATACATATAGCCCAAATTGAACTGAGCGACCGGGTGACCCCGAAATGCAGATTTCTGAAACCAGCCAAAAGCCTGCTCTTGATCCACCGGGACACCGCGGCCATACAGGTACATATTGCCCAAATTCATCTGCCCGACGGGGTCGCCTTGCGCGGCCGCATTGCTATAGAGTTGTGCAGCGATGGCGTCGTCCTGAGGAACGCCGGTGCCGTTTTGGTATATCGCGCCCAGAGCCGTTTGACCGCCCGCCTTGCCCGCTTCGGCATTTTTGCGATACCAGATTAGAGCCTGCTCAGTATCCCTTGGCACGCCTTCGCCGTACTCGTACATGCGAGCCAGATAGTATTGCGCGCCCACACCGCCTTGTTCGGCCAGTTTCTTGAAACCGGCGAAGGCCGTGGCGTAGTCGTGGCGCATGTAGGCGGTCTGCGACTCATCAAACGTTTGCGCGTGCAGGCTCGATCCAGCCATCAGCAAGGCGGCGACAGCAAGCATTGAAGCTTTGGTGAGGAAGGGGGGAACAGATAGCTTCATAGTGACAAGGGTTGTCAGAGTAACGGCTGGATGCAGGATTGACCATCCTGCATTTGGGGGATATGGAGCGCTGTCTGATGAATGAATGACGTTTTATTGACGCAGGTGAAACCTGCTCAAACCGTCGCAGATGGACATGTGGCGCGAACCCGGCACAACCCGTGGTGGCTTGCGAGATGTGAAATCGATCACTCACTAGGGATTGACACTGGCGTGGGCAGTTCAAGTGCATCAGCTGAGTGAGCTTTCAACTGATGAACTCAAATGAATTAACAGCGTTGACACATCGAATTTCACAATGCGAAACGGACATTCTCCGCAATACGGAGACAAACGCGCTAAACCTTACTCACCTGTTTGAAGACGGAGTTTGAACCTGGGTCCGCACTGCGCAACCAACAATTTAACGCCATAAGCTAAAAGTAAACGCCTACTAAATGTAGGCGTTTTTATTGGTGGCCTATGGACCTGGTTTCACACCTGCCGTCGCGCTCGCACGGCAGCTGCCAGTCCCTGCAGCAGCGGCACGGTCTGCTCGAAACTGATGCAGGCGTCGGTTACCGAGACGCCGTGCTTGAGCGGCTGACCGGGAACGATCTCCTGCCGACCTTCATTCAAGTGGCTCTCGATCATGAGGCCGTTGATGCGCCGGTCGCCCAGCGCAATCTGCTGCGCCACCTCGGCTGCCACCGCAATCTGGCGCTGGTGCTTCTTGCTGCTGTTGGCGTGCGACACATCGATCATCATGTTCTCGCGCAGACCGGCGCTCTTGAGTAGCGTGCAGGCCGCATCGACATCGGCTGTTGAATAATTGGGATGCTTGCCGCCGCGCAGAATGACGTGGCAGTCGTCATTGCCGCGAGTCTCAAAGATGGCGACCTGGCCCATCTTGGTCATGCCCATGAAGGCGTGTACGCTGCGCGCAGACTGAATGGCGTCGGTCGCGACCTTGATGCTACCGTCGGTGCCGTTCTTGAAACCCACCGGGCCTGACAGGCCGGAAGCGAGTTGGCGGTGGCTCTGGCTCTCGGTGGTGCGCGCACCTATCGCGCCCCAGCTCACCAGGTCGCTGATGAATTGCGGTGACAGCAGGTCCAGAAACTCGGTGCCTACCGGCAGGCCCAGCGCCAGCACGTCAAGCAGCAGGCGGCGCGCCATCTGCAGCCCGGTGTTGATGGCAAAACTGTCGTCCAGATGCGGGTCGTTGATATAGCCCTTCCAGCCGACCGTAGTGCGGGGCTTCTCAAAATAGACGCGCATCACCAGCAGAAGATCGCCGGCCATGGCATCGGCCTGTGCCTTGAGCAAACGGGCATATTCCAGCGCCTGGTCATGGTCGTGAATGGAGCAGGGTCCGACCACGACGATAAGCCGGTCGTCGGCTCCATGCAGTACGCGCGAGATGGCGACCCGACTGTTCTCCACCAGTGCCTGCGCTGCATCAGGCACCGGCAGTGCCTCTTCCAGCAAGGCCGGGGTGATCAGGGGGCGCACCGCGCTAATGCGGGTGTCGTCAATTCGGGTGCTGTCGTGGGTGGTGAGGGAGGTGTTCATTGCAGTCGATTTTATGGCGACTAGGGGAAACTCCCGGTCCGGGCCCGCCGGGCTTGCGTTCAGAATGCGACGCATGACAAACGACCTGACCCATCAAGCGCGTGAACCCTATCGGGACCGCAAGCGCTACGCCTGGTTGCTTTCCTTGCTGGTGCCCTGCACCGTGGCCCTTGGCCCAACGCTGGTTTTGACCACCGGCGACGCGCGGACCCTGTGGTTTCAGGTCGCGTTCTTCTATCTGCTGGTGCCGCTGCTGGACTGGTGGCTGGGCGAAGACCGGAGCAACCCGCCTGAGAGTGCGGTGCCGGCGCTGGAAGCGGACATGTACTACCGCTGGATCACCTACCTGCTGGTGCCGATACTCTGGGCCTCGTTCATTTTCAGCGCCTGGTTTGTCGCACGCCACCCCTTGCCCTGGCACGGCCTGTTTGCGATGGTGCTGATTACCGGCTCGGCCGGCGGCTTTTGCATCAATCTGGGCCATGAGATGGGCCACAAGAAAAACCGCCTCGAACAGTGGCTAGCGAAGATCGTGCTGGCACCGACTGGTTACGGCCATTTCTGCATTGAGCATAACCGTGGTCACCACCGCGATGTGGCGACGCCGGCCGACCCGGCTTCATCACGCATGGGCGAGTCGATTTACCGCTTTGTCTGGCGAGAAATGCCCGGCGCCTGGAGGCGTGCGTGGGTGCTGGAGAGCACTCGTCTGCGCGGCCTGAGCCAACCGGTGTGGTCACTGCACAATGAGATCCTGCAACCGGCT
>JBBQZA010000003.1:0-39078 GCA_038208175.1 Burkholderiales bacterium
CCTTGTTGCTGTACGTCAAGTACGTTATGCGCAAGGACCATGCGCCGTTTCGCGAGATCAGCTGGCAGCAGGGACCGGCAAGCCCGCGCCCGGGCGAGCGCAAGCAGCCCAATATCATCGTCATCCTGGTGGACGACCTGGGCTTCAACGACATCACTTATTACGGCGGCGGGCTTGCCGGTGGCAGCGTGCCGACGCCCAACATTGACGCCATTGCGCGCGAGGGCGCGAACTTCCGCGAAGGCTATGCCGGCAACGCCACCTGCTCACCGTCGCGCGCGGCGCTGATGACCGGGCGCTATTCGACCCGCTTCGGTTTCGAGTTCACGCCGGCGCCTTCAGAGTTTGCCAAATTCGTCGGCAACAGCCATAGGCCCGGCGAACTGCGCGATCCGATCTATCACGCCGAACGCGAAGGCGACGTGATCAAGTACGATGACCAGGGCCTGCCGACCAGCGAGATCACCATTGCCAGTTTGTTGAAGGGAGCCGGTTATCACACGGTGCATCTGGGCAAGTGGCATCTGGGCGACAGTCCGCGGTTTCGCTCCTACTCGCATGGCTTCGACGAGTCGCTGTCGATTCCGCACGGCGCGTCGATGTTCCTGCCCGTGGATGACCCCAACGTGGTCAACTCGAAACAGGACTTCGATCCGATCGACCGCTTCCTCTGGGCCAGTCATCCCTGGGGCATACGCCACAACGACGGCGAATTGTTCAAGCCGCGCAACTATCTGACCGACTATCTGACCGACGAGGCGGTCAAGGTCATCGCCGCCAACAAGAACCAGCCGTTCTTCATGTACCTGGCCTATAACGCGCCGCATACCCCGTTGCAGGCGACGCGTGCCGATTACGACGCGCTCTCACATATCAAGGACCACACCACGCGTGTCTATGCGGCGATGATCCGCTCGCTCGACCGCAACATCGGCCGGGTCATGCAGTCCTTGAAGGACCAGGGCATTGACGACAACACGCTGGTGGTATTCACCAGCGACAACGGTGGTGCCGGCTACATCGGCGTTGATGGCTTGAACTTGCCGTATCGCGGCTGGAAGGCAGCGTTTTTCGACGGTGGCATGCATGTGCCCTACTTCATGCGCTGGCCTGGCGTGCTCAAACCCGGCCAGACTTATCCGGCGCCGGTCAGCCACTTCGACATCTTCGCCACGGGCGCTGCGGCGGCCGGCGCTGCGACGCCCAAGGATCGCATCATCGACGGTGTGAACCTGCTGCCCTACCTTCGCGGTGAAGCCAGCGGGCAACCGCATGAACGCCTGTTCTGGCGCAGTGGCAATTACCGGGTGGTGCGTGACGGTGACTGGAAGCTGCAGGTCACGCAGACACCCAGGAAGGACTGGCTTTACGATCTGGCCAAGGATCCCGGAGAAAAGAACAATCTGGCGGCGTCCGAGCCGGCCAAGGTGGCGGAACTGAAAGCCCTGATCGAGGACTTCAACAAGCAGCAGGCCAAGCCCTTGTGGCCAGCGCTGATCGAGGGCCCCTTCGCCATCGACAAGACATTGAAGCAGCCGCAGGCCGCAGATGACGCCTATATTTATTGGGAAAATTGACAGAGGCGAAGTATGAAGGTTCGAAAGACACTGCTGTTTGTATTTCTGTTTCTGGTTCTTGTGGCCGGGCTGGCTTACCTCTTCAGGGCGCCCCTGAGCATGGCAGTGGCAAAGAGAATTGCCGCCGAGCGTCTGGCCGGCGACGCACTCAAGGAACTGCCGGATGGTCTGCATGTGGGCCTGTGCGGCGCCGGCTCGCCCTTTCCTGACGAAAAGCGTTCTGGGCCCTGCACGCTGGTGGTCGTCGGCAAGCGCCTTTTTGTTTTCGATGTCGGCAGCGGCGCATCGCGCAACATCGGCAAGATGGGGTTCAACCAGGGCAAAATCGACGCTATTTTCCTGTCCCACTTTCATTCCGACCACATTGACGGTCTGGGTGAATTGATGTTGCAGCGATGGGTCGGTGAATCCAACAAATCGCCCGTTCCGGTCTATGGTCCGATCGGGGGTTGAGAAACCATTTCTGGGCGGGGCCCGAAGCATCTTTTCAGGCCCGGTGCGGGTCGGCTCCGATGGTGACTTCGTGAGCCTGCCCGCCGGCTCCCAAGAGATCAATTTCAGCCGGCGTTTTTGAGGGGTCAATCATGCGTCAACTTCTCCTGGTTTCCAAAGTCCTGCGCACACCGGAGCCGCGCTTTGCATCCGTGCCCGATTTTCCGTACACGCCGCACTATCTGGAGGTTGGCGGACTGCGCATTGCCTACATTGACGAAGGGCCGCGCGACGCTCCCATCGTTCTGCTGATGCATGGCGAGCCGAGCTGGTCATTCCTGTACCGCAAGATGATTCCGGTGCTGCTCAAAGCCGGCTACCGGGCGGTCGCACCCGACCTGATTGGTTTCGGCCGTTCCGACAAGCCCGCAGCCAAATCCGACTACTCCTACCTGAATCATGTGCAGTGGATGAGTGCCTGGATGGAACAGCTTGATTTGCAGCACATGACGCTGTTCTGCCAGGACTGGGGCTCGCTGATCGGGTTGCGCATGGTGGCGCAAGCGCCCGAGCGCTTCGACCGTGTCGTGCTGGCGAACGGCGGCTTGCCGACGGGGGTTGGCGCGGTTCCCAAGGCATTCAAGATCTGGCGCGCCTTTGCCATGTACAGCCCGTGGTTTCCGATCGGGCGCATCGTCAAGGCCGGCACGGCCAACGGACTCAGCCCGCAGGAAGTAGCGGCCTACGACGCGCCGTTCCCGTCGCGCCGCTACCGAATTGCGGCGCGCTTGTTCCCGACCTTTGTGCCGACCGAGCCCGACGACCCGGAACGGCAAAACAACGAGCGCGCCTGGGAGCTGTTCAGGCGCTGGGACAAGCCTTTCCTCACCCTGTTCAGCAACCGTGACCCGGTCACGCGCGGCGGGCACAAGGTCTGGCAAAAGGAAGTGCCGGGCGCGCAGGGCCAAGCCCATGCCACCATACGCGGCGCCGGACATTTTCTGCAGGAAGACAAAGGCGTCGAGGTCGCCGCGGTCGTGGTCGCGTTCATGCAGGCCACGCCTCTTTCCTGGAGCCAGCCGGTCAGTGGTGCGCTGACTGAAGTCGGCCAAGTGTCGCCGAGATAGCTTGCTTAAGCTTGGTCACGGTAGCGGGGATATGTTTCGGTGCGGTGTAGAGGGATATCAATTGAGTACCAATTAATTGGGCATAAAACAGAATCGCTTGTGACTCTGCTTCTTCTTCGGTTGCGGTCATGGCCTTGAAGAGTGCGCTCAAATATTTGACACGGTCTCGGTCGACAATGGCCAAGGATTTCGCTGCGAGTTTGTTTCTGACCGCATAATTTCTCAAGGCAAAGTCAACCTTGACCTGGCGATAATCGACGGACGTCTGCAGCGTCAAATCGACAATCTGCTCAATGGCTTTCACCGGATTGGAAGTATCGATATCCGCCTTGGCAAGCATCTGCATTTCCCGCTCCTTCCAGCGCTCGACAATCTGAAGGATGAAGGCAGCATGGCTGTCGAAGTGCCAGTAAAAGCTGCCTCGAGTCACTCCCAGTTTTTTTGCTAGCGGCAGCACACGGGCATTGCTGAAACCTCCCTCGGCAATGGCTTTCTCGGCCGCATCCAGCCAGGCGGTGCGGTCGAGTTGACGTCCGGCCGCCTTACTCAGCGCAGGTGCTGCAGAAGTCGCTTTCTTTTTGTGCGGAGTCGTCGCATTGATAGAAGTCATAACGATAGAGGAAGGCCTAAAAACATGCACCTGTGTATTTTAGTTCTTTCGACACATGAAGTGAACCACCAGCGGCGCCAGTACCGCCGGGTTCAGGTGAAGTGATCGAACGACGTGTAGCTGTTGGGCACCGCATGCCCACGGTCGTCCACCAAGCGCAGACCGCTCAGCGCTTCAATGCAACCGATACGGGTCACCATGGTCTGGCTGACTTGGGCTGCGCCGGCCACCGCGTCGCGTTGGGACACAGGCGCCGTGAACAGCAACTCGTAATCATCTCCGCCTGCCAGTGCCCATTCGCGCCATTGGTTGTTCGGGATCGGGTTGCCGGACGGGTCGCCGCCAAGCTGGAAATGCTGACGCGATGCCACCAGCGTGGTAGCGACATCGGCATTCACCGTAGCCCCGACACCCGACTGCCTCAGGATGTGGCCCAGATCGCCGAGCAGGCCGTCGCTGACGTCGATCACCGCCGTTGCAATACCGCGCAAGGCCATGCCCAGCGCCACGCGCGGCGTCGGCTGCTCCATGCGAACTCGCGCTGGCGCAAACACGGCTGACGGAACCGACACCGTGCCACGAAAGACTTCCAGCGCCAGCCGTGCATCGCCCAGCGTGCCGCTGACGTAAAGATCGTCACCGGCTTGCGCGCCGCTGCGCAGCAGGGCCTGCGATCGCCCGTTCAGCACCGGCACCTCGCCAAATACGGTGATGCAGATGTTCAGCGGCCCCTGCGTCGTATCGCCACCGATCAGCTCGCAGTCATGGCTGTCAGCCAGGGCGAACAGGCCTTGTGAAAATCCTGCCAGCCAGGCCTCATCAGCGCGCGGTAGCGCCAATGCCAGCGTGAAGGCCAGCGGCTTGGCGCCGCAGGCGGCCAGGTCGCTCAGGTTCACCGCGAGCGCCTTGTGCCCGAGTTTGCAGGGGTCGACCGTTGACAGGAAATGGCGACCTTCGATCAGCATGTCGCTGGAGATCGCCAGTTGCGTGCCGCTTGGCATCTGCAGCAGCGCGCAGTCATCGCCGACACCGAGCACTGCCTTGCGCGCCGGACGCTGAAAGTAGCGTGCGATCAGGTCGAATTCACCCATGGCGTGCGCTAATGCAGCGTGCGTCGGCCATCGTCGGCACTTAGTGCGTCCAGTACGAACATCGGCACATCGGTGTCGAATTTTTCGCCATCTTCAGCGACACAAAAAAAGCTGCCGTGCATGGTGCCGGTGGGTGTGCGCAAACGCGTGCCGCTGGTGTACTGAAATGCCTGGCCCGGCTGCAGCAGCGGTTGGTGTCCGACGACGCCCAAGCCCTTGATCCTTTCGGTATGGCCGTTGGCATCGTTGACGTTCCAGGTGCGCGAGATCAGTTGTGCGCCCATCTCACCGACATTGGTGATGGTGATGGTGTAGGAGAATGCGAACACATCCTGGTGCGGGTCTGACTGCTCGGGCAGATAGCGCGGCTCGACTTCAACCCGAAATTGGTACTTGGACATGGCGCAATGCTAACTTGAAACTGATTAAACTGGTGCCATGACCTACTACATCGCCCCTTCCATCCTGTCCGCTGATTTTGCCCGCTTGGGCGATGAGGTCAAAAACGTCATTGCTGCCGGCTGCGACTGGATTCACTTTGACGTGATGGACAACCACTATGTGCCGAATCTGACCTTCGGTCCGATGATTTGCAGCGCCCTCAAGCAGCACGCCAAAACGACTGCCGGTGTGGCGGTGCCGATCGACGTGCATCTGATGGTGCAGCCGGTGGACGCGCTGGCCAGCGCCTTTGCCGACGCCGGTGCCGACCTGATCAGTTTTCATCCGGACGCCAGTAGCCATGTGCACCGCTGCATTCAGGTCATCAAGGCCAAGGGTTGCAAGGCTGGCCTGGCGTTCAATCCGGCCGAACCGCTGGACGTGCTGGACTGGGTGATCGACGATATCGACCTGCTGCTCATCATGAGCGTCAATCCCGGCTTTGGCGGCCAGAGTTTCATCGATTCGGCATTGCGCAAGATCGAGCAGGCACGCCAGCGTATCACGGCCAGCGGCAAGGACATTCGACTTGAGGTGGATGGCGGCATCAAGGTCGACAACATCGGTCGTGTCGCCGACGCCGGCGCCGATACCTTCGTCGCCGGCAGCGCCATTTTTGGCAAGCCAGACTACAGGGCGGTAGTGGATGCGATGCGCGCCGCGCTCAGGCGTTGACCAGCGCTGCGTTGCGGGCCCGACCGCTCATTCAGTATTTGAACTCGATCTTGATCTCGCTCTGCCGACTCTGCCGGCTATCGGCGGGCTGACCACTGGCGTCGGCCTTGGCAACTCTGCTACCGGTCCGACCGCCTTTTTTTCGCTGGGGGTAGCGGGACCAGGAGAACTGCCTGAGTTGGGTGCTGGCAATTCCAGCGTAAAGGATGGCGGCGCATCGGCGCTGGCGGCCAGAGCCGCGCTGCGCGGTGCCACCGAGCGCACCACCAGACTGTCGTTCACAGCGGCGCCGACGCGATACGGGCGGGCCGGCTTGCCGTCAACCGAGATCAGCGCGTAGCCGTTGCCGGCATTGGCGGCCACGACACCGAGCAATTTGAAGCGGCTGGCGGCACTCTCAGACAGCGCCGCGACCGCTTGTTTGCCACCGCCAAGCAAACGTGCCACGGTCAGCGGGTCGACCTGGGCCGCTCGCGTCAAAACGGGCGTGGCGGACCGCCCCGGCGCGACCGGAGCGCCAGCGCTCCACTTCAGCACCCAATAGGCGGCACTGGCGGCAGCCAGAGCAGCTAGCGCAAAGGTGGCAATTCGCAGCCACCAGAGGCTGGGTGATTGAATCTTCATAGACCGATTATCATAGACGCGCTGATGTTTTGAAAGTGATGCAAGTCCATGAAAGCAAATCCCGCCCCATTGCGCCGTCGAATCCAGGATGGTTTTACGTTGATCGAATTGATGGTGGTGCTGCTGATCATCGGCGTGCTGGCCGCGCTGATCGTGCCCAACGTGCTGGACCGTGCGGATGACGCACGCGTCACCGCCGCCAAGACCGACGTCAACAACCTGATGCAGGCGCTCAAACTCTACAAACTCGACAACCAGCGTTACCCAAGCGCCGAACAGGGCCTGGCCGCACTGCTGACCAAGCCGAGCACGGCGCCGGTGCCGCCGAACTGGAAGTCCTATCTTGACCTGTTGCCCAACGACCCCTGGGGCAAGCCCTATGTTTATCTTAATCCTGGCGTCAAGGGCGAAGTCGATGTGATGTCCCTCGGCGCCGACAGCCAGCCCGGTGGTGAAGGCAAGAATGCGGACATTGGTAGCTGGCAACCGTAGGAAGAACAGCCCCAAGAACAGCGCCGGCTTCACTTTGCTTGAGCTGCTGGTGGTGGTGGCGATTGTCGCCATGGCCTCGGTCGGCGTTGGCTTTGCGATGCGCGACTCGTCGCTGGTGCAACTGGAGCGCGAGGCGGATCGCTTGAGCGCATTGCTGGAGGCGGCACGCGCTCAGTCACGGGTCAGCGGCGTGCCGCTGCGCTGGCATGCCAACGCAGAAGGCTTTCGCTTCGAGGGCCTGCCAGCGTCGGACCTGCCGCAGCATTGGCTGGACCCGGATACCTGTGTCGCGGAAGATAGCGGCAATGTGACGCTGCTGCTGGGGCCGGAACCGATTATCGGGCCGCAGGAACTGACGCTGGTATCGAGTGCGACAGCCGGCAAAAGAGTGCGGCTGGCGACCGACGGTGTGCGTCCCTTTTCCGTCCAGGCAGCGCTGCCGTGAACAGGCTCTGGCGTCAGCGCGGCTTTACGCTGGTCGAGGTGCTGGTGGCATTGGGCATTGTGGCGATTGCGCTGACCGCCGGGCTGCAGGCCAGCGCCGCGCTGACGCGCAATGCGCAGCGCCAGTCGGACCTGTTGCTGGCCCAGACCTGTGCCGAGAACGAACTGATCAAGCTGCGTTTGGCGCGCCAGATGCCGGGTGTCGGCGACAGCAGCATCAGCTGTGAACAGGCCGGTGTCGCGTTTGTCGTGGCGCTGGCGGTGCGCACTACACCCAATCCGAATTTTGTGCGCGTCGATGCGCAGGTGAACCGGGACGACGCGCCGGTCGTGCGCCTGTCGACCGTGGTGGGGCGCTACTGATGCGTCGCTGGCGTGGTTTTACGCTGATTGAGCTGCTGGTGGCGATCGGCCTGCTGGCGCTGATGGCGGCGCTGAGTTGGCGCGGCCTGGACGGCATGACACGCTCACAGGCGCAGATGCGCCAGCATTCGGATGAGGTCTATGCGCTGCAGGCCGGGCTGGCACAGTGGGGGGTCGATCTGGATGCTCTGGCCTTGCAACCCAATACCCCGAGTCTGGACTGGGATGGTCGAGCGCTGCGCATCCTGCGTCGCGGCTCCAGCGTGCCGGGCCAGGGTTTGATGGTCGTGGCCTGGACAAGACGCGCAGTCGATGGCCAGGGCCAGTGGTTGCGATGGCAGTCGCCGCCGCTGCAAACCCGCGGCGAACTGCAACTGGCGTGGCAAAAGGCGGCCGTGTGGGCCCAGAGCCCGGGTGACGCTGACCGCCAGCGCGAGGTTCGAATTGCAGCGCTTGATCAATGGCAGATTTTTTACTACCGTGGGGACGCCTGGAGCAATCCACTGTCCAGCGCCGGCAGCAGCGGCGACGCCAAGGCGCTGACCGATACGCCCGTTCCGGACGCGGTCCGCCTGGTGTTGACCTTGGCGCCGGGGCAGGCCATCAGCGGCAGCCTGACGCGTGACTGGCTGCGGCCCAGCGTCGGAGGTGGCAAATGAAAATGAATAGCCAACGCGGCGCGGCGATCCTGACCGCTATGCTGACGGTGGTGCTGGTGGCGACACTGGCGGCCAGCACGCTGTGGCTGCAATGGCGCTCGGTCGAGATCGAGGCGGCCGAGCGCAGCCGTACCCAGTCCGGCTGGGTCCTGACGGGCGCGCTCGACTGGGCGCGGCTGATCCTGCGCGAGGACGCCCGCAAGGGTGGCGCCGACCATTTGGCCGAGCCCTGGGCGGTGCCGCTGGAGCAGGCGCGCTTGTCCACCTTTCTGGCCGCCGATCGCAGCGATGCGCTGGCGGCCGACGAAGCGCAGGACGCCTTTCTGTCGGGGCAGATCGTTGATTTGCAGTCGCGCCTGAATGTCACGAATCTGGTGCAGGCCGGGAAAATTGACGAGCCGAGCCGACTTGCGTTCACGCGCCTTTTTGAGTTGCTGAACCTGCCGGGCATTGAGCTCTCCGTCATGGTTGACAGTTTGCGCCAGATGCAGGACAGCAGTGCTGAAAGTCGAGCCAATATGGACTTGCCGCTGTCACCGCGGGAGCCGGACGAGTTGGCCTGGCTTGGCCTGTCGCCGCAGACCATTGCGATCCTGCGCCCCTTCATCACGATCTTGCCGGGGGCGACGCCGGTCAATCTCAACACCGCACCAGTGGAGGTGATTTATGCCTGCGTCGAAGCCTTTGAGATGGCCGATGCGAGCCGCCTGGTGCGCGAGCGTGCGCTGACGCACTTCAGCGCACTGGCGGACGCGGCCAAAGCGTCCGGCAACGCGCTGGCACGCTTCACTGATGCGCAGCACAGCGTTGCCAGCCGTTTCTTCGAAGTGCGCGGCAACCTGCAGGTCGATCAGAGCGTCGTGCAGGAGCGATCGGTGGTGCAGCGTGATGGCATGGAGGTGAAGACGCTGTGGCGCAAACGCGGTGTTCCGTCGCCCGGGGGCCCTTTACAATGAACGCAGAGACCTTCGCATGACCACCCTCATCGTTACCCTTTCTTCTGAACCGGCAGACGCGGCGGCGCTTTACGACTACCTGGTGAGTCCCGATGGCCATAGCGTGGCAGAGCAGTCGCGCGTGCCGCTGGCGCTGTTGCCGCAGTTGGGTAACGCGACCGAGGTGGTCGCGCTGGTGGCTGCCGACAAGTTGTCCTGGCATCGGGTGCAATTGCCGCGGGGCAGTATCGGTCGACGTTTTTTTCAGGACGGCGGGCCCTCGCGCCTGCGTGCCGTGCTGGAGGGTTTGCTGGAAGACCAACTGCTGGACGAGACCGCGCAACTGCACTTTGCCCTGGAGCCCGGCGCCAGTGCCGAGGTGCCGGTCTGGGTCGCCGCCTGTGACCGGGAATGGTTGCGCTCGGCGCTGCAGGCGCTGGAACAGGCCGGTCTCAAGGTCGGCCGCATCGTGCCGGAGTTCGCGCCCGACCTGCTGGCCGATGCGTTGTATGTGACGGGTGAACCGGAACAGGCCCAAATTGTTTTCAGCAACAGCGGCTCTGTTGCGCTGTGGCCCTTGTCCAAGGCGTCGGTGGCGCTCCTGAATTGGCCCCAGGCGCGAGGCATTGTGGCTGAACCGTCGGTGGCGGCGCTGGCCGAGCACTTGTTCAAGCGCAGCGTCACACTGGAGCAAACCGGCCAGCGCCGTTTGCAGGCAAGCCGCTCGGCTTGGGATCTGGCTCAATTTGATCTGCTGGCTTCAAGCGGCGCCAGGACCCGCAAGCGCCTGTCCGATTCCCTGGGCAACCTGCTGCGCGCGCCGCGCTGGCGTGCCGCACGACTGGCCCTGGTGAGCCTGCTGCTGGTCAACCTGGTCGGCCTGAACGCCTGGGCCTGGCGCGAGCAATCGCAGATCAGCACCCAGCGTGCCGCCATCCGTGAGGTGCTGACCAGTACCTTTCCGAGTGTGCGCATGGTGGTCGACGCGCCGATCCAGATGAGCAAGGAGGTGGCCGCGCTGCAGCAGAGCAGTGGTGCTGCCTCGGCGCGTGACCTCGAAGTCATGCTGGCGGCCTTCGGCAGTGTCGCTGCGCCCAATACGGTACCGACCGGGCTCGAATTTGCCGCCGGTGAGCTGCGCTTGAAAGGACTGCGCTTGCCGCCCGAGCAAGTTGCTTCGATCGCGTTCAAGCTGAAACCCCAGGCCTACCAGGTCAGCGCCGAGGCTGACACTGTGGTCATCAGACCGGGGGTGGCGCCATGAACGCCTTTTCATCCCTGGCGGCACGCTGGCAGGGCGTCTCAGCGCGTGAGCGTCGGTGGGTAGTGGTCGGCTTGACGCTGCTGTTGGTGGCGCTGGTCTGGTGGCTGGGCGTGGCGCCGGCGCTGGCCACATTGCGTTCGGCCGAGATCCAGCGACAAGTGCTTGAGGCACAGTTGCAGCAGATGCAGGGTCTTCAGATGCAGGCCAAGGCGCTGCAGGCCCAGCCCAAAATTTCAGCGGATGAGGCGCGACGCCTGCTGGAGGCTTCTGTCAAGCCGCTGGGAGCGACGGCGCAACTCAGCGTGGCGGGCGAGCGCGCCACTGTCACTGTGAAGGGTGCCTCGGCCGATGCGTTGGCGCAGTGGCTGGTGCAAGTGCGTCTGAATGTGCGCAGCGCACCGAGCGAGGCGCGCCTGGTGCGCACCAGCACCGGTACCTGGGATGGCACGTTGACGCTGAACCTCAAGTGACGCGGCAATCAACATCCCCGTGGTCATGGGCGCTAGCCGGTACCGTGCTGGGCTTATTGCTGGTCACCCTGGTGTTTGCGCCGGCGCGCTGGCTGACCGTCCCTTTGCAAAACTTCTTCGACGAACGGGTGGTCTTTGAGGATGCCCAGGGCACGTTGTGGAACGGCTCGGCGCGCCTGGGCCTTAGCGGCGGTGCGGGCAGCAATGACATGGCCACTTTGCCCGGACGAGTGGTCTGGACGATTCGACCCCAGAGCGCCGGTTTGCGGGTCGAACTACGGGCCGACTGCTGCATGCAGCAAGCCTGGCGAATGAATCTGCAAGTGCTTTGGGGCGGCCTGATTCTGAGCCTGGAAGACAGCTTGTCGCAATGGCCGGCGCACTGGTTGACCGGACTGGGGACGCCGTGGAATACGGTGCAGCCCGAGGGGCAGCTCACGCTTTCAACCCAGGGCCTGGCCGTGCAATGGGCGGCAGGACGTCTGTTGCTGGCTGGGCGAGCCCAAGTCGATGCGCTGCAAATTTCTTCGCGTCTGTCAACGCTCAAACCGATGGGCAGCTATCGCATCGTCCTGCTGGGCAGTGCCACGCCCAGCATCGCCATCGAGACGCTGGAGGGCAGTCTACAATTGTCCGGCACGGGCCAATGGGTCGGCTCAAAGCTTCACTTTGAGGGGCTCGCCAGTGCCGCGCCGGAGCGCCTTGAGGCTTTGTCCAATCTTCTGAATATCATCGGGCGTCGTGACGGTGCCCGTGCCATCATCAAAGTGGGTTGAATCTTTATGAAATTAGCTAATCCGACGCGTCCCTCAAGCAGGCTCTGTTCAGTGGCCCTGTGCCTTTTACTGGCCGCCGTGACGGGTCTGTTCTCCTTCAATGCTTTGGCACAGAGCGCTGCCGCAGCCAGGTCGGGCGAGCCGGTCACGCTGAATTTTGCCAATGCCGAAATCGACGCGGTGGCGCGCACCATGGCCAGTATCACCGGCTTCAATGTCGTCGTCGATCCGCGTGTCAAGGGCACGTTAACGCTGGTGACCGACAAGCCAATCAGCCGCAGCGCGGCCATGAACCAGTTTCTGGCGGCACTGCGCCTGCAAGGTTTCACCATGGTGGAGTCGGCCGGTTTGTACAAGGTGATACCGGAGGCCGATGCCAAGTTGCAAAGCGGCGGTGTGACCGTGATCGAGAACAGCCCGACAGCTGGCGAACTGGCCGCGGGCAACCAGATCAGCACGCAGATTTTCAAGCTCAATTTCGAGTCAGCCAACAACCTGGTGACGGTGCTGCGCCCCTTGATCAGCCCGAACAACACGATCAATGCGAACCCGGGCAACAACTCGCTGGTCATCACGGATTACGCTGACAATCTGCGCCGCCTGGCACGTATCATTGCCGCGATGGATGTGGCCAACGCCACCAGCGTTGAAGTGTTGTCGCTGAAACACGCGATCGCAGTGGACCTGGCGCCGCTGGTGTTGCGTTTGCTTGAATCTTCCAGCGGCACCGCGGCCCCGGGCGACACCTCGTTCAGGACCACGCTGATTGCCGAACCGCGCTCCAACACGCTGCTGCTGCGGGCCGCCAATCCGGCCCGGGTGGCGCTGGTGAAGTCACTGGTGGACAAACTGGATCAGCCGGTGGCCGCCAGCGGCAACGGAGCGGCCGGCAATATTTATGTGGTGTATCTGAAGAATGCCGACGCGACCAAGCTGGCAGTGACCCTGCGTGCCGCCATGAGCGGGCAAACGCCGGCTGCGATGCCAGCTACCCCGGCGGGTGCACCGGTTGCTGCTGCGTCGACCGCCTCCAGCACCGGTGGTCAGGTGCAGGCCGATGCCGCCACCAATTCGCTCATCATCACCGCGCCGGAGCCGCAATACCGGCAACTGCGCGCAGTAATTGATAGGCTGGATGCGCGTCGCGCCCAGGTGTTTGTGGAAAGCCTGATTGCCGAAGTCAGCTCCAACCAGGCGGCTGAATTCGGTATCCAGTGGCAGGGCGCTTTGGGCAGCTCGGGCTCGCCCAACATCGGCTTGCTGGGCACCAACTTTGGTACCACCATCGCCAACATCGTCAATCTGTCCACTGCGGTCGCCAGCGGCACGCCGTCGCTGGCCCGCGGCGCCAATTTTGGTATCGCGCACCAGACCAACGGTGTCTATGTGCTGGGTTTTCTGGCGCGCTTTCTGGAAGACTCGGGTACCGGCAACGTTCTGTCGACGCCGACCTTGCTGACACTGGACAACGAGGAAGCCAAGATCGTCATCGGTCAGAACGTTCCCTTTATTACCGGCCAGTTCACCAACACCGGCGGCGCCAGCGGCTCGGTCAATCCATTCTCGACGATTGAGCGCAAGGATGTGGGTTTGACACTCAAGGTGAAGCCCCAGATCAGCGAGAACGGCACCGTCAAGCTGACCATTTTCCAGGAGGTGTCCAGCGTGGACGCGGCCACCATAAGCAATACCAACGGTCCGACCACCAACAAGCGTACCTTCGAGTCGAATGTGCTGGTGCAAGACGGCGCCGTGGTGGTGTTGGGCGGCTTGCTGCAAGACGACTACTCTGGCAACCAGGAGAAGGTACCGGTCCTGGGCGACGTACCCTTCTTTGGCGGCCTGTTCAAAAGCGAGAAACGAACCCACAAGAAAACCAATCTGATGGTGTTTTTGCGCCCGATGGTGGTGCGCGACGCGCCTTCCACCGACCGCTTGTCGATCGACCGTTACGAGTTGATGCGCTCGGGCCAGAAAGAGGCGCAACCGCTACCGAATCAGCTGCTGCCAATCAGCGAGGCTGCGCAGTTACCAGCGCTGCCTGGCTCAGTACCAGCGATTCCCGCCACCAAAAAACCCTGAGTTGGGACCAGGCTGTCATGCGTTATCCGCTGCCCTACGCATTCGCCCGCACGCACCAGCTCTTGTTGTTGCAGGATGACTCCGACCAGCTGACCTTGTGCCTGCATCCGGAGTCGGGCGCCAGCGGCATGAGCGAAGTCATGCGCAAGTACCCGGTGCGCCAGGTCGAGGCGCTGGCGGCCCCGGCGCTGATTCAGCGCATCAGTGCCGCTTACGCGCAAGGCGAGTCGAGCGCGGCGGCGGTGGTGAGCGAGGTCGAGAGCGATGCCGACCTGTCAAGGATGATGCAGGATCTGCCGGCCATCGAAGACCTGTTGGAAACTTCGGACGACGCACCCATCATCCGCATGCTCAACGCACTCCTGACGCAAGCGGCGCGCGACGGCGCCAGTGACATCCACATCGAACCCTATGAGCGCCACTCGAGCGTGCGTTTTCGCGTGGACGGCACCTTGCGCGAGGTGGTGCAACCGAACCGCGCGCTGCATGCGGCGCTGATTTCGCGCCTGAAGATCATGGCCGATCTGGACATTGCCGAGCGCCGGCTGCCGCAAGACGGCCGAATCTCGCTGCGCATCGGCACCCGCGCGGTGGATGTGCGGGTCAGCACGCTGCCCAGTGCGCACGGTGAACGCGCCGTGTTGCGCCTGCTGGACAAATCGGAAGGGCGCTTGAGCCTGGAAGCGCTGGGCATGCAAGGCGATGTGTTGGCGCGCTTTGAAAAGCTGGTGACGCAACCGCATGGCATTGTGCTGGTCACCGGCCCCACTGGTTCCGGCAAAACCACCACGCTGTACGCCGCTTTAAGCCGGCTCGACGCCGGTCGCAGCAACATCATGACGGTGGAAGATCCGATTGAATACGAGTTGGCGGGTGTCGGGCAGACGCAGGTGAACGCGAAGATCGAGCTCACTTTTGCCAAGGCCCTGCGCGCCATTTTGCGACAGGACCCGGATGTCATCATGATCGGGGAAATCCGCGATTTCGAGACTGCGCAGATTGCCATTCAGGCCTCGCTGACCGGCCATCTGGTGCTGGCGACGCTGCATACCAACGATGCTGCCTCTGCCGTCACGCGCCTGACCGATATGGGGGTCGAGCCCTTCCTGCTGAGTTCATCGCTGCTCGGCGTGCTGGCGCAGCGGTTGGTGCGCAATCTGTGCCGTTCTTGCGCTGGAGCCGGTTGCGAGCAATGCGGGCAGACCGGCTATGCGGGCCGCTCCGGTGTCTTTGAGCTGCTGGTCACCGACGATGCGATTCGGGCGCAGATTCACAACCGGGCCTCCGAGGCCGATATTCGCGCTGCGGCGCTGGCAGCCGGCATGACGCTGATGCGCGATGACGGCGAGCGACTGGTCCAACAGGGACTGACCTCGCGCGAAGAACTGCTGCGCGTGACGCGCGATTAGCTCGTTCAACAATGCCGGTCTATTCATTTGAAGCCCTGACTGCCGAGGGAGAAACCCGCAAAGGCGTGATCGACGCCGATTCGGCCAAAGCGGCGCGCGGCATGCTGCGTGGCCAGTCGCTGGTGCCGATCAAGCTGGAGGTGGTCGGTGCTGATGCCGCTCAGACAGCAGGCAAGGCGGGCATGGAGTCGGGCGGCCAACGCGCGCGCCGGCGCGTCTTCAATGCCACCGGGCTCGGTGTCTTTACGCGCCAACTGGCCGGTCTGGTCTCTTCCGGTTTGCCACTGGAGCGGGCCCTGAGTTCGCTGTCGGACGAGGCCGAGCGCGAAGCCGAACACCATCTGGTGGCCACCTTGCGCGCCGAGGTCAACGGTGGCTCCACCTTCGCCCGCGCGCTGGCGCAGCATCCGCGGGAGTTCTCGGCGATCTTCGTGGCCGTCATTGGTGCCGGCGAGCAAAGCGGCAAACTCGGGCAGGTGCTGGAGCGTCTGGCGGACGACCTGGAGGAGCAGCAGGAGCTCAGGTCCAGGCTGATAGGCGCCGCGCTGTACCCGGCCATCGTGACGCTGGTGGCGATTGTGATCGTGCTGTTTCTGGTGGCCTATGTGGTGCCGCAAGTGGCCCATGTGTTTGCCAACAGCAAGCGCGCCTTGCCGTTTCTGACGCTGCTCATGATTGGCATCAGCAACTTTGTGCGTTCCTACGGCTGGTTGCTGCTGGTCGCTCTGGCGCTGGCCGCGTTCGGCGCCCGGCTGGCGCTGGCCAATGCGCTGTTGCGAGAGAGGTTTGATGCCTTCTGGCTGAAGGTGCCGATTCTGGGCAAATTGGCACGCAGCTATAACACCGCGCGTTTTGCCAGCACGCTGGCGATGCTGGCCGCTGCCGGCGTACCCATCCTCAAGGCTTTGCAGGCGGCAGCCGATACGCTGTCCAACCAGGCCATGCGAACCGATGCGCTGGATGCCCTGGTGCTGGTGCGTGAAGGGGCACCGCTGGCCTCGGCGCTGGCGCAGAAGAAACGCTTCCCTGCGCTGCTGGCGATGTTTGCCCGCCTGGGCGAGCAAACCGGGCAGTTGCCGCTGATGTTGCAGCGCGCGGCCAAGCAACTCAGTGTCGAGGTGTCGCGTCGCGCCATGCAGCTCGCGACACTGCTGGAGCCACTGCTGATCGTTGCCATGGGTGTGGTCGTGATGCTGATCGTGCTGGCGGTGTTGATGCCCATCATCCAGCTTAATCAACTGGTCAAGTGAGGCGGCTGAAAGGAGGACAAGCTGAAGTGCTTCAGTTCCTCTTCTTTCATTTGCACGTCGGTAACATAGTCGGACCTTTCAACAATGCGGGCCTCGCCATGATTGAACTTTATTACTGGACCACACCCAACGGGCACAAGATCACGATGTTTCTGGAGGAGAGCGGGCTCGACTATCGCATCACGCCAGTGCGCATCGGTGAAGGCGAGCAGTTCAAGCCCGAGTTCCTGCGCATCGCACCGAACAATCGCATTCCGGCAATCATCGATGAAAACCCGGCCGACGCCGGTGAACCGATTTCGGTCTTCGAATCCGGCGCCATACTTTTGTACCTGGCCGACAAGATCCAACGCTTCATCCCGCAGGATTTGCGCAGCCGCAACGTGTGCCTGCAATGGTTGTTCTGGCAGATGGCGGGACTGGGCCCGATGGCCGGGCAGAACCATCACTTCGTGCAATACGCGCCAGAGCAGTTGCCCTATGCGATCGAGAGGTACGTCAAGGAAACGTCGCGCCTGTACGGAGTACTCGACCGCCAGCTTTCCGACGGACGCGACTACATCTGCGGCGACTATTCGATCGCCGACATGGCGTGCTACCCGTGGATTGTTCCGCACGAAAAACAGCGCCAAAATCTGGTGGATTTTCCGTCCCTGACAAAGTGGTTTGACCGCGTTGCGCAAAGACCGGGCACGCAACGCGCCTACGCCCTTGCCAAGAAAATCAACATCCAGCCTACAGTCGATGCCCGGTCCAAGAAAATACTGTTCGGGCAGGATGCAACTTCGGTTCGCTAAACAAAGACGGTTCTTCAATTTCGATAAACGATGCCGGCGCCAACAAGAATCGCATCATGCTGTTCAACCCCGCCGCCACGTATGAAACTTCTTCAACCAGGCCAATACCCGCTGCGGAGCATGGGCACGCTTCCACTCGCCGGCTGCGTATTTGTTGGCCTCTGAAAGCGTCGGGTAGGTGTGGATGGTGCCCAGAATCTTGCTCAGACCCAAGCCATGCTTCATGGCCAAAACAAATTCGGTCAACAAGTCGCCGGCGTGCTCACCCACAATGGTGACGCCCAGAATGCGGTCCTTGCCCGGTACCGTCAGCACCTTGACAAAGCCATGCGCCGTGCCGTCGGCAATGGCGCGGTCCAGGTCGTCGATGCCGTACTTGGTGACTTCATAGGCAACGCCTTTTTCTCGCGCCTCCTGCTCGTTGAGGCCGACCCGCGCTACCTCGGGGTCAATGAACGTGGCCCAGGGAATCACCGAGTAATCCACTTTGAAGCGCTTGAAATCACCAAACAGCGCATTCACTGCGGCATACCAGGCCTGGTGCGCTGCCACGTGGGTAAACTGGTAGGGTCCAGACACATCCCCAGCAGCAAAGATATTGGGGTAGATGGTTTCCAGATAATCGTTGGTGACCACAGTACGCTGGGTCGGAATGCCCAGTTCTTCCAGGCCGTAGCCACTCAGGCGGGCAACACGACCGACCGCGCAAAGAAGCGCATCAAATTCAATGCGCTGTTCAATTCCCTGGTGCTCAACGACGATGAACTTGCACTCACCCTCACGTTCGCAGCGCAAGGCCTTGTGCCCGGTCAGCACGCCGACACCGTCGCGGGACAAGGCATCACGGGCCAAGTTTGACACTTCCTCGTCCTCGCGGATCATGATGCGCGGGGCCATCTCGATCTGCGTCACCTTTGAGCCCAGGCGGGCAAAGCTTTGCGCCAATTCACAACCGATCGGGCCGCCACCCAACACTACCAAACGTGCGGGTGGCGCATCCAGTTTGGCAAACTCATCCCACAAGGTGTCGCTGGTCACGTAGCCGACGTCATCCAGGCCCGGCAGCGGCGGCACGAAGGGGCGCGCGCCAGTGCCAATCACGATGCTACGCGTGGTCAAGCGCTGAATTTCGCCGGAGTTGAGTTTGATCTCCACCGTCCAGGGGTTGACGATGCGCGCGTAACCTTGCAGTACCTCGACACCAAGCTCGGTGTAGCGCTGGACGCTGTCGTGCGGCGCCACGCTAGCAATCACCTGGTGCACCCGAGCCATCACTTTCCTGAAACTGAATGCGGGCGCGGTGGCTTCGAGGCCATAGTGGTCGCCATGGCGCATTTGAGTGGCCAGCTTGGCGCTCTTGATCAGTGCCTTGCTGGGTACGCAACCGTAGTTCAGACAATCGCCGCCCATCTTGTGCGCTTCGACCAGCGTGACCTTGGCCTTGACGGCGGCGGCGATGTAGGAGGTAACCAGTCCGGCCGCTCCGGCACCGATCACAATCAGATTGCGATCAAATCTCTTGGGCTTTTGGCTGGCCCATTTGGCATAGACCTTTTTGTTCTGAAACATGCTGATGACCTGTCTGGCGACAAGAGGAAAGAGTCCGATCGCAGCGAACGAGAGCAATAAGCCCGGCGAGGCAACGTCCTTGAGCGAATCAATGCGGGCCAACTGGGTGCCCGCGTTGACGTAAACAAAGGTGGCAGCCAGCATGCCCAACTGACTGACCCAGTAATAGGTTCGCGTCTTGAGGGTGGACAGTCCCATCAATAAATTGAGTACAAAAAATGGTACCAGTGGAATCAGACGCAGGCTGAACAGGTAAAAAGCGCCGTCTTTCTCGAGTCCCTTGTTGATGCCCGCCAGCTGGCTGCCAAAACGTTGCTGCACGCTGTCACGCAGCACGTAACGTGAAGCCAGCATCGCCAGGGTTGCGCCGATGCTGGACGCAAAGGACGCGATGACAGTACCCAGCAACTGACCAAACAAGGCACCGGCAGCCAGAGTCAAAATGGTCGCACCTGGCAAGGAGACTGCAGTGGATGCTACATAAATGATGAAAAAGACGGCTACGACCTGAACCGGATTTTCCGCAAACACGGTCGCAAAAGTGGTCTGGCTTTGCTTGAGGTAGGCCAGACTGAAGTAGTGGCCCAGGTCAAACGCAAAATAGGCCACCAGCAACGCTGCCAACGTGAGGATGATCAAGAGTTTCTTGTTATTCATTGAGAATCCGTAGGGTGACGTTCTTTGGTCGATCTTCGTTGCCCGGTTCTTACACATTAGAAGCGTGTAAGAAATGGACTCCTTCGCGCGACTGAGGTTTTAGCTATCAACTCAAACCCAAGGAAGCTAACATGAATCTGCATACCCTCGTCGTTTCAGCACTTTTGCTCGCAACTACGACACTGAAAAAGAGCTGAAAAAGCGCTTCAATGTGCGTGCCCAATCGACGTTTATGAACATTTCCTCCAATCGTTTTGAGTGGCTGAGATTTTTTCTTGCTCTGTTCATCGTGAGCGTTGCTGTCAATTACGTTTGGGAGACTGCTCAGGCGCTTCTATTTGTCGGAATGGTCTCGATCAAAACGATTTGGTGGCATTGCTTCGTTGCCAGCTTGGGCGATGGCATTATTCTTTGGATCATCCATCTGATTGGGTGGGCAACCTACGGTCAATGGAATTGGTTTTTGCGTACAGACTACGGGCGGATCGCGCTGATGCTGGGTGCAGGTCTCGCAATGGCAATCCCAATTGAATGGCTTGCCGTTCACAGACTGCACCGCTGGGCCTATACCGATCATATGCCGTTGATTCCGGTGCTGGACATCGGTCTGACACCCATCCTACAAATGCTGATTCTCCCGCCGCTGATCTTCCTTCTCACCCACAAGTTTTTATCATTACACGAAGAGGACTCACCATGAAACTGAGAGCTCCTGTGTAGCCTTTGTCGCCAAATGCAAACGTCTTGCCCTTCAGATCCTTGGGATTGTTGATTCCTGAATCGGGGTGCGTCACCATGACGGCGAAGTATTCAGGTTTGCCGTCATACAGGATGGTGGAGATCACTTGCGCATTGGCTTGGCTGTTGGCCAGCACATAACCCCAGGGGCCCAGCAAGGCGATATTGGTTTCTCTGGTGGACAGTGATTTGGCGAGACCTTCCCAGCTGTCAACAGTGCGCAGTTCAACCGTCCGACCCAGCTTTTTCGCCAGGTAGGCGGCCAAGGGCCGGTAAGTGGCATCACTTTTCTCCCTGTCCGGCTGAAACAGGCCGACACCGAACTTCAGCGCCGGCTCGGCGGCGAAGCTGCTCGTAAGCAGCAAGGCAGCGAACAATGCCGCGATGACTCTGAAGACCGAATTCATGCTGTGACTTCTCCTGGATGGGTCGTTGATCGTCTGCTCATGCCCTTTGTCGGACGAAGCAGATAATTTGTTACAGCGCAGGCAATAATTTCAGCCAGTCGGCCGGCAGGTGCTTCAGATCGGCCGACTCGTCAATGTCGTGCAGGGCTCGGCCTTGCCAGACGCTCATGCCGAGCCCGCACAGGCGCTCCAGCGTCAAGGCAGCGACGGCCGGCGTGCTCCATGGCATGTTGGTGAAAATCTCGGGGCAGGCTGCCTTCAGGCCAATCAGAACATAGCCGCCATCGATGACAGGCTGCAATACGGCGTCATGTTTGTGCAACATCTGCGCTGCTTCCAACAGCCGCGCCGCCGTCAGCGAAGGGCAGTCGGTGCCCAGCAGCAGCACCGCCTGACCAGGGACGCTGGTCAGGCGATGCACGGCGCGCGCCATGCGCTGGCCCAGATCGCCTTCGCCCTGCGCGCTGCGTTGCACTGCGGCGGGAATCTCGACTTCCTGCCATGAAGCGTCCTCGGGCGCTGGGCTCATGCACAACTCGACCGGCCCAATGCCGGCATCCAGCGCCTGCGCCAGCGTGTGCTTGAGCATGCGGTGCGCCAGCGCTGCGGCGCCCTGCGCACCCAGTGCCGGAATCAGGCGGGTCTTGGCGCGTCCGGGTTGCGGCGCCTTGGCGAACACCAGCACGCGCAGACACGGCATCGCGGTTGCGCAGTGATTCATCGATAGTGCCGAGCCAATCGCTCAGCCGGCACGCCGCACCAGTAAGCGAGGCGCAAACGCCACATCAGCGCGATGGTGCGCCACACGCCCCGGCTCTCCCAGCGGCGCCCGGAAGTCACGACCCGCTCGCGCAGACAGGCGGGCCGCGACTGTGCCAGCAGGCGTTTCGATATTTCGATGTCTTCCATCAGCGGCTGATTCGGAAAACCGCCCGCTTCGTTGAACGCAGCTTGGGTCATGAAGATGGCCTGATCGCCGGTAGCGATACCCGACCAGCGCGAGCGCAGGTTCATGAACGCTGCGACCACGCTTAACAGCGGCGCTTGACCCGCGATGCGTACGTCAAAACGACCCCAAACCGTTGCACCATCGGTCAAGGCCTTGGCGATCAGTGCATCGGCATCACGGGGAAGCAATGTGTCGGCGTGCAAAAACAGCAGCACTTCAGCGCTGGCTTGCTGCGCACCGGTGTTCATTTGCAGGGCACGACCACGCTGCGCCGAAATCACCTTTGATAACGGGTCTTTGGCAATCACCCGGGCAATCGCCAGAGTGCCATCCGAACTGCCGCCATCGACAATGACCAGCTCTGCGCCGCGGGCCAGCAACGGTGCCAACTGTTCCAAGGCCAGCGCCATGCCGGCTGCCTCGTTGAGCACAGGCATGACGATGGACAAGACCGGTTTATTCATGGCGGGAGCGGGGCCTTAAGCAGCCATCGCGCAAGAGGATTCTTGCTCCAGAGCGCCGCCGCAACTGCTGCCCTGTCCTGCCGTGCAGCCAAAGCAGTGGCCAGCGACGCGGATGGCTTGCCCTTGAAGGCCGACCTTGAGGAGATCGCGCAGATGGCGCCGTACGCCGCTGGTTCCCAGAGGCAGGCCGAGTTGCTGGTTGAAGTCGCAGTCCGACAGCCAGCCTTGCCAGTCGACGCTGACCATGCTGCGGCACATGACGCCCATCAGGTTTTCCGGCTGGAAGCTGCTTTGCAGCAGCTCCATGTAAGTGCTGAACGTGCCTTTGGATACCAGGGTTGAGCCAAAACGCTGGATCGGCATATTGGTCAACGTGAACAACTCGTTGAAAACAATGCCGAAATGGGTCAACAATTCACGCTTGTAGTCTGCCTGCAACTGTTGCTGGTCCGGGGGTAGCGACGGACCTTGTGGGTTGTAGACCAAGTTCAGTTTCAGCCCTGAACCGGGTAGACCATAGCCCAACGCATTGAGTTGCTGAAGCGCGGCAATACTTTTGTCGAATACACCGTCGCCACGCTGCTTGTCGACATTGGCCGCCGAGTAGCAGGGCATGGAGGCCACTACTTCAACCTGGTTGTCCGCCAGAAACTGTGCCAAATCATGCTGGCCAGGCTCAAAAAGGATGGTGAGGTTGCAGCGGTCAATGACGCGCACACCCAACGATCTTGCTGCAAGAACCAGGGAACGAAAACCCTTGTTCAGCTCGGGGGCGCCGCCGGTCAGGTCGAGCGTGGCAATGTTGCGCGCGGTCAGCACCTGCGGAATCAACGCCAGCGTGGCGGTGTCCATCATCTCGGTGCGATTCGGCCCGGCGTTAACGTGACAGTGCAGGCAGGTTTGATTGCATTTGTAGCCCAGATTGACCTGCAAGGTGTCAACGCGAGCGCGCTGGAGGGCTGGGAAGTGGATTTTTTGCAGCAGGGGCAAGGTGTCGTGCATGGGCGTGATGTTCCAGTAAAAATGAGTTGTCAGGGGCTCTTTAAAGCCCACATGCAGCTTTTGTCGTTGGAGATGATGGTTTATTACAGCGGATGGTCACCTTTTTACCGTCAATCGATCAAACGGATTGGCTCCAGCGCATCACCCTGGGGCAGGATGCGGCCGATGATGGCGGTGTGTTCATAGCCCAGTGCACGCAGCGCAATCACACACGCGTCTGCTCGGTTGGCGGGTATGCTGGCCAGCAGGCCTCCTGCGGTCTGCGGGTCGAAGATCAGCGGATAGCGGGGGTGCTGGGCGAAATCGGCCTGGTTGTGCAGGGCTCGGCGCAGCCGCACATTGGACGGCTGTAGCGAGCTGACGATGCCTGCGGCCACCGTCTCCAGCGCACCATCAAGCAACGGCAGGCTGCAGAGGCTGATCTCCGCATCCACTCCCGAGGGTCGGGTCATTTCCAGCAGATGTCCGAGCAGACCAAAACCGGTGAGGTCGGTACAGGCAGTGACGCCATGCGCACGCAGACACTGTGCGCCCAGCCGGTTGGATTGCACCATCGATTGCAGAGCCGCCTCGATCCAGCGGCCACGCGCCTGCAAGCGCGCGTGGGCTGCAAACAGCGTGCCCGTTCCTATGGGCTTGGTGAGGATCAGCAGATCCCCCGCTTGCATGCCGCCCTTGCGCAGCAGGGTTCCCAAATCTTCGTCAATGAGGCCATTGATGGCAAAGCCCAGCGCCAGTTCCTGTCCTTCACCGGTGTGGCCGCCCACCAGGGCACAGTCGGCGGCGTTGAGGACCTCCACCGCGCCGCCCATCATCTGCAGCAGCAGGTCTTCCACCTTGGCCTCCAGGCCCGGCGGCACCGTGGCTATCGCCGTCGCCGATTGGGCCTGTGCACCCATGGCAAAAATATCACCCAGCGCGTGATTGGCAGCGATCTTGCCGAAGATATAGGGGTCATCCACAAACGAGCGGAAAAAGTCCACCGAATGCACCAAGGCCTTGCCCGGTGGCACCCGCACCACCGCAGCATCGTCCGGCGCGTGCAGGCCCACCAGCACGTCGTCGCGGGCAATCACCTGCAGACCGCCCAGGGCCCGTGCCAACACATTGGCCCCGACCTTGGCGCCGCAGCCGCCACAGCGCATCGCCATCGCGGAAATCGCCTGCAGCGACTCTTCCTGACTCAGCGCCAGGGTGTTGCCGGTCGTGGTGGGTGAGGTGTCCGTGCGCATGCCTGCCAGATCCGAGAACTTGCGCATGAAGCGCCGGTCGATCCAGTCCTTCCAGCGCCAGACCCACTGACCAGAAAAGCCCAGAACCCCGCGCGAGGCCACGGCGGTTTGGTCGCCGGTGCTGATCAGCGCCAGCCAGCGGCTCTGCGGGTGGTAGGGCTTGAGCGGCCTCATCTGCACAGCCAGGCGCAGGTTGTCCGCCAACGGGCGGCCCTGGCGCACGGCAAACACACCCGCCTTGGGTAGGGCGTGGTTCTGCATGGCAGCAATGTCACCCGCTGCAAAGACGTGCGGGTCGCTGATGCTTTGCAGGCAGTCGTTCACTATCAAGAAACCGTCGGCATCAAGCGCCAGCCCGGTGGCCTTCAGCCAGGGTGCGCCACCGGCTTGCGTGACCCAGATGGTTTCATCGGCCAGCACCACTTCGCCGCTGGCGCACTGCAGTTGATCCGTCTCGACCCGGGTAACTTCGGCCTGCAGATGCACGGTGACGCCACGCTCTGCCAGCACCCGCGCAAAGCGCTGGCGCACCCAGGTGTTGTGGGTGGGCAAAATGCTGTCGCCTGCGCTGAACAGGTGGAACTGGAGCAATGCAGGGTCACGCCCCAGGTTTGCGAGTTCGCGCCGCAGCCGGAACTGCATCGCCAGCAGCAGTTCGACGCCCCCCGCTCCTGCACCGACCACGGCCACCCGCAGCGCGCCGTGGGTATGCTGCTGCACGCGCGCCAGCAGTGCCAGCCAGCGCTGGTTGAACTGGTGTATAGGCTTGACCGCTACCACGTGCTGGTCAGCCCCGGCCACACCGCCGAGCTGTGGTGTCGATCCAATATTGATCGACAGCCGGTCATAGGGCACCGGTGGTCGGTTGCGGCACAGCACCCGGCTTGCCGCTCGGTCGAGTCCGATCACTTCATCGCGGTATAGGCGCGCGCCGGCAAACACAGCCAGGCGGCTCAAGTCGATGTGTACATCGTCATAGCCATAGTGGCCGGCCACATAGCCCGGCAGCATGCCGGAGTAAGGCGTGTGCACATCGGTACATATCAGGGTCAGGCGCACGCCGGGCTCTGGCCGCATGGCAAAGCGCTTGAGTACGCCAACATGGCTGTGGCCGCCGCCCACCAGAACGATGTCGCGGGCTATGGGCTGGCTGGGTGTTTGCATTAGTTCACTTGGTCGGTTGGAGTGTCCAGCAGCTCGGCCACCAGGCGCAACAGCGCCGCCTTCTCGGCCTGTGGGGCGAACAGCGGCGCGCGTGCCGCGCATTGGGTCTGCAATTCGGTGTAGAGCGGGTCGGCGACGTGATCGTGGCAGCGGCACAGCAGGTGGCTAAGCTGCTGCGCGTCGTTCCAGTCAAAGTAGCCGGCGTAACCGGCGCCCAGCATGCCCACGTTGCCGGCAATGCGCGATGCAATAACCGGTGTGCCCGCGCGCACTGCCTCCATCACCACGTGGGCACCACCTTCCATGCGGCTGCTGTGCACCAGCACGTGGGCCTGCTGGATGCGCCGGCGCGTCTGCGTGTGTGACAAGGCACCCAGCCAGCGGTAGTGCACGCAGTCTTGGGCTGTGGCTTGCGCCTGCGCACCCAAAGCCGGCTCGAGCGCAGCACCGATATGGTCGATCAGAATGCCATCCATGGGCGCAAGCAGGCGCGCTGCGTTGAACAGCGTTTGTGGGGATTTTTCTTCGCGCAGATGCCCCACCATCAGCGCGCGCAAATGGCGGTCGGTCTTGGGCAGGGTCTGGCGGGCACTGGTGGACTGGAAGATGACCCTGGCCTTGTGGCGCACAGACTGCGGCAAGGCATCGGCTCCGCGCTCTTGCAACAGCACCAGGCGCTGGGCCCGCTGCAAGGACGCTTGCGCCTGCAAGTCGCTCAGGATGTCACGGTACAGGTCGGTGCCGGTCAGCACGACGGCCAGCGCCGGCATCAACGCCTGTTCGGCACGTGCACTGGCCCACGCCGCAATCGCGCCAGCTGAGCGGCGTGCGTGCAGGGCCAGCATGCAAGCGTCCCGCGCGGCATCGGGCCCGTCCGGCCAATGCTGCACGATGCGCACCTGGTAGCACGGCTGCAGCAACTGTTGCCAGCGCCGCGCGGTCTGCCAATTGCCATTGTTGGCATCGGCGAGCGCAGGGCTGACAATAACGATGTGTTGTTTCATGACGTACCGCAATGATGCCACTCCAACCAAGACCCCTGACTGTGCCATGGCAGCCTGCCGTGCAGGCGCGCACGTTTGACGCGGCCACGCTGGCGGATCTGCTGCGTGCCAGCCGCACGCGCACGCTGGCCCTGATGGACTGCTTTGATGCGGCCCTGGGTGTCGACCTGCGCGTGCCCTTGCATGCGCAGTTCAACCCGCCGCTCTGGGAGTTGGGCCACGTGGGCTGGTTTCAGGACTACTGGATAGGGCGCAACACACAACGTACGAGCGGCACCACCTACGACCCTGCCGTCGCCCCGGCTGCGCCCGCACAAGTAGCGCCCGGTGTCAACGTCGACGCCTTGTACAACTCCAGCCTGGTGGCACACGACACGCGTTGGGACTTGCCCCTTCCCAGCCTGGACGCCACCCGTGCGCAACTGCGTGCGGTGCTGCAACGCACCCTTGACTTGCTGGCGCGCAGCCCGCAAGACGATGCATCCCTGTATTTCTACCGTCTGGCGCTGTTGCATGAAGACATGCACGGCGAGGCTGCGGTGTACATGGCGCAAGCGCTGGGGATACCTGTTGATCCCACGCTGCTCTTTGCGCCCGTACCTGCCGGCACAACCCAGGCAGGCGCATTGCAGGTGCCGGCCTGCACCTGGCGACTGGGCAGTACAGGCGCAGGTTTTGCGTTCGACAACGAACTGGAGGCCCACGATGTGGCCTTGCCCACCTTTGCGATCGACCGCAATGCGGTCAGCTGGAGGCGTTTCCTGCCCTTTGTGGAAGACGGTGGCTACGGCGACCCCCGCTGGTGGTCGCCCGAAGGCTGGCGTTGGCGCACCGCGCATGCGCAAACCACGCCGCGTTACCTGCATCTCGGTGTGGACGGCGCGGGCTGGCAATGCCAGCGCTTTGGCCAGTGGCAGGCGCTGGACCTGGATGCCAGTGCGGTGCACCTGAGTTGCCACGAAGCCCAGGCCTGGTGCCAATGGGCGGGGCGGCAACTGCCGACCGAGGCCCAGTGGGAATGCGCCGCATTGATGCAGCCGGACTTCTGCTGGGGCGAGGTGTGGGAGTGGACGGCCAGCCCTTTTGCGCCCTATCCCGGCTTTGTGGCGCACCCTTACCTGGACTATTCAGCGCCCTGGTTTGGCAGTCGCCCGGTGCTGCGCGGCGCCAGTGTGGCCACTGCAGACCGCATGGCGCACCCGCGCTATCGCAACTACTTCACGGCTGAGCGCAATGACCTCCATGCCGGATTTCGTAGCTGCTCTCCGGGTTAAATCCTGGGGTAGCCCGCTTGTCGCGCAGGGTCATAAACTCCTCTGCTGATGTCGGATTGATCCCCATGGTGGCATCAAAATCGGCTTTGGTTGCACGCAGCCGCAAGGCCAGTGCCAACCCCTGCAGTGCTTGCCTCGGATTCTGCCTTTGCCGGTGTAAGAAAGTCGAGCCTGGCCCGACTAAACGGCAGGAACTCAATCAAAGCGAGCTCCAGCCCGCCGACATCGGCCACACTGCAAGAGGAAAACATGAACCGTCGAAGCTTGATTTACCGCCTTTCCGGGCTGCTGACCACCGCCGCGCTGCCGTTTGGCTCCGCCCTGGCTGCTGCGCCCTTTGCCCTGAACAAGTCAAAGTCTCAATGGAAGCAATTGCTTCCCGCTGACGCCTACCGCGTGCTATTCGAAGAGGGCACTGAAGCCGCCGGCAGCAGCGCACTGAACCGGGAAAAACGCGCCGGCACCTTTGTCTGCGCCGCCTGCAATCAGGCCTTGTTTGACAGCGCCCACAAGTACGAGAGCGGCACCGGCTGGCCCAGCTTCTGGCAGCCCCTGGCCGGCGCAGTCGGTACTTCAACCGACTACAAGCTTATCTACCCCCGCACCGAGTATCACTGCTCACATTGTGGTGGCCATCAGGGTCATATTTTTAACGATGGCCCGCAGCCCACTGGAAAGCGCTACTGCAACAATGGCGTTGCCCTGAATTTCATATTAAAGGCGGAGCCGTTGCCGGCCCTACGGACATGAAGACAAGCTTGTGGATCAAAGCGTTGGCGCTATACGCCATGGTGACGACGGCCGCTTGGGGTCAGACTGCCGCAGCCCCAGCGGTCAATCAGGCGACGGCGATATTTGCCGGTGGCTGCTTCTGGTGCATCGAAGCCGACTTCGAAAAGCTGACTGGTGTTATCGAGGTCGAGTCGGGCTATACCAGCGGCAAAACAGCCAACCCGAGCTACGAACAGGTCAGTGCCGGCAGCAGTGGGCACACCGAAGCCGTCCGCGTTATCTACGACCCGGCAAGAGTCAGCTATGCACTACTGCTGGAGTACTTCTGGCGGCATATCGACCCCACTGTAAAAGACCGTCAGTTCTGTGACGTTGGCAGCCAATACCGCAGCGGCATCTACTGGCAAAACGAGGCCGAACGCCGGGCCGTCGAATCCAGCCGCGATGCTCTGATCAAGAGCGGCAAATTCAAGACTATTCATACCGAGCTGGCACCGGCCTCGACCTTCTGGCTGGCCGAAGCGTACCATCAGGATTACTACAAGAAAAACCCGCTCCGTTACAGCTACTACCGCAAGTCCTGCGGCAGGGATGCGCGCGTGGCCGAAGTATGGGGCGGCAAGTGATCCGACGCAGCTCGAGCTGAATTGGCGCTGCCCAACGCGCCTAGGTCTTGTCGGCGATGCTCACCAGAAAATCGAAAAACAGGCAATAGATCGCTATCGGTAAAGGCAGGCCCAGAAGCGTTCCAAGCAGGTACTTGCAGTGCCAGTCCCTGCGCCCGGCTTTCCTGCAGTTGCTGAAACACAACTGTAAGAAACCGCTGACTGGGCCGACTATGGAAGCAGCGAGGCCAATCGGCCCCGCTTTTATTGCCCCTTAACCTTTGATAGGAAATTGACATGAACCCCACTACCACCCGCTATGCATCCTCCGCCGCCCTGGCACTCGCGCTCGGCGCTGCGCTGACAATGGCCGCCGCGTCGGCATCGGCGGCCGATACCGAAAAATGCTTCGGCGTCGCCATGAAGGCCAAGAACGACTGTGCGGCCGGCCCCGGCACCACCTGTGCCGGCACATCCAAGGTCGACTACCAGGGCAACGCCTGGAAGATGGTGCCGGCTGGCACCTGCGAAAAGACGGCATCGGCGACTTCAACCACCGGCTTTGGCCAACTGGCTGCATTCAAGGAAAAGAAGGCCTGATCAAACCGCATCAAAACGCAGCACCTGCCATGTTTTCTTCCACCCACACGGATCGGGCATGGCAGGGCGCTGCCGCTAACGCGGCGCTGCCCTTGCGCGCTGGCATCGGCCTGAAGCCTCAGCATTATCGTGACGTCCTGGAGAATGGGCCAGATATCGGCTTCTTCGAAGTCCACGCCGAAAACTATCTGGTCGAAGGCGGCCCGTACCACCATTACCTGGCCCGGATCCGGGAACGCTATCCCCTGTCCATCCATGGCGTCGCCATGTCGATCGGCGCCGCTCTGGATATCGCTCATCTGAATGCGCTGAAACGTCTGCTCGACCGCTACCAACCACAGTCTTTCTCGGAACATCTTGCCTGGTCAACCCACGGCGACGTCTTTTTGAACGACTTGCTGCCGATCCCGTATACCGCAGCCACGCTGCAACGCGTCTGCGATCACATCGATCAGGCGCAGTCGCACCTGCAGCGACGCATGCTGCTGGAGAACCCGGCCACCTACGTCGAGTTTGCCCACTCGACGATGGACGAGCCCGGCTTCATCACCGAGGTGCTGCGCCGCACCGGTTGCGGTTTGCTGCTGGATGTGAACAACGTTTATGTCTCAAGCGTCAATCATCACCGCGATCCGCAGGCCACCATTCGCGCTTTGCCGCTGACACAGGTGGGCGAGATTCACCTGGCCGGCTTTGCCGAACAAGTCGACGGTGCGGGCGACCGCCTGTTGATTGACAGCCACGGCAGCCCGGTGGCCAAAGCCGTCTGGGACTTGTATGCCTTCACGCTGGAGCTGACAGGACCCGTTGCGACTTTGCTGGAGCGTGACAACGATGTACCGCCACTACCGCTGCTGATGGCTGAAGCCGCCATTGCCGATGGCCTGTTGGCCAAGGCCATGCCATGAGCGACCAGGCCTATTTTGCACGCGCTTTGCTCGATCCGGCATTGAACGTGCCTGCGGGGCTGAGCACCTGGAACGGCTCCGATCCGGCCGCCAGATTTGCGGTGTACCGCAATAACGTCGTGGTCTCCTTGATCGATGCGCTGGCCGACACATTCCCAGTCACCCAGGCTCTGGTAGGTGAGGAGTTTTTCCGGGCCATGGCCCGCGTCTTCATTCAAACGAACCCGGCCAAGACCCGAGTGTTGACCTGGCTGGGCGCTGCCTTTGCGGACTTTATAGAAACATTCCCACCGGCATCCTCGTTGACCTATCTGTCTGATGTGGCGCGACTTGAAATGCTTCGGGTTCGCGCTTACCACGCGGCCGATGCCCAGCCGATTGCGATGCAAACCATCGGTCAGGCACTGGCCGACCCGGATGCCTTGGCAGGTTTGAAACTGCGGCTTCATCCATCGGCGCACCTACTTCAGTCACAGTACGCCGTGTGGTCGCTGTGGGCGGCCCACCAGGACATTCTGTCTATTGAGACGGTCAAACCAGAGTTAGCGGAAACCGTACTGGTGTTTCGGCGCGAGCTGGATGTCGAAATACTCAATTTGAGTATGGCTGAAGGTCACTTTCTCGCGCAATTGATGGCCGGTGAGGGGCTCGCTCTGGCCGCCGATGCCGCAATGGAGCATGACCAGCGCTTTGATCTCGGAGCGTTCCTGGCGAACCTGATTCGACTGCAACTCATTACAAACATTTCCAACGCAGACACTAGCCCATGAAGCCCAACACATACCTCAATGACGCAACAACAAGTCACCCCGTCATTGGCTTGCTGCAAACCTTCATCCGCCTTTGCAGCCGCATCCCGGATTCGCTGATCGCTTTTGTCGGGCGGTTTTCTATTGCTGCTGTATTCTGGAAATCAGGCCAAACCAAGGTCGAAGGCTTCGCCATCGACATCGTCAGCGGCGATGTTCATTTGGGTTGGCCGCACTTGTCGGATTCGGTGATTCCACTGTTCAAGGATGAATATCACCTGCCCCTGGTATCCCCCGAAGTGGCTGCGCCGATGGCGGCCTTTGCTGAGCATTTCTTTCCTGTGCTCATCTTGATTGGCCTTGCTACACGCCTGTCGGCTTTCGCTTTGTTGGGCATGACCATGACGATCCAATTATTGGTCTATCCTGGTGCCTATCCGACGCACGGCACCTGGGCCGCCGTGTTGCTGTTCTTGATTGCCCGTGGCCCAGGAAAATTATCCGTCGATCACTGGCTTGCCAGCCGTTTTAGCTGGCACGCGGGGTCCTGAACCGACTCACTTCTTCGGCTCGTCACCTTTCCACTGGGTGAAGGCGCGCATGGCCTCGCGCAGAAAACGTATTTGCTTGCTGAAATTGTGGCAACCGGTGCACATCATCAGGTGAAATCTCAAAGGCACGGTTTCGAGCAGCGACAACTTGCGCTCCTGCGACTCGGATATGAGGCGTGTCGCTTCCTTGCAGCTCAGCATGCTTGGCCTCCATGCGAGAACCAGCGATTTTCCAGACATTCGCGTAGCCGCAGCCGGGCTCTGTGCAGCATCACGTTCAGGTTGGTGACCGAGATCTCCACCTCGGTGCAAATCTCGCTGGCATCGAGTTCCACAAACTCCTTCATCATGAAGACGCGGGCCTGTTTGCCTGGAAGATTCTCCAGACAAACTTCAAAAATATTCCAGAATTGGCTCTGCCGCAGGGAGTCCTGCGGATTGCCCCAGTTGGCGGGCCGTTCATCCGATTGCCAATGGCCTCTGGCTTCAAACAGTTCGGAAAAATCCTCGTCCTCCTCGTCGTCGTGCATCAGGCTGCCAGCGTAAACCAGGCGCTGCTTTTGCCGCAGCACGTCGGCAATCTTGTTTTTCAGGATGGCAAAGACCCAGGTTTTCAGCGCCGCCTGACCGGCAAAAGATCGGGCGTTTTTCAGCGCCCCCATCAAGGCTTCCTGCACCGCGTCTTCGGCCAGATGGCTGTCGGACAGTTGCAGTGTCGCGAACTTGAGCATCTGGCGGCGCAAGGTTTCCAGAAATTTGGCGTCGACCAGGGCCGATACCCCGGCGTCGTCGAGGTTTGATTTGCTGTCCTGTTTGTCTTTGTTCATTCATCGTCCCGGTGTGCCAACTGGTTCTTTGCTGCACTATAGCTTGCGACCGGCAGACAAGACCCCAAAGCGCCGAATGAAGCGCCGGTCGATCCAGTCTTTCCAGCTCCAGACCCAGGGTCCTTCGGCCGAACAGCGACCCCACGACGCGATGGCGTACTTGGGTCCACAGGCCAGCAGGTACAAAGAACGGGCTTTCGGTCGATAGGACCGCAGCGCCGCGCCGGCATCGATGCCTTCGGCTGCAGCTCGAGCCTGAGCCAGAAACTCCGCGCGCTGCATGCGGCGCGTAACCTCGCTCTCCAGAGTTTGCACCATGAACGCGTGAGCCGTTGTACCGCTCTGGGCAGCAATGCGCAGCCGCGATTTCGGCCAACCAAAAACCAACAGTAAAAAAGTAACGATGCAGGGGACGAATCGACCCCCTGTAGTATCATCAATGCTCAGAAAAGAATTGACCACGCCACGAAGGCTGCCGAGTTTAGAAAGATGCCAACCTCAAATAGATGCGAAGGGTTGGCTACGTCCCATTGGCTTTATAAGGCTTTTTTCGCTGCAGCGCTGCAGATATTTTGCTGCTTTGCCGTTGAGGCAGCCGAGCCACTCATTCTGGCGTTATCAAAAACCCCTCTATCACTGCCATTCTATGTGGCCGAAACCGAAGGGTACTTTGTCGCCGAGGGTGTTCTGATCAAAGTCAATGACGTTGTCGGCGGTCATCGCACGATGCAGCAGTTGTTGGATGGCCAGGCGGACTTGGCGACTTCCTCTGAGGCGGTAGTCATGTTCAACAGCTTCAAGCGGAACGACTTTGCTGTAATCGCCAGTTTTGTAACAAGTAGAGACGATGTCAAGGTGATAACGCTCAATGGTAGCGGCATCACCAAACCCGAACACCTGGCAAACAAGCGCATAGGCACAATCGTTGGCGCGGCAAGTCATTACTATCTCGACACCTTGGCGCTTCTAAACGGTGCCGACCCGAAAACGATCAAAGCCATCAGCCTTCAGCCGGAGGCAATGGCAACCGCCTTGAAGCAACGGGAAGTCGATGCCATTGCCGTCTGGCAACCCCAAGCTTATCTCGCGGAACATAATGTGGAGGGAGCCCGTGCGCTGGATGACGGTGGCTTCTACACGCTCAGTTTCAACCTTGTCATTCCTCGCAAGCATGCTGGCACGCGTGATGATGATCTGGTTAAGCTATTGCGGGCTTTGGATCGGGCTCAACGCTTTATCGCCAACGAGCCTCAGAAGGCCAAGGCTATTCTTCGCTCGCGCCTGCAGCTAGATCAGCCATACATTGACTGGCTGTGGCCCCGTTATCGATATCAACTAACACTTGATCAGTCATTGTTGAAGACCCTGGAGAGCGAGGCACGCTGGGCGCGGACGGAAGGTCATGTACAAGCCAAGGAGTTGCCTAATTACCTAAACTTCATTTACGCCAGGCCCCTGCGTCGGGTACTTCCTTCCGCCGTCGGCATCGTCCAATAGCCCATGCGAATTAGAACGCAGCTGACAGCTGTTCTCAGTCTTGCCTTCCTGTTTGTAATCGCGCTTTGGGTGGCGAGCTGGGCGGTTAACGACAACTTGGATCGAATCTCGACTTCGCAGATACAGAGTCAGTTAATCGCGCGCGAGGTATCTGCCTTATTGTTGCTGACGAACGAATACGCGCTGCATGCAGAGGAGCGGCAAGCACAACAATGGCGAACTCGGCATCAGCGCATTCTTGGATTGTTTGGAGCGACTGCAGATAAGACGGCGGCAATGCCATCTGATGCGCTCGCTCAGGCCCAGTTACTAAGCCGATTCTTTGACCAACTAATAGCTGCAAAGACTGTTGCAGAGAATGAGTTGCAGCGTCGCCGCACACAATTACTGCTGGATCAGGTTCTGACCAAGACTCAAGAGCTTTTCGATACAGTCAATCGCGCAAGCGATGGTGCCTTCCTGCAGAGAGAGAAACTTGAAGACCAGTTTCACATTCTGGTTAATGCGATTCCGCTCTTCTTCTTGCTCCTTCTCTTGGTCATCGCTGCACTGCTGTTCCGCCGTGTTCTGCAGCCCCTATCCAGATTACATCAGGCCGTCTTGGCTGTAGCCAATGGAGATATTTCCGTGCGCAGCGCGACGACATCTACTGATGAAATCGGCGTGGTATCACGAACCTTTGATGCCTTGGCAGTTGATCTCGTGACCAAGTTGCAGCAGGAGGTCACTGAACGCAAGCAGGCTGAAGACGATCTGCAGCAACAGAAGGAATACTTGCAAACTATTTTCGAGACCGAACCGGAATGCGTCAAGATTGTCGCGCCGAATGGCAAGTTACAGAATATGAATCCCGCCGGGCTCCGGATGCTGGAAGTCGATAGTCTTGAGGAGGCGCAAGAGATCGGATTACTTGACTTTGTTGATCCCGCGTATCGCAACGCTTTTATTGAGTTGCACAAAAGTGTTTGCGCAGGGAATTCCGGCATGCTGGAGTTTCCCATAAGAGGTAAGAAAGGCACTCTACGCTGGCTGGAAACTCACGCTACACCCTTACGCGATGGAAAAAATCAAAGCATCAGCCTGCTTGGAGTCACGCGCGATGTTACACAGCACAAAGCATTCCGACAGGAGCTGGAGCGACAAGCACATGTCGATTACCTCACTGGCGTTAATAATCGCGGCCATTTTGTCGAACTTGCAGAAGTGGAGCTTGCCCGCGCGATACGATACGAAAGCGAAATGTCGATTTTCATGCTGGATGTTGATTTCTTCAAGCGGATTAATGATAGCCACGGCCATCAAGTGGGGGACCGTTTGCTAAAAACGCTGGCGGAAGTTTGTCGGCAGACATTGCGCGAAATCGATATTGTTGGCCGCGTTGGAGGTGAAGAGTTCGCAGTCGTGTTGCCGGAAACCAGAATCACTGTGGCGATGGAGGTTGCCGAGCGTTTACGGGCCGCGATTGCGAATACCAAAGTCCCAATGGAAAGTGGTCTGCCAATTCAGTTTAGTGTTTCAATCGGCGTTGCCTCTCTGATTTCCAAGGATGACAATCTGGACGTTTTGTTCAGTCAGGCCGATAAGGCCCTCTATGAAGCAAAGAATACTGGGCGCAACAAGGTCTGCAGCGCATTCGATCAAAAGGAACTCAGGCGGGATTCCCACAAGCACATAGGCAGTGCGAGTTGAAATTTGTGGCTACATTATTTGCTTATGGACTCTCTCATCTTGAACCGGTTCAACGTCGATGCGGCCATCGTTGATCTCGACGGCACCATGGTCAATACGCTGGGAGACTTTGTGTTGGCGCTCAACCTGATGCTGGCTGAGCTGCCGCCGCCGTTCTGCCAGCACAAGGTAGATCGCGCCGCGATTGCTCTTTTGGTGGGCAAGGGTTCCGAACATTTGCTCAAGGGCGTCCTCGCACGAGCTGCCGGGCAGGCGGGCGTTGACGGGGACATCGGGGGTCTGTACCAACTAGCCTGGCCGATCTACCAGCGCCATTACCTGACCATCAACGGCCAGGATTCTGTCGTCTATCCTGGTGTGCTGGCTGGCTTGCAGCAACTCAGGGACCATGGCCTGAAACTGGCCTGCCTGACCAATAAGCCGACCGCTTTTGCTGTGCCTTTGCTCAAGGCGAAGGAGTTGGCCGGATTTTTTGACTTCATCTTTGGTGGCGATGCTTTCGAGTGCAAAAAACCCGATCCGCTGCCTTTGCTTAAAACCTGCGAAGCGCTGGGTACTGTGCCAGAGCGCACGCTGATGATTGGCGACTCCAGCAATGACGCGCAGGCGGCGCGTGCCGCCGGTTGTCCGGTGCTGCTGGTCACTTATGGCTATAACCATGGCGCGCCAATTCGCGCCGTGGACGCCGATGCCTTTGTCGATTCGTTGCAAAGCCTGGTTCGCGCCTGACAACGCCGACCAGGACTAACTGGGCGGACTATCTTGGAGTTGCGCGCAGCGTAATTTTTTGTTAGTCTGCGCAACACCCCAAACACAAATAAACCAAAAAATGATCCGCTGCCATCTGTCGACTCTCATGGGTCGAAACAAACTTCGCATCTCCGATGTTGCGAAAAGCACCGGCCTGAACCGCAGCACAGTCACAGCGCTTTACAACGAAACAGCAATGCGCGTTGACCTCCCCGCAGTAGAGAGCCTGTGCAAGCTGTTTCAGTGCCAGGTGGGTGAACTGTTTGAAATCGTCCCGTCCAACCATGATGTCCAGACATGAGCATGAGCGCCAATCGCTGGCACGTCATTGCCGAATCCAACTTTCCCTGGGCGCGTGAAGCCCTGGAGTGGCTGAAGTCCCAACTGCCGGACCGCGACCCCTGGAATGTTTGGACCAATTTTGAGTTCATTGACGACGAAGGCAAGATAAGCGAAGTCGATGCGTTGGTCCTGTCACCTGCCGGTTTGTTCCTCGTTGAGATCAAAAGCCGACCCGGCACAGTCGATGGCGACACGCATACCTGGACGTGGACCACCGACGGGCTGGAGTACACCTATGACAACCCACTGATTCTGGCCAACCGCAAATCCAAGCGCCTTGCCAGCCTCTTACGCCGCCAGCCCGCCATTGCCAGGTCCAAGATTCGTCTGCCGTTTGTAGAGCCCGCAATCTTTCTGTCATCCACCACCCTCAAAAGTCGCCTTCAGGGCAACGCCAAAACAGCAACCTATCAGCGCGGTCAACCGGGTTCGATGAACGATCCGGGCATCATTGCGGCCCTCATCAACGGCATCAATTCCAACCCGGCATACACCGTGGATGGTCAGCAAGCCCGCGCCATTGCGCGCGGCTTGGCAGAGGCAGGCATTCGTCCGTCAAACAAACATCGCCAGGTGGGTGACTACAAGCTCGCCAAGCTCATTGCTGAAGGTGAAGGCTTTCAGGACTGGGAGAGCCAACACGTCAGCCTTGAAAGTGTTCAGCGCCGGGTTCGCATTTACACCGTGGCCAATGCCTCCAGCCCTGAAGCGCGGGCATCCCGTGTGCGCCAGGCGCGACGTGAGTTTGAGGTTTTGGAGGGCATCAGCCACCCGGGCATCCTGAAAGTCAACGACTACAAAGAGACTGAGATGGGGCCTGCTTTGGTGTTTGACCACGACCCCAAGGCCCAACGACTTGATCACTTGTTGCGTGACCGAGGCACGCAACTCACGGTTGACCAGCGCTTGCAACTAGTGCGCGACATCGCCGAGACCTTGAAGTACGCCCACGGTAAAAACCTGTATCACCGTGCACTTGGGCCCCAGAGCATCATGATTCAAGGCTCCGACGGTTCAACATTGGCCCCAAAGCTGATGAACTGGCAGACCGCTTCTCGGGATGCAAGCAACCCCGACACCGTTCACCGCACTACTGGCACGAAGCATGTAGAAGATTACGTCGAAGACCCCGGTCTGGTCTATCTAGCCCCTGAAACAAACCGCGCCGACGCTACCCATGGCCCGAGCTTGGATGTGTTTTCGTTGGGTGCCATTGCCTATCACGTGTTTTCTGGTCAACCGCCAGCGGGTTCTGTACTAGAGCTTGCTCAAAAGCTCCGCGAAGGACAAGGCTTGCGCCTCTCCGACGTGATGGACGGCTGCGGCATGCGGCTGCAGGAACTGATTCAGTTCGCCACCTGCCCCGACGTGATGGCGCGCTACGACGTGGTGCAAGACTTCCTTGATGATCTGGTCAAGGTCGAGGAAGAACTCACCACACCCGACCCTGAAGCCACTGTGGACCCCAGCATTGCTGGCAAAGACGACCGGCTGGATGGTGGCTTCACCGTAGTCACCCCGGAGACCAGATAGTTCTCATTGTACTCGCCGGCGGCTAGAAAGGAGCACTGCAGGTCTCCCTCGAGCCAGCCTTTGCCCGCGATATATGCTAGTACCTGTGGTGATTTATCCATTCTCCGCGACCCGCTTGAATCTGTTCGTCAACGGGTCGAGCGATCTTGACCCTTCATTGCCGGTGATCTGCTCTACATGCCTCCTTTCATCAGATATTTCAAGTATCTTCTTGAAAGGAGATTACCAGCTGCCTTGCAGAAACCAAGATTCGGGGTTCAGACCAGACCCATTTTCTCCCAATACCCAACGATCTCAAGTTTTTCTTTGAGGAATTC
>JBBQZA010000004.1:0-36751 GCA_038208175.1 Burkholderiales bacterium
AGGTGGGTTTTCAGTGGGTTAGGCTGGGTCGGTGCGATGGGGCAGTTTCGGGCCGGGGTCAACATAAGAGCAATGGTCGTCCCAATTTGCCAAATTTTCGTGGCAATATCTTGGCGCGAAGCCAATGAAACCGCCATACAAAAATCGCCTTTTATTGCCACGGATTCATCGCAAACCCGCATGGATGCTTGTTTGTGTCCTCAGATTGTGATTCCTGTTGTCGTGGGTTCGAGCCCCATCAGCCACCCCAGATAAAGCCTTGCGGCACATGCAAAGCCTGCTGCTTAATTGATAGCAGGCTTTTGTTTTTGTGCTCCAAAATTCCCAATTTGGGAATTCAAAGGGTTTTGCGGTTGATAACCTTGCTGCTGTCGTAAATGCGCGCGGTGGTTCCGGGGTCCGCATGGATCTCCGGCAAATTGCCGAACTTGGCCTTGAACTGCGTGACGTAGTACGACCGCAAATCGTGGAACGTGAAGTTAATTTCCAACTTTTTCGCCGCGCGCGCAGCGGTCTTGAGCCTGGCAAACCCCAGCTTGAATGACTGCGCCGTGTAGGCATTGCCTTTGGCGTTGGGAAACACCCAGCCGTAGCGGTCATCCCGGGCCAGCAGGCGCATGCGGCGCATCAGGTCAATCAGCAAGCCGTCCATGGCGATGACTTCAATCACCTCCTTGTCGCGCTGCTTGCTGCGAACGATCCGGATCACGTCCTCGCCCACTTGAGGCCAGGTCAACTCCCGGAATTCGATACCGCGGTTCCCGGCGATGCTGGCGAACTCGGCCATGCCGGCCAGAACCGGTGATTGGCCTTTGCCGGCCCACGCCCATTCAAGGAAGGTGGCCAGGTTGGCGGGTGTCGGCGCATTCTTGCGGGGGCGCTCCTTGTTGCGGCGGATTTGCTTGCAAGGATTGACGTCGAGCTCGCCGCGTTCGGTGGCCACGTTCAGCAGGTTGGACAGCAGGGCGAATTCCCGATTGGCACGCACCGGTGCGCTGGCGCGCTCCACCCGCAGGTACCGTGCGATGTGCGCGGGCTTGATGGAGCCGGGCGCCATCTTGCCCAGCACCCTCAGCAGCTCCTTGCTGCACTGGATGTAGTCGTCCCGGGTGCCCTGCGCGAGATCATTCCAGCCGGGCGTTGCTTGATACAGCCGCCACAACTCGTTCAGGGTGTTGCGGTCGCTGTTGTCGCCGTTCATGTCCAGGACGGCCCGGATGGCGTTGGTCTTGTCCGTGCCCAGCCCGATGGGCTTGCCGCCGATGGGGTGGTAACGGTAGGTAAAGCCGTTCTTGCGCGGGCGCGCTTCCATGCGCGGCAGCAGGCCGTCGGCGCTCTTTCTGTCGCGCGGCCGGTTCATGCGGGTACGCCCCAGTTGGGTTCGCTGCCGGTGGTTGTCACTTTTGCACCACTGGTGACCTCGTCATAGTGGCGACGATTCACCAGGGGCCGGCCGTTCGGCTTTTGCCGGACGCACAGCCCCATGCGCTTGAGGTGCCTGACCTTGGCGGCATTCTGGGTCTGACCGGTGCAGATGTTGTCGATTTCGGTATCGGTGAGGTCGGCGCTCATTTTTTGACTCTCTTTTTGATAGCTGTTAGTGCCCGCCAGCATTTCACGGGCGGGGGGGTAGTTCATGCAGTGGCGTGGCCTTCTTCAGAGACTTCTCGCGCGCTGTACTTGTGGCCAAACCCCTGGTAATTCGGCGAGCCGGGCTTTTCGGCGCCAATGCCCTTGCCGTGATAAATGGTCTTTTCTCGGATGAGCCTTTCACGCGCCATACCCGACAGCACATGTTCAAAGCAGCTGCTGATCTGGTACTTTTCAATCACTGCCCGAAAGTCGTTCCAGCCCAGCCATTCACCCTTGCGGGTAGAAACCACATCAATGATGGCGCTTTCGACGGCGGGGGAACTGGCCCGCTCCCACGCCAGCGCCACACTTCGCGGCATTCCGTAACGCGGGGTCGGCGCTTGCGCCTGTGCCACTTGGGGCGGGGGAAACATGTCGATCTGGATCATGCAGCCTCCTTGGTTGCGTTTATCCAGGCAAAAATGGCCGCCGATGCTTTTGATTTGGTCTTGCTGCAAAACCCCTCGATGCGGTCGCATGCTCTTTTGATGGCATCGGTTCTCGATGGCGACACATGCCCATACTTCACGCAACTATCGCTTGGCAAGCCCCCCATCCACTCCGTTTCCATTTCGACAGAGACGCCAAAAATGAAACCCTCGGCCACAAAGGCAATTCTGATTTCTGCGGCAGCGCGGCTTTTCCCGCGCGGCATGGCCAGCCGTTCGCAATCGACATAAACGCCGTGCTTGTTGGACTGGTCGTAGCCTGCGAAATTGAGGGCGAGTTGGCTCATGCTGCCCGTCCTAGAACGGGATTTCGTCATATTCCCAGTGCTCACACTCGACCGGGCCAGTGACCCATTCGGGCGGCGGGGCGGCTTCAAACTGCCCGCACTGGCCGCCGGTGTAGCGGTCGCAGCTGTGGCAGTTGACCTTGATGTAGTCGAGCTCACGCAAAGCTTTCTGCAAGGTCTGCTTCTGCAGGTTCAGGGTTGCCAAATTCATAACTCATTACCTCTGTAAATTTTCCGTTCTTGCGGGTTGCGATGCGGGTGGGTGCTTTCAGCTTCATGCCGGTGTCAATCCATTCCATGAGCTGCGCCGTGTTGCCGGGCTGGTGCGCATACCCCTCTGGCGCATGGGCGGCAAACCACTGTTCAGCCTTCCGACGTGCAAAGCCCTCATGGTCAAAGCAGCACCAGATGGACGCAACCTTCAGGAAGCCGGCGAAGTAATCCACCCGCAGGCTGTCGGGCTTGTCCGGCTTGGTGTGGATGGCGTAATCGACCCGGCTGACGTCGTGCCAGGTCACGGTGCTGGCCTGCTGGGCGACCTGGATCGACAGCAGGGCGGCGCGAGAAACCACAACGGGCTTGAGCTCGACGTCGGGCGTCTTGATGGTGGCGCCGCAAGCAACGCAGATCAGGGCGGCAGCCAGGTTGCGCTCGCCACAGTCTGGGCAGACGCAGTAAGGCGCGCTTCCGGCGCCGGCCTTCTTAGCAGCCCGGCCCTTGATCGTGTCCACCGGCCCCAGGCGCGCCACGGTGTCGGTGAAGTCCAGCACCAGGCAATCGACCTTGCCCGGGTGGATCCGGACGCCCCGGCCCATGCCCTGCACGTAGAGCACCGGGCTTTTCGTCGGGCGGCACCAGAGGATGCAGTCCACGTCAGGCACGTCGAAGCCGGTGGACAGCGCCAGCACGGTGACCAGACACTGCACGCGGCCAGCGCGAAAGTCGGCAATCAAGGCTTCGCGCTCGGGCTTGGGCGTCTCGCCGCAGACCACCACAGACGTCACGCCGTGCCCGCGCAGGTTGCGCACCAGGCTTTCGGCGTTCGCCACCGATGGCGTGAAGGCAATCCACTTGGCCCGGGTGCGCGCCAGACTCACAGCCTCGCGCGCCACGTCGGCCAGGTACTGCTCCACGACCTCGGCCAGTTCGTTCACCTTGTAGTCGCCATTGCTGATGCCGACAGCGCTGGCGTCGATCTTGGTATCGATGGCATCAAGAGGTGGAACCAAGGGAGCGATGAACCCGGCATCGAGCAGCTCGCGCATGGAGACGTTGGAGGCGATGCCGGTGAACAGTGGCGCCTCGCCGTCGGTCAGCCAGACCTGATTGCCCCGGAACGGCGTGGCGGTCATGCCCACGACACGGATCTCGCAGTAGCGGGACAGCTTGCTCAGGAACTGGCGGTACATGCCGGCCTCGTCGCCCTTGGTGCTGACCAGGTGGCATTCGTCAATGATGACGCACTTGATGTTGCCCAGCAGGTGCGCGCTCTTGGCGATGGAGCCGATGGTGGCAACGATGACGTCGGAGGAAAACTGCTTCTTGCCCAGACTGGCCGACACGAAGCCCACGCTGATGTGATGCGGCAGCAGAGCTACCAGCTTGGCCGCGTTCTGCTCGGCCAGTTCCTTCGAAGGCACCAGCACCACAGTGCGTGGCTCGAAGGCGGGCCACTGCTCGTACATCGAGCGCACGATCTCGGCGCAGATCACGCTCTTGCCGGCCGCCGTGGGCAGCACCAGCAAGGGAATGTCATCTACATTTTGATGTGCCGTCCACCACGCAAACAGGTCGGCCACGGCACGGGACTGATATTCACGGAGTTGCATCACGCCACCAGCCTTCCGTCAAACTTCGTTCGCATCTCCATCAAGAACGCATCGTTCGCCACGGTGCCCAGAATCGCCTTGTCCTGCACGGCATGGATCTCGGCGCTGCTGATGTGCCCGGGGTGCTGCGCAGGATCACCGTTCGTGAACTGGTTGCCCAGGTCAGTGCGGTACGTCACGCTGGTGTCGGTGCCGTCCACCGTGGATCCGGTGCGCACCAGCAGCACGGGGATGTAGATGTGGCTGGCGCAGCCCAGACGCTGGTGGGCGTCCGGAATGTCGGCATCGAACCGTTTGCAGGTCCACCGGGCATCCCCGTCCAGCTCGGGCGTGGCGCTGGCGCAGCTGCGGCAGGTGGGTGCCGGCACAGCGGTGCCGTGGCACAGCGCATGGTGGTCGCAGAACTTGCACTCGTAGTACGTGGGGTCCGTGCTGATGCCGATGGGCGGCTCTACGGCCTTGACGATGGCCAGGGCCTTGTCGATCAGGGCCTGGGCGACGCTGGGCTGGTACTCCAGGCGTTCGGTATGGATGTCGTCGGTGTTCTTGTTCACGCAGACATACAGGGCACGCTTGCAGCCGTCGGCGCCGAACTGGTCCTGGCTCCACTTCATGTAGATCTGCATCTGTGCGAAGTGCTCAGGCTTGGCCTTCTCGACGCCATCCTTTTGCAGCACCTTGAACAGCTTGTCGCTGCTGGTCTTGACCTCCAGCATGTGCACGGTCTTCTCGGCGCCGGGCAGGCCGGTCAGGATGCCGTCGCAGTTGCCCCGGAAGTGGTGGCCGGTGGCCGGCTCAGAAAAGCTGAACTGCTTGCCGTCGGCCGGGTTGACCTCGTACACCTCGCAGCCGATGGCGCGCAGATCAGCTACGACGCGCGGCTCCTGCAGGTGACCGGACTGGAACAGCCGGTACAGGCGGCCGGTGAACTCGGCAGGCTTGGCCCAGCGGAAGCCGTACCAGAGGGCGCGGCTGCAGGATTTGCCGATGCTTGACGCACCGAGGTAGCCCCGGGCTGGCTCAGCGTCATGTTTTGCCTTGTAATGGGCAAAGATGGCGCTGGCCACCGGGTCAACTACCGATTCAGGTAGTTGGGCCATGCTTATGCAGCCTTCCGGGCCCAGGCGGGCACGTTGGCTGCAGGAGCAGCAGGCGCTGCTGCAGGGGCGACACCCGGGGCGGCCGGTGCGTTGGCGGCTGGCGCTGCCGGTGCGCTGAACACCGCGGGCTTGGCGCCGGTGGCCGACTCATAGCCCTTGATGGCGTTGCCTTCGTCGTAGCCGCCGGACGCGGGGCGGATGGTCACCTTGATCTTGACCGGCTTGAAGTGCAAGGCGCTGGTCTCGTTCAGCTTGATGTTGCCGGTGGCGTGGCAGATGGCCGACAGGTCGGATTGCGCGTATTTCTGGGTATCGGGGTTCGTGTGCTGAATGTTCAGGTTCTCCCAGATCTTGCGGCCCTTGAACTGGCCGTCGAGGATCTCGAAGGTCATCTTGAGCGCCATGCCGTTGCCGGACTTGAGTGGCACCACGTCGGATTCGGTAATGTGGGCCAAATACACGCCGGCCGGGATGGGCGCGAAGGAGGACTTGGGGGCGACTTGGGAAGCGTCAAAGTTGATGGAAGCCATGGTGTTTTCTCGATTACGTGGTTAAAAGTGGAAGGGTCGGACTGTGAAAAACTCAGGCCTGCGCTGCGGCGAGCGCGGTCTGGAAATGCGCCCAGTCGAGCGGCATGTTGGTGAGGCCAAAGCGGTTGCCGCCGCAGTGCGCTGGGTGGGGCTCGACGTGCAAGATGCGTTCGCCGGTCGTGGTGGCCTTGGTTTCCTTGTTGCCAAAGCCCGCATCGGTCTTGCTGGTGAAGACGCGGTAGCCGCAAAAGCCGATCACGTCGGCCCACTCCTGCACCAGGGCGGCGGCGCGGTCGTTGAGCTTGAGGACGTGGCTGTCGTAGCCTTCAGTCATGGGGTCTTCGACGCGCTTGACCTTGTCATGGGCGATCAGGATCACGCCCATGCCGCGCTGGGTGCGCAGCGCTTCCAGACCGGACAGCAGCATTCGCCATTCCTCGGCTGCAGCGATGTAGCCTTTGCCGAAGCCGGGCTGCTCGATGTTTTTCCAGCCGTTGGCCTGGCAGACATGGGACTGCACCAGCGGCTCCAGCCAGTCAATCGAGTCGATGAACACGGTCTTGAAGTCGTGCGGCTCGTTGATCAGCGTGCCGATGGCTTCGTACACCTCCGACAGCGAGGTGGCCAGCGGGAAGGCGTTCGCGTCCACTGCGTCGGCGCCTTCTTCGGTCAGGATGCCGACGGCATTGGGCGCATGGGATGCGAACGTGGTCTTGCCGATCTTGCCGGGGCCGGCAATCACGACTTTGGGAGCGCGGACGCGCTTGGTCTTGTTAATGGAACTGAGGTCGAATGCCATGGTTTTTTAGTCTTTCAGCGTGATGGCCGGTTTGGCGGGCTTGCTCGTTACGTACGCGACCAGCTGGCCGAATGACTCGGGGTCGAGTTCTTGAATGGCCCGGAACTGCTTGAGGTCCAGCGATGCCTTCCAAGTGAAAGCCTTTTGGCTGTTGGCGCTCAAGGCGGTCCAGGCGGTCTGCAGGCCTTCGGTATCCACCGTGCGGGTGGTCTTGTAGGCAATGGAAAATTCAGCTTCCTTGACGGTTGCCTCGCCGGTTTGCGCCGGGAACATGGCAACGATCTGTTCCTCGATTTGCAGGCGGTGGTTCTTGGCCACGTCTTCGGCGCGCTTGGCGGCGCGCAGTTCGGCCACCAGCAGGGGCAGCGGTTTGGTTTGTGCGTTCACGGTTTGCTTTCAGGGTTACAGGGAGAAATACATGGCCAGCGCCAGCACGGCGTAGACCATCAGGAAAATTTGCGCGAGGCCCAGGCCGTCGAAGTTGGCTGGCTTTGCGGTGCAATCGCAGGTGCGTCCTTGCTTGCAGTTGTGGTTGCAGCCAGCCGGGCGGCTCTTAAGGCCTTGGGCAGTGCTCAGCGGGTAGCCGCTGCAGTTGCGATCGCGGTAGGTCATCACCGGGCCCCTTGCGCCACGACGGCGGCAGGCTTGCGGCAGATCAGGTCGCCCGACTTTGTCCAGGTCGGCACGCGGCCGAACTCGGCGCAGAGCGACACACCGCCGTCAGACAGCGCGGCCTTGTAATCGGCCACGTCCTGCTCGGCTTGCAGCTCGTCGGGGCCAGCCGCGACAAGCACGGCAAAGGCGAGAAGGACAGCCACGGCGACGGCGGTGAAGGTGCGGGCGTTCATGCCGTTTCCCCTGCCATGGTGTTGGCTGCCGCAAAGCGCCAGGCCATGTCCTCGATCAGGTCACGCGCTTCTTGCGCCAGAACAGCCTTTGGCGTGGCGCTGTAGGCCAGCCGGCAGAGCATCACCAGCAGCGCGTCCTGCTCGGTGTCGTGAATCGTGCTGTCCAGCACCTCACCCACAAACTGGTGCCTCTGGGGCGCTGGCTCGCCAGCATGTCGCGGGGTCATGAAGTCACGCACCATCGGCGCAAACAAGGCCTTGGCAGCCATGTCGCCCAGCCGGGCAGCGCTGATGAATTCGTCGTGCAGGTACTTGTCCGACTTGACCATCGCTTCGGCTTCGGCGTCCTGCTTGCGCTCTCGGGTGAGGGTGTTCACATCGTTCTCCTGGGGTTGAGTTGCTTGTCCATCGCCTCCACCACAGCGGCACAAAGTGCCTAAACCCCCGTTTGCATCCTGTTCGGTGCGCCGACGTATCGCTTCGGCTGGGTTGTTTTGTGGTTTGGTTGCGAGTTGGATGAACTTTAGCATCGCTAAATCAATTAATCAACAGCAATGCTAAATATTTTGCTAAATAATTTCCACCAATTCAAAAAATCAGCCCAACCTGTAACAGCCAGACGCAAAAAAACCTCCTCAGTGAGAGGCTGGGTCGCTTTGCATGCTGTAGCCAATTGGCTACAATTCACGCATGTACAGCGTGATCGAAACTGAAGAGTTCAGCGAGTGGCTGGAAAAGCTCAAAGACCGGCCAACACGCATTCGGCTGGGCCGCCGACTGGACAAGGCGCGGCGCGGCATCCTGGGTGATGTCAAACCAGTGGGCGAGGGTGTGTTTGAGATGCGCGAGTTCTTCGGCCCCGGCTGGCGCCTGTACTACGTCGAGCGCTCGGGGGCGCTCATCATCATGCTGGGCGGGGGCGACAAGTCCAGCCAGTCCAAAGACATTGAACAGGCCCAGTTGCTGGCCAAGGAGTGGCAATGAACACCATCAAGACCCGGCCGTTTGACATGGCCAACTACCTGCGGGACGAGGATGACGTGACCGAATACCTGCGCCAGGTGCTCGAAGAGGGCGATCCTGTGGAGCTGGGCGGCGCGCTCGGCAGTATTGCCCGCGCGCGCGGCATGTCCCAGCTGGCCCGCGACACCGGCCTGTCGCGCGAAAGCCTGTACAAAAGCCTGTCAGGCGAGCGCGCCCCCAGCTCGGACACGCTTTTCAAGGTCATGAAGGCGCTGGGCTTCAAGTTGTCGATCGAGCCGTTGGCGCCGCAGGCGTAAAAAAGCCCGCGCGCGGCGGGCTGGGTAAGAGGCTATTGCGCTAGATGGATAGCCTGGCTTGCTAGATCGGTGCGGTGCAAACTTTTTGCCACAAAAGCTGCAAACCGGTCTCTTTCTGCAAGGGTGCCCAAGTCAAATACATCGTTGGCGTACCGGCTGATGAGGTGAATGGCGGGCTTGGCAACAGCATAGTCACTTGCAGCCACGATGGCGATCGGGTTGGCCTGCGCCTTGGCTTCGTCCAGCGTAATGCCTTTGATCGCGGCGTCTCCGCGCGCACCAGCCGTCAATTTGTCCATGCCGCGCAAGTCCATCACCTCCATGACGTGCAGTTGCCCGTTCATAAGGGCCAGGTCCGCATACAGGTCGGCGCCGGGGTCAATGGGGTAGTTGGCCACGACGCGGTTCTTACTTAGATCCTCGATCTTCAAGCTAAACGCCTTGGCGTTTTTAAGCCATGTCCTGATCTCCATACCCAGGCGAGTCGGCCGCTTAGCAGTGCTTTTGGTGGGCCGGATGTTGATCTTGCGCGGCAAAACCAGCCAGCTCATCAGTTCTGCGAGAGTCTCTTGCGGATCGTCGATATTCAAGGTTGCCATGCCTGCCGTTTGGTCAGGAATGAAAGGATGCACCAGCAGCGGAAGCAGGGCGATTTTCTGGACTGTTTCACCCAGTTTGGCGCTGTAGTTGCCCAGTGTTTGTTGAAGGGATTCGGCCCACCCCTCAAGCCGCAGGGCGGCATAGTCGGGGTGCAACGCCCTGATGCGCATGGCATCGGGCGCTATGCTTACCAGTGGGCCAGTCGGGGCAAACAACACGATTCCGGCGTTCACGCTCTCGCCTCGCACGCAGTCTTGTGCGCGCAATATGACGTAGGGGGTTTGTGCTGTTTCGGTCATGATTTGCAGTAGAGCACGCATTTTGACACGCGGGCATGCATTTCTTCGCTGCTCCACCACGTAACAAGGGTATCCCTATCTCTGCCAGAAAGCCAGTCTTGAGGCATCTCATTGAGCCATCTGGCAATCGTTTCTTGGGACAACTGGGACAGTGTGCCAAGGGCAAATAAAGCATCGGGCGTACGCCAGAAACCCAGTGCTTGCAATATTTGAATGTGCACAGTGGTTGCGCAAGACTTTCCGGTGATGTTTGCCAATGGCCAGCCGCGAACCCACCATGCGTGTGAATAGTCAATGGGCATGAAGCACAGCCGGTTCAAACTGTTGCGCTTGAATAGGAAGTTGCCAAAGTGCCGGTCTTCGTTGCCGATGAACAAATCCATTGCATAGGCGGCACTGAGCTTGCCCGCGCATGCCTCAAGGTTTGGGGGCGATCCGCTTTGTTGCTGCTCTTTTTGGAGGTCAGCCAGCCCGCTTTCAATTCGACTGCCGAATGCGCGGCTGCCATCGGGCATGACCAATATGGCCGGGCTTGGGCAGCTCATGCCGATGGCCTGCGACAGCTGGTAGCAAAACCATTCTGAGAAGGGCAGCATGGGGTGTTCCGCCTGGCTCTTGACGGCATAGTCAAAGCCGTCTTCGGCGATGGCGTTCGTCTTGAGGGATTTCCCATTGCCGAGCGGCGGTACCAAGTGCCTTACCTTAAGTTCGAACAGGCTCATGAAGGCATCTTGGATGTTGCTGGCGGGATACCTGCGTGGTGGTTGGTTTCGAATTGCAGCCCGCTTCCGTTGCCCAGCAGGGCGCCAAGCGCAGTGGCTACCTTGGTGTGGTTGTCGGGGTTTCGCGCAAGACTGGCTAAAAGTGCAGCTGCGGTTTCGCGGGTTGATGCATCAGCATGCTGCAGCAACTGAGCCAGCCGCGCCAGCGTGTCGATCAGGGTAGGGTCGGGATTTGGGGTTGGGGCGGTGCTTGGGACCTGCGGCTCTAGACCACTGAACTCCGTGCCGCTCGCTTGCTGCACTTCAAGAGCTAATCTTGGGCTTATCTGCGCAATCGAGCATTTAAAACCCTTCGCATAAGCAATTGCCGCCTCAAGACTCATGGGCCGATGACCGCTGCAATGCTGGCTGAGCATTGACGCCCCGCCCGGGACTTTGAATTCCCTTGCGAATGCGGCTTTATTGCTCACGCCATCAAAGAGACGCGAAAGGTTTTCGGCCTCTTGTTCTTTTGTCCAAATTTCTAGCATATAGCGATGCTATATAAATAAATGTTTAGCATGGCTTGGCTTTGGCATTTAGCTATGCTAAATTAAAGGGATGGAAACACCAAAAAACCCGTTCAAAGAAGCTTGCGACATTGTTGGCTCGCAGGCAGAAATGGCAAGAATTCTTGAGATCACGCCCGGCATGGTGAGTCAGCTTGTCAGTGGGCATCGACCCGTCCCAATTGAGCACTGTCTTGCAATTGAGCGTGCTGTCGGCGGCCAAATAACTAGGCAGTCTCTTCGGCCGAAGGACTTTCAGCGCATCTGGCCCGACTTGGATAAAGCCGACCCCATCCTCGAAGCCCAGATGGCTGAAGCCGCAAAGTCCGGTCTGCTCGAGCGGCGAACCGTCGTTCGCCGCGCCGACGACCGCACCATGCTGGCCGCCATGAAGGGGCAGGGCGCCTGAATGGAAATCAAACCCCTGACCCAAGCCACCCGCGCCGATGTGCGCGCCATGGCCCAAGCAGCCGCAGAGCGCGGCGAGTCGCTCGACACGGCCAACGTGTTCGGCGCGGTCTGCAGAGTGAAGCGCCTGCAGTTCATGAACGATTACCACGATCACATTGAACTACTGGCCACCAACTGCGGCGAATTCACCGAGTTCGAGATTCTGATATCCGATGCCGCCTGACATGCCCTACGCCCGAATCTCGCCGGAAGGCATGGCCGAACTGCACCCAATGCTGTTTCGCGCCTCACAACCCAAGCCCAGCGCCACATTTTCCGAGCAGCACGCCTTTGCGCTGGCCGCACGCACCAACTCCACCGACAGCGCGTCAAAAACATTCACCCAGGGGGCAACAACATGATTCCCAAGCTGCACATTGGCAAGCTCAACACGCGCATTGAAACCAGCGTCACCGAGGCGATGGACAAGTGGATTGCCGAGCAGGCCCACAACCTGGGCATCCGCGAAGCCGACTACGTCCGTGAGCTGATCTGGCTTGGCGCAACGAAGGTGATTTATTCGGTTCATGTAGCCAACGATAAAGCCGAGGCTTTTGCGCGACAACCCGCAGTGCTGCCGGAAGACTCCGGCAGGTAACTAATTATGGGCACCCAACACACCACCAGCGGCAAGCCCATGACGGATGTCCAGCGCCAGCGCCGCGCGCAGTGGAAACAGCTTGTGCTGTCGCTGCACACGACACAGAACACATCCATCAAGAGCGCTGAGCCGGTCATCAAAGCGCGCCCCGGTGTGGGCGCGTTTGCAACCAGTTGAAGCCCCTTGGGCCGCTTTTCGTTTGCCCAACAAAAAAGCCAGAACTGCACCAACAGCCCGGCTTTTTCTACCCATAAAAAAGAAAGTCCCCTCTTTATGTCTGCCTCTATTTTAATCAAAAACCCGCGCTGGTGGAAGACTCATGGCTGACTTAAGCGCAATTTTCAAGGGCGGGTTCAGTGCTGGATTGCCCGCAGAGCCGGGCACAGGGCTGACGGACGCGCACAAGGACCAGATCGGGCATGCGCTGCAATACCTGCAGTGCGGCTGGAGCCTGGTGATGATTCCCTACGGCTCCAAGGGGCCGAAGCAAGCTGGCTGGAACACGCCGGCCGAGCTGGTGGCCACGAAAGAAAAGGCCACGGCGAAGCTCGGTAACGGCCCGATGAACATGGGGCTGGTGCACAAACCTTCTGGCACCTGCGCGATTGACGTGGACGACGAGGCTTGGGCCCGGGTGATCTTTGACGAGGTCGGGCTCGACCTTGATGACATTCTGGATGCCGGGCCGCGCATTCTGAGCAAGGCGGGCCGGGCCAAGGTGCTGTTTCGCGCGCCGGTGGATCTGGAACTGGAAAAAATCAGCTGGCCAAAGCCTGCGCCGGCCGGGCCGAACGAGCGCATGGTAGTGCTGGAGTTGCGCGCTGGACCCAATCAGGACGTGCTGCCGCCATCGCTGCACCCGGACGGGCACCATTACGAGTGGGCAGCGGGACAAGCGCCGTGGGATTACAACGGCGAGATTCCCGAGATCCCGCCGGCGCTGCTGGAGTTCTGGCGGTTGTATTCGGACCCTGCCGGGCGGATGCGGGACGAGGTGCAGGCTATGTGCCCTTGGAAGCCAGCGCCGGCGGCGTGGGCCAAGAAGGTTATGCCATCGCGGCCGCGCGCGCCGGGCCAGGCATCGTCGGGCATCATCACAAAATACAACGAGCAGACCTCCTGCGAGTCGCACTTGCAGGAGGCCGGGTACAAGCAGATCGGCAACCGCTGGCTGGCGCCGAGCAGCTCAAGCAAGCTGCCGGGCGTGGTGGTCTTGAGCGAAGGCGGCGTGCAGAAGGTCTACAGCCACCATGCCAGCGACCCGCTGGGCGACCGGCTGGCGCACGATGCGTTTGACCTGCTGGTGACCCTGAGCCACAACGGCAACGTGGAAGCGGCCATGGCCGAGGCGGCGCAGGCCTGCGGGCTGGACCGGCACCCGCCCCGGCACCATCCGGACGTGGTGATCGACTTTGACGCGCTGATCGAGGCGTCGGCGCAGAAGAAAAGGGCGCTGCGCACGCCGGCGGTACACGCTCCGGCCGATGTACCAGAAGATGTACCAGCGCCACCGGCACCAGCTGCGCGTGTCGAGGATGGGCCCGGCCCATTCCCACCGCACCTGCTGAACGCGCCGGGCGTGCTGCGCGAGTTCATGGACTGGATGCTGTCCACCGCGCAAAAGCCCCAGCCCATCCTGGCGCTGGCGGCAAGCCTGTCGATTGTCTCGACCGTGCTGGCGCAGAAGGTCAAGAGCCAGACGGGGCTGCGCACGAACCTCTACCTGGTCAGCGTGGCCGACACGTCGGCGGGCAAGGACCACGGCCGCAAATGCCTGAAAGTCGCGCTGCAGGCGGCCGGGCTGTCCTCGATGATCGGCGGCGAGGAAATCGCCAGCGGGCAGGGCCTGCTTTCTCGCGTGGCCAAGACGCCGACGACAGTGTTTCAGCCCGACGAGTTCGGTCTGTGGATGAAGTCGATCAACGCGAAGAACTCCAGCGCCCACCTTCAGCAGATCATCACGAACCTGATGAAGCTGTTCACCAGCGCCGGGACGGTCTACACCGGCACCGAGTATGCCGACCAGGGCAGCAAGCCGCGGCTGGACATTGAATACCCGTGCGTGAACCTGCACGCGACGACGACGCCCGAGCCGCTGTTTGACTCGTTCACCAGCGGCGACGTGGCCAGCGGGAACCTGAACCGGCTCTTGATCCTGTTCGCGCCGGGCGGGCGGTTCCCCATGCGCTTTACCGACATGACGGAGCCGCCCGAGCACCTGGTGCTGTGGATGAAGGCAGCGCGCGCCCTGATGCAGTGCATGGCTGGGATGACGCCGGGCAACCCCATCACGATCCACATGGATGCCCGGGCCCAGGCGCTGTTTGCCAGTCTGTACGAGTACCAGCAGGACCAGGAGGAGGCGAAGCGCGAAGGCGGCACGCACCACCTCTGGGGCCGATGCTGGGAGCACGCAGCCAAGCTCGCTGTGGTGGCGGCCTGCGCGCAGCACACGGATGCGCAGGAGTTCACCGACCTGATCAAGCAGGGGCAGGTCGTCGTCAACGAGCGGGCGGCGACGTGGGCCATTGATTTCGTGAAGTACGTGCTGACCAGCATGGAGCACGAGGTGAGCATCCGCGTGGCCGATTCGGAGTTTGGCCAGATCACGCAGACCGTGCACCGGTTCATCACCAAGGCGGCGGAGAAGGGGCTGACAAATCGCGAGATGGTCAAGGCTTGCCGCAAATATGCCGGGTTGATGCCCATCCAGCAGGACGCAGTCATGGAGTCGCTCAAGCGCAGCGAGGCGGTCACGCTGGTGCAGTTCAAGACGCAATCCGGACGCGGCAAGCCGCGCATGGCCTGGGTCGATAGCGCCTTCGTTTCCGATTTAGAAACGCCGACAAATGATGTCGGCGTTAATGCCGGCGGCAATGAAGAACAAGGTGCTCAGGATGATTAACGCCGGCACAACGTCTACAAGCCTGTACCCACGGGAAACCCGCATGAATAAAGGCTTTCAACCATATATGACTACAAAAATATATATACCTTTATTTATTAAATTTAGATCATTTCTGCCCGCGTGTGTATACCCCCCCCCTGTTTTTGTCGGCGTTAATCAATTCAACAAAAAACCAACAGCCATGATCACCACCACCCTCCCTCTGAAAATCATCAGCGTGGCCAACGCGCGGCTGAACCGCTTCAAGCTGGCAGCCATGAACAAGGCCCAGCGTCAGGTCACCAAGCACGCCCTGCAGGCCCTGGCGCTGCCGCCCGTTCCGCCCATGACCATCGTCATCACCCGCATCGGCCCGAAGACGCTGGACGGCGACAACCTGCAAGGCGGGTGCAAGGCCACCCGGGACGGCATCGCCGACTGGCTGGGCGTGGATGACGGGCATCCGGGCCTGGACTGGCAGTACAGCCAGCGGTCGGCTGGTCCGAAGGTCTATTCGGTCGAGGTCGAGGTGATTGCATGAAGCCCCGGCTCATCAAGATCAACCTGCTGTGGTTCTGCTTGTCAAAGGACCGGCTGGGCGGGCTGGGGTTCACGCCCCGGGAAGCCTACGCCGAGTGGGTCAAGCGCAATGCTCCCAAAGCCATCAAACAAGGAGAATGACCATGCCCAGACCTATCGGAAAACAGATCCTGCGCGCTTGCGAAGCCGTCGAGCGACTCGGCGTGTGCACCTCGCCCGACGTGCAGCCCATCTTGAATGTCGTCAGCACCAACACGATCAAGTACCTGTCGCACGCCGTGGGCTACCGCCTGCTGACCGTGGACCGCAGCTGCCGGCCGCATCAGTACCGGGTGGTACCGGGCTGGCGCGAGAAGGTCAAGCCGATTGCCCGGGTCCAGCCGTATGTGGTGAGGCCGGCGAAGGTGATGCAGACGACGCGCACGGCGCATTTGCAGTCGGTGTGGGGAGGTTGCGCGTGATGGCCAAAGAAACACCAGACAGCCTGTGCCAGCAGCTGCCGTATGAGGCCAGGGAAGCCTTGGCACGGGCTGCCAGAGTTCCTGTGACGGCTGGCGACCCCATGGCAAGGCAAAAGGCCATTGACGCAGCCAAGGCGCGCATTAGGGCCCGGTTTCCACGACTGTTCAGGGGCTGAGCCGTGCGGGTGGCTGTCAACGAGATCGGCCGGCGCATTGGGCAGGACCACCACAACGCCAAGCTGACGAACCATGAGGTCGAGCTGCTGCTGACGATGCATGGCGAGGGCATGGGCTACCGCCGGCTGTCGGCGGTGTTTGAGGTCAGCAAGAGCCTGGTGCGCAACATCGTGAAGGGCAGGGCGCGCTGTCAGGCGGCCAGTAGCTGGCGAACGGTGCATGTAAAGGGGTGAGTTTTGATTACCTTCGGTTGATTAAATCAATCAATCAAGGTAATCAAACATGGCAACCAAAGGCGGCAAGCGGGTAGGGGCAGGCCGCAAGCCGGGTGCCAAGGTCAAGATGCCGGATGCGGCTCCGGTGGCTGCCATCAAAAAGACGGGCGAGCCTGTGCGCTGGAGTCGGGACATCGCGGATTCCATTTGCGACAGGCTGGAGTCTGGTGAGTCTTTGCGCGCCATCTGCCGGGACCAGGGCATGCCCGATGCATCGGCCGTGCTGGGATGGGTTAGAAACGACAAAGACGGCTTCGCTCAGCAATACGCCCGTGCGCGAGAAACCGGCTACCTGCTGCTGGCCGATGAGATCATTGCCATAGCCGACACACCCGTAGTCGCTACAAAATCAGTCAGCAAGGCGACGGGCCTGGAAATCACCGAAGGCGACGCGGTGGACCGCAGCCGGCTCATGGTGGACACGCGCAAGTGGATGCTGTCCAAGATGCTGCCCAAAATCTACGGCGACAAGCAGCAGGTTGAGGTCAGCGGCTCGCTGGACATTGCCAGCACTTTACTGGCCGCCCGCAAGCGCAGCGGGCTCGCATGAGTCTGGAGCTCAACAAGGCGCTGGCTGAAGACCTGGCGCAGTTCTATGCGGACCCGCTCGGGTTCGTGATGTACGCCTTTCCCTGGGATAGCGACAAGAGCCTGCAGCTGGTGACGCTGCAAAGCCCGTGGCGCGAGCGGTTCGGCTGCGAGTTTGGCCCGGATGTCTGGGCGTGCGAGTTTCTGGACGAGCTGGGGCTCGATGTCAAAGAGCGGGCGTTTGATGGTGTCACTGCCGTGGCGCCCATTCAATATGCCGTCAGCTCAGGGCATGGCATTGGAAAATCAGCCATGGCGGCTTGGCTGGTGCTGTGGGTCATGTCCACCCGGCCGCACTCCAAAGGTGTCGTGACGGCCAACACCGGCGAACAGCTCAGCTCCAAAACGTGGGCTGGGGTGTCGTCCTGGCTGTCGCGCTCTGTGAACAAGCACTGGTTCACGATCACCACCGGCAAGGGCGCCATGCGCCTGACGCACAACGACTACCCCGACAGCTGGCGCGTCGATGCCCAGACCAGCCGGGAAGAAAACAGCGAGTCCTTTGCCGGCCTGCACGCGGCCAGCTCGACGCCGTGGTACCTGTTCGACGAGGCCAGCGCCATCCCGTCGAAGATCTGGGAGGTGGCCGAAGGCGGCAAGACTGACGGCGAGCCGATGCACTTCGCCTTTGGCAACCCGACGCGTAACACCGGCGCATTCGCCGAGTGCTTCGGCAAGAGCCGGCACCGGTGGAAGACGCGCCAGATCGACAGCCGCAAGGTGGCCATCACCAACAAGGAGCTGCTGAACAAGTGGGTGGCGGACTACGGCGAGGACTCGGACTTTGTGAAGGTGCGGGTGCGCGGCGTGTTCCCGAATGCGTCCAGCCTGCAGTTCATCGCGCGCGACCTGGTGGATCAGGCCATGGCACGCCAGCCTGCAGCAGAGCGTTTCATCGGCCGCACGGCTGCCGTGGGCGTTGACGTGGCGCGCTTTGGCGACGACGAGTCTGTCATCTTCACCCGGGTGGGGCGCGATGGCGTGGGCATCCCGGCCAAGCGTTTTCGTGAGCTTGACACGATGCAGCTGGCCAGCAAGGTGTCCGAGCACATGGACTACATCACCAGCATGGGCATGACGCCGGTCGTGTTTGTCGATGGCGGCGGCGTCGGCGGCGGGGTGGTGGACCGGCTGCGCCAGCTCAACCGGGATGTGGTCGAGGTCCAGTTCGGCGGCAAGGCGGACGACCCCAAGAAGTACCTCAACAAACGGGCCGAGATGTGGGGCAAGGCCAAGGAGTGGCTGTCCATCGGGTGCCTGCCCAAGGACGAGGCCATGGCGACGGACCTGACCAGCGTCGAGTACCAATACACCACAGCCGACCAGATCCAGCTCGAAAGCAAGGCCAGCATGAAGGCGCGCGGCCTGGCCTCGCCCGATGCGGCCGATGCGCTGGCGCTGACGCTGGCTTATCCGGTGCCTGAGTACCAGTTACCCAAGGAGCACAGCGGTGCACGTAACAGCAGCCCAAGGCGGGAATATGACCCCTACGAATCATTGAACCAAGGCTGAACCATGTGTGAACCCGTATCCATTGGCCTGGCGCTGGGGGCGTCTGCCAGCACGGCTGCTGCAGTGGGTGTTGGCGTCTATACCGCTGCCGCCACGGTCGGCGCCTCCATGTACTCAGCCAACCAAGCCAAGGGCGCCCAGCAGGACGCCAACAACCAAGCCACCGCTGCGGCCAAGGTGCAGGCCGACCAGGCCGACCAGGCCAACAACCGCGCCAATGCCAAAGGCCCCGACATCGGCGGCATGGACTCGGCGAACTCCATGGCAGCCAAGGGCGGCCAGTCCGGCACGCTGCTGACCGGCGCTCAGGGCGTGGACCCGAAAAGCCTGCTGCTGGGCAAATCAACGCTGCTGGGCGGCTAAGCGATGGCCGAACATGCGCCACGCGACCGCTTGTATGCCCGCTGGGGTGCGCTCAAGAGCGAGCGCTCGACCTGGTGGAGCCACTACCAGGAGCTGAGCGACTTCATCCTGCCGCGCTCGGGGCGGTTCTTCCTGCAGGACCGCAACCGGGGCCAGAAGCGCCACAACAACATTTACGACAACACCGGCACCAAGGCATTGCGCGTGCTCGCAGCGGGCATGATGGCCGGCATGACCAGCCCAGCGCGGCCGTGGTTTCGGCTGGCCACGCCGGACGCAGAGCTGAACAACAGCCCGGCCGTCAAGCTGTGGCTCAGCCAGGTCACGCGCCTGATGCTTGACATCTTCGCCAAGTCCAACACCTACCGCGCGCTGCACAGCATGTACGAGGAGCTGGGCACGTTCGGCACGGCGTCAAGCATCATCATGCCGGACTTCAAGAACGTCATCCACCACTACCCGCTGACCACGGGCGAATACTGCATTGCGCAGGACTGGCGCGGCAACGTGGTCACGCTGTACCGCGAGTTCCAAAAGACCGTGGGCGAGATGGTCACCGAGTTCGGCCGCGACAAGTGCTCGACCGGTGTGCAGAACCTGTGGGACCGGGGCAGCCTGGACCAGTGGATCACCATCATCCATGCCATCGAGCCGCGCACCGACCGCGATGCCTCCAAGCGCGACAGCCTGAACATGCCGTGGAAATCGGTCTACTTCGAGTTGAACAACGCCGACAAGGGCCGCTTCCTGAGCGAGTCGGGGTTCAAGAACCTGCCGGCGATTGCCGCACGCTGGGCCACCTCTGGCGGCGACGTGTACGGCAACAGTCCCGGCATGGACGCGCTGGGCGACATCAAGCAGCTGCAGCATGAGCAGATGCGCAAGGCGCAGGGCATCGACTACATGACCAAGCCGCCTATCCAAGTGCCTGCCAGCATGAAGGGCCGCGACGTGGACACGCTGCCTGGCGGTATCAGCTACGTCGATCAGGCCGGCCCAGCCGGCGGCATCCGCACCGCGTTCGATGTGCGCATTGACCTGTCGCATCTGCTGGGCGACATCCAGGACGTGCGTGAACGCATCCGTGGCGCCTTCTCGGCGGACCTGTTCCTGATGCTGGCCAACTCCACCAACAGCGCCATGACGGCCACGGAAGTGGCAGAGCGGCATGAAGAAAAGATGCTGATGCTTGGCCCCGTGGTCGAGCGGCTGCATTCGGAAATGCTCGACCCGCTGATCGAAACCACGTTCGAGCATGCGCTGGCCGCCGGCATCATCCCGCCGCCGCCGCCTGAGCTGCACGGCATGGACCTGAACGTGACCTATGTCTCGATGCTGGCGCAGGCCCAGCGGGCGATTGCCACCAACGGCGTGGATCGATTCGTCGGCAACCTCGGCCAGATCGCCAGCTTTAAGCCCGACATCCTGGACAAGTTCGACTCCGACACCTGGGCCGACAAGTACAGCGACATGCTGGGCGTCGATCCTGAATTCATCGTGCCGTCCGATAAGGTGGCGCTGATCCGCAACCAGCGCGCCAAGCAGGCTGCGCAGGCCCAACAGGTCGCTCAGGCTGAACAAGCCGCCAGTGCGGCGCAAAAGCTCGGCACGGTCGCCACGCCAGGCGGCAACGCCGGCAACGACATCATGCAAGCCTTCTCGGGCTACACCACCTCTTAAGGCATCCATGGCCAATATGAACATCAAGTCTGAGGGCGGCGACTGCTGCCCGTCAGGCGACTACGACAACAGCCCGACGATCTACCTGACCGACGACCAGTGCGAAGCGCTGGGCATCACGACAGTGCCAGCGCCCGGCACGGTCTACATGCTCAAGGTGCGCGCCGTCGCCACCCGCGTGACAGCTGAAGCGGAAGAAGCCGACGAAGCCAAGGCAGAAGGCAATGCGTTCGATATCAGCCTGATGCTCAAACTGACCGACATCGAGATCACGCAGGGCAGCGGCAAGGACACGGCGTCCGTGCTGTACGGCGACTGAGCGGTGCACGTAAGCACAGGACCGACTCGTAATCTCAAGCCGTGACCCATTACGACCCACTCGACACCGACAGCCAGGACAAGGCGCGCGTTGACTCCCGCACGCGGGACAAGCTCGCGCAACAAAACGAGGCCGAGGATGTCAAGTGGCTCATGTCAAGCAAGCGTGGCCGGCGCATCGTCTGGCGGGTGCTGGACCGGGCAGGTGTTTACCGCCTCTCGTTCAACACCAACGCCATGACCATGGCGTTTGCTGAAGGTGCAAGGAATGAAGGCCTGCGCATGCTGTCCATGATCCATGCAGCCTGCCCCGAGATGTATCCCTTGATGCAGAAAGAAGCCACCGAATGAGATTCCGCCAATTTCGCCTGCAGAACGCCGAGGGGGCTGAAGGCTCCACCGGTGGCGCTGCACCGACAACCCTTACGACTGACGGTGCAAATACCACACCAGCCGGCAGTTCACCCGCATCGACCGAAGCGACAGGCACGCCTGCCGCCGCCGCCGGTGCAACACAGCAGCCCTCAACCGATGCTCCAAAAGCACAGGCTGAGACAGCGGCAACCCAGGAAGCCGCCGACAAGGCCGCAGCCGATGAAGCTGCAGCCCTGAAAGCTGCCGAGAAGGTCGCGCCCGAGAAGTACGAGCTCAAGGCGGCCGATGGCACGACCCTTGATCCCGAAGCGCTCGGCGAGTTGGAGGGCATCGCCCGCGAACTCAAGCTGTCCAACGAGGAAGCGCAGAAGGTGACCGACATCGGCGCGAAGCTCGCGCAGAAGTGGGAAGCCAAGCAGGCCGACACCATCCAGAAGGCTGCGGCCGAATGGGCGGCGACGGCCACGGCGGACAAGGAATACGGCGGCGAAAAGCTGACCGAAAGCCTGGCCACCGCCAAGAAGGCGTTAGATGCCTTCGGCACGCCTGAACTGCGCTCGCTGCTGAACGACTCCCGCCTGGGCAACCATCCTGAAGTGATCCGCTTCATGGTGCGCGCCGGCAAAGCAATCTCCGAGGACCGCATGGTCACCGGCGGCGCAGGGCCAGCCACGGCCGGCGCCAACGTCGCCAAGTCCCTCTACCCCAATCAGTCCTAAAGGAAAATTACCATGGCATTACTCGCAGCTGGCGCTCTTACCCTCGCAGACTGGGCCAAGCGCCTCGACCCGGATGGCCAAGTTCCCAGGGTCGCCGAACTGCTTTCGCAGACCAACGAGATTTTGGAAGACGCGGTGTTCATGGAAGGCAATTTGCCGACCGGTCACCGCCTGACCATCCGCACCGGCCTGCCGCAAGTCTTTTACCGCATGATTAATCAGGGCGTGCCGACTTCCAAGTCCACCACCGCCCAGATCGATGAAGCCTGCGGCATCCTCGAAGCCCGTAGCCACATCGACGTGGAACTGGCCAAGCTCAACGGCAATACTGCCGCCTTCCGCCTGTCGGAAGACCAGGCGTTCATCGAAGCGATGAACCAGACGATGGCCGGCGCGATGTTCTACGGCAACCCAGCGACCGACCCGCGTCAGTTCCTGGGCTTGCAGACCCGCTACTCCAGCTTGACCGCCGGCAATGGCGCCAACATTCTGGACGCCGGCGGCACGGGCAGCAACAACTGCTCGATCTACCTGGTCGTGTGGGGCGACAACACCGTGTTCTGCCCGTTCCCCAAGGGAACCAAGGCCGGCCTGATGCACCAGGACCTGGGCGAAGAGTCGGTGCCTGACAGCAACGGCAACTTCTACCAGGCCATGCGCGCGCTGTACCAGTGGAAAAACGGCGTGGCCGTCAAGGACTGGCGCTATGTGGTGCGCATCTCGAACATCAACGTCTCCGACCTGGTGGGCCAGTCCGGCACGCAGGCGGCGACCGCTGCAACGCAGATCATCAACCTGATGAGCCGCGCCCTGGACCGCGTGCCCAACCTGTCGATGGGCCGCCCAGTGTTCTATGCCAACCGCACGCTGTACTCCATGCTGCGCGTCGCTGCCCTGAACAAGTCCAATGCTGCGCTGAGCATTGAGCAGGCGCTGACGCAGTTCGGCACCCCTTACGCGCTGACCAAGTTCCTGGGCGTTCCGCTGCGCAAGGTCGATCAGCTGCTCAACACCGAAAGCCGCGTGGTCTAAAGCAGGCCGGGGCTTCGGCCCCTGTTTCACCCCCATTACAGGAAAACACCATGATTCTCGACAACGCTCTCTTTCTTTCCGGTGCAGTGTCTGCCGCTGGCGTCTTGACCGGCCAGCTGCTGACCGCCAACAGCACGCTGTCCACCAACACCGTTGACCTCGGACCGCTGTCCATTGGCGGCAACCAGGTCGGTGACCTGGGCGCCGGTGAAGCGCTCGAAGTCTCCATCAGCGTTCTGGCTGCACCAACGGCGGTCACTTCGGTGCAGTTCCAGCTGATCCAGGCTGACGACGCGGCGCTGACCTCGAACGTTCAGGTCATCAACCAGACCGACGCCTTCCCGATTGCCTCCCTGCCCATCGGTACGCTGGTTCCGCTGCACTACGACCGCGCTGCGCCCTATGCGCCCAAGCGCTACATCGGCGTGCGCTACGTTGCGGCCGGCGGCACCACGCTGGCTTCGATGTCCGTGACCGCTGCTGTGGTCAAGGGTGTTCAGGACCTGAAGAACATCTACTTCAAGTCCGGCTACAGCGTCGCCTAAACCCCGGAGCCCTGCGGGGTTCCGCCTTATTTTCTGGAGAAATGAATGCCCAAATACCGCGTCAAAGAGCTGTCGCTCATCGGCAATGAACTGTTTCAGGCCGGCGCCGAAGTCGAGTACGACGGCCTGCCTGCCGAGAACCTGGAGCCTTTGTGCGACGAAGGCCGCGCCAAGTACCAGGAATACCTGCTCAGCAACGAAGCCCGCTTGCGCCAGATGGTGGCACAGCACGCCGACAGCGCTGTGGGCGACCCGGCTGCCTTTGCCGCTGCCGTGACAGGAGCCGTCAAGGAATTGATTGCGCAGGGCGTGCTGGCTTCTCCCGCAGCCAAGGCCGTCAAGGCCTGAGTTTTCGGCTCAAGCCCACCAACAAAGGGGCCAGCGCGCCCCTTTTCTATTAGGAGCACGAATTGGCCTCAGTCGTTGATATTTGCAACCAAGCCCTCAGCCACCTGGGCGACAGCGCCACCGTGGCCAGCATTGACCCGCCCGAGGGCTCGGCACAGGCCGAGCACTGCGCACGCTTTTACGCCATGGCGCTCAATGCCCTGCTGGAAATGCACCCGTGGGCCTTTTCCACCAAGCGTAGCACGCTGGCGCAGGTCGCCAACCCCAGCACCACCTGGACCTACTGCTATGCCCTGCCCAGCAACACCATCAACCTGCTGTCGGTGCTGTCGCCCGATGCGGTGGATGACTACAGTTCGAGCATGCAGTCGAGCGCGCAGGCCTATGACAACAGCTACGCCCGCAACACCGTGGGCGGCGCCTACACGCCGCAGGACTTCAGTTCCGAAATTGACGAGGCCGGCAACGACATCATCCTGACCAACCAGGCCGGCGCCGTGCTGCGCCACACCGTGCTGGTGACCGACACGACCAAGTTCAGCCCGCTGTTCGTTGAGTGCCTGGGCTGGCTGCTGGCGTCCAAGCTGGCCGGGCCGGTGCTCAAGGGGGAAGTGGGCATGTCTGCCGCGCAGGCCTGCACCAAGACCTTTCTCTATTGGTTTTCCAAAGCCATCGACTCGGACGCCTCGCAGCGCAAGTCCACGCCCCGGCATCAGGTCGGCTGGATGAACGCACGATGAGCACGCGCAAACTCACGATGGCCTTTTCGGGCGGCGAGGTCACACCCGAGTTCTGGGGCCAGATCGGCGACGCCAAGTTCCAGAGCGGCCTGGCCACCTGCCGCAACATGGTGGTGCTGCCGCATGGTCCGGTGGCCAACCGTCCGGGCTTTGCCTTTGTGCGCGCCGTCAAGACGCCGGCCAAGCGCACGCGCCTGATTCCGTTCACCTACTCGACCACGCAGACGATGGTGCTGGAGTTCGGCGACCAGTACGTGCGTTTTCACACGCAGGGCGCCACGCTGCTGTCCGGTGGCGTGCCGTATGAGGTGGCCACACCCTACCTGGAAGCAGACCTGTTTGACATCCACTACGTGCAGTCGGCTGATGTGCTGACGCTGGTGCACCCCAACTACGCGCCGAGCGAGCTGCGCCGGCTCAGTTCAGTAGCCTGGACGCTTGACGCCATCAGCTTCGTTCCCAGCCTGACCACGCCCAGTGCGCCGACCGTCACCCCCACGGGCGCCGGCAGCACGGTCTACAACTATGTCGTGACGAGCGTCGGCCCCACCGGGCTGGAGGAGTCGGCCGCATCGGCATCAGGCACCGGGACGGGCAACGTGCTGGTCACGGGCCAATACATGACCCTTGCCTGGTCCAGCACGGGCGCCAGCCGGTACAACATCTACAAGCAGAGCAACGGGCTGTATGGCTACATTGGGCAGACCGATGCGCTGACGTTCAAGGACGACAACATCGGCGCCAACCTGGGCAAGACGCCGCCGATTACCAGCAATCCATTCAGCAGGGCAGGCCTCTACCCTGGTGCGGTGTCCTACTTCGAGCAGCGCCGGTGCTTCGCCGGCTCGATCAACGAGCCGCAGAACCTGCGCATGACGCGCTCGGGCACCGAGTCCAACCTGTCCTATTCGATTCCGGTGCGCGACGATGACGCCATCAACATCCGGGTGGCGGCGCGCGAAGCCAACACCATCCGCCACATCATTCCGCTGGCCAACCTGGTGCTGCTGACAGCCGCCTCCGAGTGGCGCGTGACCAGCGTCAACTCGGACGCCATCACGCCCAGCAGCATCAGCGTCAAGCCGCAAAGCTACATCGGCGCGAACAACGTGCAGCCAGTGATCGTCAACAACAACATCATCTTTGTCGCCAACCGGGGCAGCCACCTGCGCGAGATGACCTACAGCCAGCAGGCCAACAACTTCTCGGGCGGCTACATGAACGGGGATTTGTCGCTGCGCGCACCGCACCTGTTCGATGGGCTGGACATCGTGGACATGGCCTATGCCAAAGCACCCTCGCCGCTGGTATGGGCGGTCAGCACATCGGGCAAGCTGCTGGGCCTGACCTATGTGCCCGAGCAGCAGGTGGGCGCCTGGCACCAGCATGACACCGACGGCGCATTCGAGTCGTGCTGCGTGGTGGCCGAGGGCAGTGAGGACGTGCTCTATGTGGTGGTCAGGCGCACGATCAATGGCGCACCCACGCGCTACGTCGAGCGGCTGCACACCCGGCTGTTTGCCAACCCGGCCGATGCGTTCTTTGTGGACTGCGGCGCAACCTATGACGGCGCGGCTGTCACCACGATCAGCGGATTGAGCTGGCTTGAAGGCAAGACGGTCAGCGTACTGGGCGACGGCGCGGTGTTCCCGCCCAAGGTCGTGACCGGCGGCGCCATCACGCTGGAGCAGCCCTGCAGCAAGGTACAGGTGGGCCTGCCCATCACGGCGGACGTGCAGACGCTGCCGCTGTCGGCGCAAATCGATGCGGCTTATGGACAGGGTCGGCTCAAGAACCTCAACAAGGTCTGGTTGCGCGTGCACCGTTCCTCGGGCGTGTTCGCCGGGCCGTCGCTGGACCGCCTGGTGCAGTTCAAGCAGCGCACCACCGAAGCCTACGGCAGCGCGCCCGCCCTCAAGACTGACGAGCTGGAAATCATGCTGGAGCCCAGCTGGCAGACTGGCGGCCAGATCTATGTGCGCCAGTCGGACCCGCTGCCGCTGACGCTGGTCAGCATGACGGTGGAGGCGGCTTTCGGTGGCTAGGGTCCGGCTGGTCAGACCCGGCGCCCGCGATCTGTGCCTGATCGCGCAGCACCTGCGCCAGGCTGACCGGCAGGAGCTGGCGGCCGTGCATGGCTGGGACATCGACCTGCTGGGCTGCCTGCAGACAGCGGTCAGCGCCAGCGAGGAATCCTTTGTCGCGCTGGCCGGTGACGAGCCGATTGCCGTGTTCGGCGTGGCGCCGGTCTCGCTGCTGGGCGGCCTGGGCTGCCCGTGGATGCTGGGCACCGACACGCTGGACCGGCACGGCCGCGCCATCGTCACGCTCAGCCGCGAGCATGTGGCGCGCTGGGGTGATCGCTATGCCTGCCTGTTCAACTACGTCGATGCGCGCAACCTGCGTTCAATCGCCTGGCTGCGCCATACCGGCTTTGTCGTCTGGCCTGCCGCTCCGCACGGCCTGCACGGCGAGCCTTTCCACCGCTTCGAGCGGTGCACGTAACCAGAGCCTAAGCCCGCACAGTCAAGCCCATTCCACCAATGGGCCAGAGATATGTGCAATGCAGCCGCAGCCATGACGATGCAGGGGGCAGGCGCTGCCAGCTCTGCGGTAGGGGCCTACTACGGCGCCCAGTCACAAAAAGTCTCCTTGAGCCTGTCCGCCGACATGGCCGACATCAACGCCCGCATGAGCGAAAGCGCCGCGCAGGCCACGCTGCTGACGGGCGACCGTGAAGAAGGCAAAAGCCGCATCGCCACCGCCAACCTCAAAAGCGCCCAGCGCACCGGATTGGCCGCCAACGGCGTCGATCTGGGCGTGGGCAGCGCCAAGGACATCCTGACCACCACCGACGCGATGGGCGAAATGGACGCCAACACGATCCATGCGAACGCCGTGCGCAGTGCCTGGGGCTACCGCACGCAGGGCGTGAACCAGTCGAACCAGGCGCTGATGGCGCGCGCCAGCGCCGGGGCCATCAATCCGCTGATGTCTACCGCGACCTCGCTGCTGGGTAGTGCCGGGTCCGTGGCGTCGAGCTGGTACGCCTACAAGAAGGCAGGAGCCTGATATGCCACGCGTTCCAACCTACGACAACTTCCAGACGCAAGTCGCCGCCCAGCCTAATGTGCAGCTGCAGGCGCCCAGCGGCCCGACCCCTGGCGGCATTGCCGCCGAGCAGGCCAGTCAGTTCGGCCAGGCGGCCATGCGCGGCGGCGATGCAGCCGGGCGCATCGCGCTCGATGTCGCCGAGCAGGCCAATCAGGTGCGCGTCAACGATGCGCGCAACCAGCTCGCCATTGCCCAGCAGGACCTGACCTACAACAAGGACACAGGTTTCCTGACCAGGAAGGGCGCCAATGCGTTTCTGGACAACGAAGGCAAGCCGCTGGAAAAGCCGATTGACCAGGACTACGGTGAGCGGCTCAAATCTCAAATTGACAGCATCAGCGCCACGCTGGGCAACGACCAGCAGCGCAAGCTGTTCGGCCTGCACGCGGGCGACGCGGCCACGCAGTTCCACGGCCAGCTGCAAAGCCACACGCTCAAGGAGTTCGGCACCTACAAGGACAGCACCGACGACGCCACGGCCAAGCTGGCCGGGCAGACCGCCGGGCTGAACTGGAACAACCCCGATGTGGTGGGCGCTTCGCTCGGCCAGGCCAAGGCCGCTATCCGCTCCAAAGCCGAGCGCGCCGGGCTTGTCGGCACGCCGTTCGATGAGGCCGTGCTGGCGGGCACCAGCGCCATCCATGAGGGCGTGATTCTGGCCGCGCTGCAGAACAACAACCCGGCCTATGCCGCGACCTATATGGCGCAGGCACGCAAGGCCGGCGAGATGACGCCCAACGACATCCTCAAGGTGCAGGGTCATATCACCGAAGCCGATGCACTCAAGCAGGCGCAGGGCGCCGTGCAGCAGCAGACCGTGGCCGCGATGCCGGGCATTGCCCCGACAGGCTTTGACCGCATGACCCAGATCACCGCCATGAGCGAAAGCGTCGGGCGCGAAACCAACCGCGACGGCTCGACCGTCACCAGTCCCAAGGGCGCGCAAGGCGTGATGCAGGTCATGCCGGCGACCAACAAGAACCCCGGCTACGGCGTCAAGCCCGCGCAGGACGACAGCCCGGCCGAACGCGCCCGCGTGGGCCGCGACTACCTGCAGGCCATGCTGACCCTGTACGGCGACCCGGCCAAAGCCTGGGCAGCCTACAACGCAGGACCCGGCCGGCTCGATCAGGAACTAAAGGCGGCGGCCCAGCACGGCAAGCCCGACGCCTGGCTGAGCAACATGCCCGCCGAGACGCAGGCCTATGTCGCCAAGAACATGAAGGCGCTCAATGGCTCGGGCGCTGTCGCTCCGCGTCCGACCGAACTCGATTTCGTCAACGGCGCGCTGGCCCGGCTCGGCCCCGATGCCTCGCCGCAGGCCGTCAAGCACACCACTGAAGCGGCGCGCACGCAGTTCGGCATCATCAACAAGACACTCAACGAAAAGGGCGACAACGCGCTGGCCGATGCGCAGCGCTGGGTGCTCGACAACAAAGCCACCACGCTGGCGCAACTGCCGCCACCACTCAAGGACGCGCTGGCACAGTTCGCCCCGGGCAAGATGGACGACCTGGCCAACTTCGCCAAAGCGCAGGGCAACGTCACCACCAACAACGCGCTTTACCTCAAGCTGGCGACCGACCCGGCGGCGCTGACCGGCCTGAGCGATGCGCAGTTCTTCAGCCTGCGCCAGGAGCTGAGCGAAGCCGACTTCAAGTATTTCACCGGCGAACGCGCGCTCAAGCTCAAGGGCGGCGGCTCCAATGGCCCCGGCGAACTCAACACGCAGGCCATCACCGACACGCTGCGTGACCGGCTGCGCGCGCTCAAGATGGACCCGAGCCCCAAGGATGGCAGCAGCGACGCCGTGCAGCTCGGCGTCATTCACCGTTTTGTGCGCGGCGAACTCTCGCAGGCGCAGGCGCAGGCCGGCAAGAAGTTCACCGACGTGGAAACCGCCAAGTTCATCGATGGGCTGTTTGCCAGGAACGTGACCTTCAAGGGATTCTTCGGCGGCACCAACTCGCAGGCGCTGCTCTCGGTCAAGCCCGGCGACGTGCCGAGCGACATGCGCAAGGCGCTCACGGCCGACTTTGCCGCGCGCGGCGTGACACCGACCGATGCCGACATCCTCGGCGCCTATTTGCACCTCAAATCACGCACCGCCAAAGCTGGCGGCGCCACCGGAACCTACTGATGGACAACACCCTGGACACGGCCGGCGCGGTCGCGGGCTACCTGAACAACGAACGCACCCCGCAGCAGCTTGGCGCCGATGCGCGCTACAGCATGGCGAACGCGGTCGGCGGCAATGCCGACTTCGAAGCCGAGCTGCGCGGTGTGGCCAAGCGCACCGGCGTGCCGGTCGATACCGTGCGCGCCTTCCCGGAGGAACTGAAAAAGCAGGCCACGCTGGGCGCCTACGATTTTGACGGCATGGCTGCGCAGTTCCCGAACGCGACCAAGTTCCTTGCCGACCAGGGCAATGCGCAGCTGGCGCACGATGACACCGACACGCTCAAAAGCGTCGAGCAGGGTTTCGGCTCTTTGCTCAAGTGGGCCATGGGCAACGGCGACAACCAGGGCTTTATCGGCGCGGGAAAGGCGGCGCCCTACGTCATGGCCGGCGCCTACACCGGCGTCAAGCGTACGGCGGTCGATCTGGTCGAGCCGTTCGCGGGTGCCGTGGCTGGACCCGACAACCTGTTTTCTCGCTCGTCGGCGCTGTACGGCCAGCAGGCGGCGGATTTTGCTGCCGAGGCCCGGCGCGTCAACCCGCCCAGCAGCGGCATCGTCGCCGGCGGTCTGGACTCAGGCGGCAATTCGCTCATGCAAAACGCCAAGTACCTGCCGCTGGCCTTGCTGGGTCCTGCCGGCGCGGGCGTGGCGCTGGCGGGCATGGCGGGCGAAACCTTCGGCCAGTCCTACAACAAGGCTGCCGACAAGGGCATTCCGCTGGGCACGCGCGTGCTGTACGCGGCGGCCGATGGCGTGATCGAGTGGGGAACGGAAAAGGGGCCGCTGGGCGCGCTGGTGCATGGCGTGAAGATGGGTGCCCCCTTGATGCAGACGATCCTGAAGAACGCCTGGCAGGAAAACAAGGGTGAACAGGTCGCCACGCTGCTGCAGGACCTGAATGAATGGGGCGTGCTCAATCCGGACAAGCCGTTTAGCGACTATGTGAAGGAGCGGCCAGCCGCTGCCGCGCAGACGCTGATCGCCACGCTGGTCGGCGCCGGCGGCAATGTCGCCATCGCCGAGTCGGTGCAGGGTGCGGCTGATCTGGCAACCGGGCGCCAGCGCAAGGCCGAATACCAGGCCGAGCGCGCCGAACAATCGGCCCAGGTGTTTGAGGCGATGCAATCCACCATCGAGGCCAGCAAGCTGCTGGCGCGCGATCCCGACACGCTGCGCAGCTATGCGCAAAGCCTGGCCGATGAGGGTGTGCCCCATGTGTTTGTCGATTCGGCGGCGCTGCAGGCGTCGGGCATGGACCTGCAGGCGCTGGCCCAGCTGGTGCCCAGCATCGCCGGCCAGCTCGACCAGGTGCAGACCGGCGGCGACCTGGTGATTCCCACCGGCGAGCTGCTGACCAACACCATCGGCACGGAGTTTGCCCAAGGCCTGATCGAGCACGCGCGCACGGAAGAAAACGGCATGAGCCGGGCCGAAGCCAAGGTGTTCATGCAGGACGGCGGCGGCGCGCAAATGCAGGCCGAAATCGACCGGGTGATGGCCGAAAAGGACGGCGATGCCGAATTCAAGGCCGGGCGCGATGGGCTGCAGGCGCAATTGCTGACACAGCTGAACGAGGTCAAGCGCTTCACGCCCAAGGTCAACGAGCAGTATGCGACGCTGGCGGCCAGCTTCTACGCGGTGATGGCGGCGCGTACCGGCATGAGCGTGACGCAGTTTGTCGATACGTACAAGCTGGGCGTTTCGGGGCAGGGCGCGGCGGGGGCGGGGATGTACGACCAGGGCGCCAGCACCAAAGACCTCGTCCAGTCGCTTGAACAAGAGCATGCCGGGCTGAAGCTTGACGCCATGGACAGCGGCGGAAAGATCAATGTGTCGCGCATCGTTCTACCCAAAGAGCAGCGCGGCCAGGGCACCGGAACCAAGATCATGCAGGCGCTGGCTGACCATGCCGACGCCACCGGCAAGACCATGACGCTCTCGCCGGCAAAAGACTTTGGCGGCACGGTGTCGCGGCTGAAAACGTTTTACAAGTCGCTTGAATTCGTGGAGAACAAAGGCAAAAAAAAAGACTTCGCCATCAGCGAGTCCATGTATCGACTTCCAAAGCCAAACAAGGCGTTTTCGCAGGCAGGAAAAGCACAGGCAGCTACCAAAACAATAGCAGGGACATTCAATCAGTTCGCCGGCCCCGACGCGGCCACGGCAGACACGCTTCAGCTAAGCAGCGCGCAGCAGCGGCTCGCCGCTGGCGAGGATGCCGAGACGGTGCGCAAGGCGACCGGCTGGAGCCAGGGCGCTGATGGCAAGTGGCGCTTTGAGATCAGCGATTCTGGCGCGCTGCTGATGGCCGAGCTGGACGGCCCGAATAAAGGCAAGTCGATAGGCCGGCTGTTTTCTGGAGACGACTACCAGACGCTGGGAACGGTGCTGTACCACCCTGCGCTGTTTGCCGCCTATCCGGCGCTGGAAAGCCTGCCCATCAAGTTTGTCAGCAGCATCATGAATCCCGGTGTGAAGGGCGCATTCGGCAAGGATGGAATTTCGATCAATGCGGATATGAGCCCGGCCGATGCGCTGTCTACCCTGCTGCATGAAATCCAGCACGGCATTCAGGAGGTCGAGGGCTTTGCCAGTGGCGGCTCGCCAGAGGGGAGTTCTGAGTACGAGGCGCAGGTCAACGCCAAACTAAAGGGGCTGCTGGAATCCGACGACCAGCTCGATGCTGCTTACGGGCGATGGGCGGGACTGCAGGCGGATATGGTTGCCGGCCGACCATTCGACGCCAAGCAAGCCGAGGCGGCAGAAGATGAGTTGCTCGCCCTTCCAGACGGTGCGGCGGTCATTGATCTGCATGGGACGTTGGAAGGGCTGGCCGATCCCGCATCGGCGCCCGATGTGATGAGGGACCGTTACAAGCGCCTGGCCGGCGAAGTCGAAGCCCGGAACACCCAGACGCGGTCCGGCATGACCGACGCCGAGCGCCGCGCCACCTCGCCGGAATCCACGGCTGACGTGAAGGCCGGCGACGTGATCGTGACCTTCAACGGCAAGGAAATGCTCAGTGCGCCCGTGCCGGCCAATGCGCTTGACCAATCCGCCCGGGGCCAGATCGCCTTCGGCGACGACATCACCAAGCAGGCCAGCATCATTTCGATGCTCAAGGGTGCTGATTTGTCAACCTTCATTCATGAGGGTGGGCATTTCTTCCTTGAAGTGCAATCCGACCTGGCCGCCCGCATCGCGGCGCGCATCGCGCAGGGCGAGACGGTCAGCGAGGGCGAGCAGTCCATCCTGGACGACATGAACAAGACGCTCGACTGGATGGGCATCCAGGGAACGCCCGAGACCTCTGCGCTGCTCGAATGGATCACCATGCCGCTGGAGCAAAAACGCAGCCACCATGAATCCTTTGCGCGCGGCTTCGAGGCCTATGCGTTCGAGGGCAAGGCGCCCAGCATGGAACTGACGCGCATGCTCCAGACCTTTCGCGCCTGGCTGGTCAACGTCTACCGCAGTTTGACCCGCGCCGACATCGCCGGCACGCTCAAGGTCGAGCTGTCCGACGAGGTGCGCGGCGTCATGGACCGGATGCTGGCGACCTCGAACCAGATCGCCGAGGCCGAAGCGGCGCGCTCGATGGGGCCGCTGTTTGCCACGCCCGAGCAGGCCGGCATGACCATGGACGAGTTCAAGGTCTACCACGACGCCGGGATGCAGGCGACGATGGACGCGACCGACGCGCTGCAGTCGCGCAGCCTGAAGGATTTGCAGTGGGCGCAAAAGGCCAAAAGCCGGGCGCTCAAGGCGATGCAGAAAAAGCATGATGCGCTGCGCCGCGAGGTCATGATGGCCGCGCGCGCCGAGGTGATGAGCGAAGACCTTTACCGCGCCTGGACCTTCCTGACCGCACGCGGCGGCGACCGGGTGGCGGGCAGCAAGCCCAAAGGCGCCAGCAAGACGGTCAACCCCGAGACCGACAACCTGTTCGAGGCGATTGCCAAGATGGGCGGGCTGGACCGCCAGGCGGTAAAGGACCAGTGGGGCCTTGACGAGCGCGAAAAGATCGAGTCGGGCCTGTTCGGCCAGCCGGTGCTGCGCAAGACCGGCGGGCGCTCGCTGGACGAGATGGCCGAACGCCTGGTGGAAGAGGGTTATATCGTCGAAGGGCGCGGCGGCCAGAGCAACCTGGAGCAGTTACAGGCGCTGTTTGACGACCAGCGCGGCGGCACCGACCGCTATTCCATCAGCCACGACATGCAGTCAGCGTATGGTGAAGCCGATGCGGTGGCGCCCGAACTGCCCATGCTGGGCGCGGGCAAGCTGCGCACGCAGGACCTGCGCGACGTGTACGGCACGGCTGACGATGCGGTATGGCGCAAGCTGTCCAGCCTGCGCATGACCAGTGACGAGACCGGCCTGCACCCGGACGTGGTGGCCGAAATGTTCGGCCTGGAGTCGGGCGATGAGCTGGTGCAGCGCCTGGCGACGGCAGAAAACCCCAAGGCGGTGATCGACGCGCTGACCGACCAGCGCATGCTCGAACAATATGGCGACCTGGCCACGTCCGCCGGCATCGAGCGCGCTGCCGATATGGCGGTGCACAACGAAGCGCGCGCCCGCTTCGTGGCGACCGAACTGAAAGCCCTGCAAGGCGCCATGAGCGCGCGCGAGAAGGTTCCCGGCAAGCGCCACACGGTCGATGTGCTGGCGCAGGCGGCCAAGGACTATGCCAGCGCCATCATTGCCAAGCTCAAGGTGCGCGACATCCGGCCCGGCCAGTATGCGGCGGCTGAAGTGCGCGCGGCGCGGGCGGCGGCCCAAGCGACCGGCGACCTGGCCAAGCAGGCCGAGCACAAGCGCAACCAGCTCATCAACCTGTACGCGGCCAAGGCCGCCTATGCGGCGCAGGAGGAAGTCAAGGCGCTGCAGAAGTATTTCCGCAAGTTCGACAAGCAGGTCAACGGCGTTGACATCGGCGCGCTGGACCAGATCGCGCAGCTGCTGGAGCAGTTCGACTTCCGCGCCACCAGCCTCAAGCAGGTGGACAAGCGCAAGAGCCTGGCCGTCTGGGTGGCCGAGCAGGAAGCCGCCGGCAACCCGCCGGACATTCCACCGGCGCTGCTGGCTGCTGCCGGGCTGACCTCGTTCAAGGACATGACGGTCGAGGAACTGCGCGGCCTGGGCGAAACCGTCAAGCAGATCGAGCACCTGGGCCGGCTGAAAAACAAGCTGCTGCTGGCGCGCGATAAGCGGGCGTTCGACGCCATCGCGGCGGAAATGGCTGCGTCGATCATCGCCAACGGCGGCAAAGCCCGGCCGGTCGAACTCGAAGGCCCGTCTCGGCTGAAAGACTTGTGGGACGGCTTCACCGCCTCGCACCGCAAGCTGTCCAGCCTGATCCGCCAGATGGACGGCGGCAACGACGCCGGGCCGATGTGGCAATTCCTGGGCCGCACGATGAACGAGCGCGGCACCATAGAAGACGCGGCGGTCGAAAAGGCCACCATGGCGCTCGATGCGCTGTACGCGCCCATCCTCAAGCTGCGCGGCGGCGTGTCCGGCTGGCGCTCCAAGGTGTTCATCCCGGCCATCAACGCCAGCCTGACGCGCGGCGGGCGCCTGGCCATTGCCTTGAACTGGGGCAACGAAGCGAACCGCCAGCGCGTGCTCGATGGCGACCAATGGAGCGAAGCGCAGGTGAAGGCTGTCATTGCCACGCTCAGCCCGGCCGAACTGGCCTTTGTCAACGGCATTCACGAATACCTCGATTCCTACTGGCCCGACATCGCCGCCAAGGAGCAGCGCCTCACCGGCAGCGCGCCGGAAAAGGTCGAGGCCTTGCCCTGGACTGCGACCGCCTCCGATGGCTCGGCCGTTGCTATGCGCGGCGGCTACTACCCCATCAAGTACGACACCGACCGCTCGGACCGCGCCAGCCAGCAGGAAGCCGCGCAAGAGGCCAAGGAAATGATGCAGGGCGTCACGACGCGCGCCACGACGCGCCGGGGCCACACCAAGGAGCGCGTGCAGGAGGTCAAGCGCGCCATCCGCAAGGACCTGAACGTCATCACCCAGCATGTCGCGCAGGTCACGCACGACCTGGCCTGGCATGAGTGGCTGATCGACACCAACAAGCTGCTGTCGGATGAGGGCATCGTGGGCGCCATCCGCGACCACTACGGCCCCAAGGTGCTCAAGACGATGCGCGACGGCGTGATGGGCATTGCTGGCGGCGACCTGACGGCGCAGACCGACATTGACAAGATCATGCTCGGGCTGCGCTCGAACGTCACCCGGGCCACGATGGGCGCCAGCTTGACCACGGCCTTTCTGCAGCCGTTCGGCTTGACGCAGTCTATGTACCGCATCGGCACGAAACACGTGCTGCGCGGCGCGGCGCGCTGGGCGGGCGATGCGCTGAAGATGGAAAACACCGTCGCCTTCATCGGCGAGAAGTCCGACTTCATGCGCCTGCGCTCGAAAACCTTCAACAAGGAGCTGCGCGAGATTCGCGGCCCGGTCAGTGGCGGCAAGTCCAAAACCATGATGGCGGTGGATGCCGGGCTGTTCGCGGTCATGCAGAAAATGCAGATGGTTGCCGACGTGCCGACCTGGCTCGGGCAGTATGAAAAGTCGCTGGCCGCCGGGCTCGATGAGGCGGGCGCGATAGCCATGGCCGACCGGGCGGTGGTCGAGTCGCAGGGCGGCGGCCACACGAAAGACCTGGCCGAGGTGCAACGCAAGCACCCGATGCTGACACAGTTCTACAGTTATTTTTCGGTCACGCTGAACCTGACCGCCGAAGCCACGGCAGCAACCGACTTCAAAAACCCGCATGCGGTGGCGGGCTGGCTGGGCGATATGTCGCTGCTGGTGCTGATCCCGGCGCTCCTGCCTTCGCTCTTGATGTACGCGCTCAAGGGCGGCGGCGGCGGGGATGAGCCTGCAGACTGGGCCAAGC
>JBBQZA010000005.1:0-35993 GCA_038208175.1 Burkholderiales bacterium
GCTCACGGGTCCTGGTGGCCTGGTCCAGCGGGACGGGGGTGAAGTGGTCTGGCATCATGGTTGGGGTCGCTTACGTCCGGTTCGCCGCGCAACTGCGCCGACCAGTGCAGAGCGGCCAACATGCGTGGCACCCTCGTTCAACTCGGCCTCGTATTCGTTCAGAACCAGCATCTGAAAATCCGTGAGGGCTTCTCGAAGCATCTCCTGGGTATAGAGGTGAGATACCTGCGGTGGTCCACCGGTCCCGTATTCCAACTGCTGCGGCGTGTAGCCCTGTAAAACGAAAATACCACCTGGCTTGAGACAGGCACTGATGTTGGCAAACAGACGCGCACGCATGGCAGGGCCTGCGAACTGCACAAAGATAGCTACGACGCCGTCGTAAGTTTGCTGTGGCCACGGGTAAGTGTCGCTGCTGTGGACAGAGAAATTGACCGTCACTGCGTGGTCCAAGGCGAGTTTTCTGGCTTTGGCCACGCCAACATCTGAGATATCAAAGGCATCGACTTTTAAGCCCCGCGATGCCAGCCAGACACTGTTACGCCCTTCGCCGTCAGCGACACAGAGAACACGCTGCCCATCCTGCCAGATGCCTCCATGTTCGCGCAACCAGGCATTGGGCTCTGTTCCGAACAGATAGCCTTCCTCGGAGAAGCGCTTGTTCCACATTTCTGCGGCATCGGCGAAGGTGGATTGTGCAGGTGATTTTGGATTCATAGATGGGACATTCCGTTAGATTGGTGGGCTAGTATGGCCTATGCCTTGTCGAGTGGCGCCGGTGTGAAGGAGTCGGCTGTGGGCGCAAAGGGATTGCGGCAAGTTTTGTACGTCTCGTGTCGATCTTCAAGTGCCTTGATGGTCACCTAAAACCCAAAACCAGCAACTAATTCCCTAACACGTATACACCGTCGCCAGTGCATTGGTCAGCACCATCGGCACCGGCGAATGCTCATCGCTGAAGCGGATGTGGCGAACAAGACACCGGCCAAAACCAGAGCTATCCTGCGAAGTCGGGAAAAGTTGGGAAAAGCGGTGCGCATGAGAATTAGTCGTCCTGACGCGCAGATTCTTACATAGGCACCGTGCTGTCGGTCTCCACTGATTGGCTCTGCGTCTATGGGGCCTTAGGCGCCCAGCAGCCTGCGCGCGAGCACAGACGGCATATCGCGGCGGCCATCGGCGATCAGGTAAATGATGACTTGGCTGCCCGTGACGCGGTAGATCACCCGATAGGGTTTGAACGCGGTTTGTCGATATTCCTTGATACCCAGCGCCACCAGCTCTTTCGGGTAGTTGCCACGCTCGGGGAACCTCGACAAGCTCTCTATGACCTCCATCAATTGATCGAGCACGTAGTTGGCGTTGGCCGCACAGTCGAACTCCGCGATGTAGTCGTGGATGGCTTCAAAATCCTGCTCTGCGCCCTCGGTGAGCAGAACTTCGAACTTCGCAGGTGCGCCTGCCATCAGGCGGGCACCCTCTTGGCTCGCAGACGTGCGACAACGTCTGCCACAGGCTTGACCTTGCCCGACGCCACGTCCTGATTGCCCAGGGCGAGGATTTTCAGCAGAGCCAAGGTTTCCTGGGTTTCCTCGAACGAGGCCACGTCTTGCAACACGGCTTTGGCTTCACCGTTTTGCGTAATGACCAATGGCTGTCGCTGCTCCGTGAGATGCTTCAACACTTCGGCGGCGTTGGCCTTTAGGTAGCTAATCGGCTTGACCTGAGATGAGTAGCGCACAGTGGTGGCTCCTGAAATTTCAACAAGACCAAATATAGTCTTTTTATGGTTCTATAGCAAGGACTCTGCTTGGCCTGGCGCAGCGGGCTCATTGCACAAAGACTCGTGCCAGGCGTCCCATCGACCGCTCCGGGCACTCGGTATCCGGGCACGCCAACGTCAGGGTCTCGGCATCGATCACGCTGAGAAGTGCCTTGCGCTTGTGCAACCGGTAGCTGCAGGCGCTGCGGACCGGCATCTTCGCCCGGCCAGGGGCTCGCCAAATAGCCAGAAGCGCTCATCCTTTGCGGCGGCGTTTACGCCACAGCATGATCGCCAACGCCAGCGTCGCCAGCGTGGCCAGTACCGGAACCCGGTAAGTCGGAATCCAGTAGCGTGTGATCGCGTTGATGGAGATTTGAGTGACCGTGTCGTAGCCCTCGGGCATCAGAAGTACATGGTGGGACTTCGACCAGGCTTCATAGTCAGCCTGCATGGCGCTGAACGCATCGGGCAACTGCTGCTGCAGGTCGCGAGTTTCACCCGGATCGGCGCTCAGGTCGTAAAGGTGCCACTGCCCATCGCTGATCGGCGGCAGATTGCTGACCAGTTTCAGCTTGCCCTTGAACAGCGCCTTGTTGCCAGACATTTCATAACCTATCGGCTCATCGTCAGCGTGTGCTGAAAGCGCCGGATTGGCGAGCACCGGCAACAGGCTGCGTCCGGTCAGGGGCTCAATCGTCTTGCCGTTGTATGCTGTTCCTGGGTGTTTGAGCTGTGCTAGGTCGAGCAAGGTCGGAACGATGTCGGTGACGTGCGTCAGTCCCTGATGCACCTTGCCTTTCGCCATACCGGGAACGCCCGAGACGATCAGCGGTGTCCGAATGCCACCCTCACTCGCTTGGTATTTGTAACCGCTCAAAGGAGCCGCAGCTGCGCTTGCCCATCCCGGTCCCATGATGCTGAATGCGCCTTTTTCGCCGAGCCTGTCGATGTCCTGTGTGTATTGGGTAATCAACCACGGTTGGGCTTCGGCATAATCAAGCGCTTCGGGACCGTTGTCGGATAGAAACACGAACACCGTGTTGTCGTACTCGCCGCTTTGCTTCAAATGCATGATCAGGCGACCCAGGTGGTGGTCCATGGCTTCGGCCATCGCCGCATACACCTCCATCCGGCGCTGCTGGTAGAGCTTGTCCTTGGCGCTCAGCGCGTCCCAGTTGGGCGTGGTGCTCATGGTCACCATCGGCGTGTTGTTCGGAATCAGGCCGAGCTCGATCAGTTTGTCGTGGCGCGCCTGTCGCAAGGCAGTCCAGCCGGCCTGGTAACGGCCTTTGTATTTGTCGATGAAGGCACGCGGTGCCTGCACCGGCGTATGGTTGGCCTGGAAGCCGACATAGGCGAAAAACGGTTTGCCACTTTTCTCGCCAGCTCTCAGATAGCCCAGCATCTTGTCGACGAAGAATTCCGACGAGTAATAGTCAGCGGGCATGACCGGTTCCTTGCCGTCTTCGAACCAGTGCACCTTGTCCGTATGCGGCAGGTAGCGCTTGTGCGGTTCCCAGTTGTCGGAGCCGGTGTCGCCCTGTATCAGCGAGCGATCGAAGCCGCGCTGATCCGGCAGATTGTGCCGTTCGGTGCCGACGTTCCATTTGCCCGAGATGTAAGTACGGTAACCGCCCTGCTGCAGCAGCGTCGCGACGGTCACGACGTTGGTGTCGAGCGAGCCCAGATAACCCGGCTTTCCAACATGCTCGGGCGGCATGGATTCCCACAGATTGCCGATGCCATTGAGGTGGTTGTCAACGCCGGTCAGCAACATCGAGCGCGTCGGTGCGCAGGAAGCCGCCACATGAAAGTTGGTAAAACGGATGCCTTGTCGCGCCAAGGCATCGATATTCGGCGTCGCAATCTCGCTGCCAAAAGAGCCGACATCGGTGAAGCCCCAGTCGTCTGCCACCAGCACGACGATGTTGGGCCGTACCGGGTCGGCAGCGAGCAGACTCGCCGGTGCATTCAACCCCAAGGTCAGGGCGATGATGCAAACGCTCTTCAACTTGAATGGAACCATCAAAGGCCCAGCGCTTCTTCGACCACCCAGAGACGGTCCTGCCCCCAGATCGCGACCTCACCGACACCAAACGACGGCACGCCCCACAAACCCAGGCTGAATAGCTCGGCACGGTTGTCTTCGGCGGTCTTGCGCCAGGCTTCGTCCTGCAAGGCCAGGCGCGCTTCACTCCAGGACAGGTCGGCGCGCTCGACCACGTGGCGCAAGCCCGAGTCGCTACCGAGGTCTATGCCTTCGGCCCAGATGCCGCGCTGGATGGAAAGCAGATAGGCCTGTCCCTTGCCCCGGCTTTCGGCGAAGGGGATGAGTGACAACCCGCGTTCCGTCGGGCGACCGACCGGATCATTGACACGCCCGAAAGGGATGCCTCTGAAGAAGGCTTCACGCGCCACGTCCTGGCTGATGTAACTTCTTTTCGCGCCCGGTACCGGCAAGCCGCGCATTACCATCGGCAAAACAAAGCGAAGTCTGACCCGTGCACCGGTCAGGCGACTGAGCTCAAACAAGCGCGGCGTCACGATGGCCGAGTAAGGACTGCGCAAGGAGAAGAAGAACTCGATCAGCGGTGGCTTGGCAAGCTGTACCGGCGCGAGCAAATCCTTGCTCGGCGGGAACATCAGGCCGCTGACACCCGAGCGCTGTGCTCCCAGATCCTGCAGGCGCTGCTCGAGGTGGTAAAGGCGGTCGATGCCCCAGTACCATTCGCCACCATAGAACAGGGTGGCGCCGAGATAGTGGCCGAGGCGTTTCCTCAACTCGCCAGCCTCCGCCAGGTGCGCTCGCACCGCCGTGTTATTGGCCGGCTGCAACGTGCTACCACCGTGGGCGCCGTTCATCAGCTGTTCTGCGCTTTGCCAGAGATTGTCCGAGACCTTTCCAGCCACCTCGACAAAGCAACCCTGACCTATCGCTGCGACCAACAATGCTGTTGCACGATCAACCGCTTGTGGAGCCGACTGCGCCTGCGGATCAACAAACTTCAACGCATGGTGCTGCGCCAGCAATTGCGCATCACGGCGGCTGTACGCAATGAGCTTGGCGCGCTCGGGTGCCGCGTCATCGGTCGGTGGTCCGACCACGTGCGCCACGAGGTCGATGTCGTAACGCAGGCGCAATTGCGGCAGGCAGGCGGCCAAGAGCGCACTGTAAGGATCATCGACCTGATGAAAGTAATGCACCTGATGGCGCTGATCGCTCGCAATCCGCGACCGTTCGACGCGCTCGCGCAGCTTGAGCAGGCGTTCGCGTGACAGCATGCGCTGCGAGATTGCAGGCATCAATAGTGTCTTGAGTGACATCGGCCGACTCTTTTTCTTTGGGCGTCACAGTCTTCACCGCGCCCAGGGAAGATGGCAGCTACCAGGTGCTGATGAAACGCAATTGCAGAATGTCTGCCAACTGAGCATTGCGGCCATCAAAATTGTGGCTGTAGGTCAGGTTCAGACCGGCATTCTTGCCCGGCAGCTTGTAGGACAGGAAAGGTCCGATGCTGTTGACCCGCAACGCCATCGGGCTGGTGAAGCCAGCCGCAGCGACACCGGCGCCGCTGTCGTCGGTCACTTGCTGGACTCGCATCAGGTTAGTACCAATCGCCCAATCGCCCATGACCTTGACGATGGCCGCCTCGGCGTAGGCGATATTGCCGGTGCGGTAATCGGTATCGCTGTTGGTGCCGTTGAACATCATGGAAAAGCGGCCGGCAATGGTGATGCCGGAGTCCCACGCCTCGGCCTTGTGGTCCTTATTAAGTGAATAAGTCAGCGCGACGCCTGGGCGCACCGAGTAGAAGTTGCCATAACCCGGATTCGGGCCGCGTGTCTTGTCGTAGACGCCCGTGGGCAAAAAGACGGAAACACCGGCAGCCACTTTCAGGCGATCCTGGTGACGAATCCAGACCGCTGAAAACTCGGTATCGCCGATGCCATTGACACTGGCGTTTTGTGAAGCCAGGACTTGCGTCTGGTAGGCGCTAACGATCTGCGCCTGCGCACCGGCGATGCCTGCTTTCACGCTCGGCAGCGCGGCAGCCGGTATCGGTGGCGAGCTGGGTGTCGGCGACACGCTGCTGGTAATCGGTGAGAGACTGAAGGTCCGATCCATCGAGACGTACGGAACATTGATAGCTAACGCGATGCGTCCGCCGGCATAGACGCTTTCGGTCAAATAGCCGCCGACAAGATTCAGATTGGTCTGAGTGTGGTGGATGGTGAAGGTGTTGGCAGGTACGCTCACGGTATAGGGTCCGCCCGGAAGCGCAGCAGGAATCGGCGCCGAGCGCGCCGGCAACTGGGCGTCGCCACCACTGCCGTCACCGGCCACTTTGTCAATACGTACCGAGCTCAACAGGACGGTGCCGAAGAAACCCGGCTGATCGGCCTGCGCCGCGATTTCGCCGCCGAAAATGCCCATCGGCGTTTGGCGCGTCTTGAAGCCCTCCGCGCCGCTGGCGTTGGTGGTGATCACGGCCAGCGCCAGAGTTACGGCGGTCGCCAGAATCGTTTTGCTGTATTGGGTCTTATTTTTCATATTGCTGTCTCCTTGGTTTTTGCGAATTGCGCGTGTCAAATGTATCAAACATAGCTTCAGCGTGCATTACCATACACTTGTGTAGCGTGAATGAAGGTACCACAGATAGAGTTCGAATGCCAACCATTTTTTAACACCTTCACCTGAACCCGAGCAGTTTTTCCGACCGCAACTGTCTTATCAGCACAACAGAGCTATCTTCGAAAACCGATGCGCAGGCTGGCTCGGCCGAAGCGGCGAATACGATCGCCATTGAAACAAGGATTCGATCATGAAGTTGTTTGCCCGCTGGTCACGCATTCAAATGACATTGCTGGGACTCGCAATGGTCCTGCTCGGCGCGAGCCTGTTTCTGTTCAGTCAGCGCAACTGGTTGCGCCAGGGTGCCGACAGTTATGTCTATGGTTATCCGCTGGTGATGATGGACCTCACCCGCAACAACTTTGCCAACAGCATTGCGCCACCGAACCAACTGGTGCACATCCCGGTCTTCCCGGAAGCAGGCTTTCGCGACATCGTCCGACCCAACGTCGATACCTTGTATTCGATCGCCTGGCTCGACCTGGCCGGTGCCGGATTGCTGTTCGAGGTGCCGGCCACCGAACGCTATTACGTCATGCAGTTCATGGACGGCTGGACCAATGTCTACGCCAGCATCGGCAGCCGCACCAGTGGGAGCGGCGCCGGACGTTTTCTTCTGGTTGGTCCGCAATGGCAAGGTACGGTACCGGCGGACGTACAACTGCTGCGTTCGCCGACCCGACTGGCCTGGCTGCTGGGAAGAATTCAAACCAATGGCGCCGCAGATTATCCTTTTGTACGCACGCTGCAAAAGCAGTTTTACCTGACGCCGCTCGAGCAATGGCAGCAAGGCAAACGAGTTGAGTCGACTCTGCTGCAAGCGAAACCCGCTTCATCGAAACCGCCGCTCCATCAGATCAGGGAACTGGATTCCCCGGCTTTTTTTAGCCGCTTGCTGACATTGATGCATGACAACCCGCCGTCGGCGCAAGACCATGATGCCATCGCGGGCCTGGCTGACTTGGGTCTGAAATTGGGCCAGCCAGCAGCGCAATGGAACTGGCTGCAACGCGGTCTGATCGACCTGGGCAGGTCAATCGCCGAGCGCAAGCTGCAATCCGCGCCAGACGGCGATGAGGGCTTGCGCGCCGGTTGGCGTCAGCCACCGGTGAATATCGGCAACTACGGCCAGGACTATGGATTTCGCGCGGTCGTCGCCATGCATGGGCTGGGGGCCAACCTGGCGGTTGACGCGGTTTATCCGAATGCGCGGCAGGATGCCAGCAGACAGCCGTTGCGGGGTGACAAACGCTACCGTCTGCATTTCGCTGCCGGGCAGTTGCCGCCTTCGCGCGCCTTCTGGTCGGTGACGGCCTACGATGACGATGGCTTCCTGATCGCCAATGCGCTGAATCGCTATGCGCTGGGCGACCGCGACCCTCTGAAACACAATGCCGACGGATCACTCGACCTTTACGTGCAAGCTGAGCGACCTGCGCCAGACCAGCAAAGCAACTGGTTGCCAGTGTCGGCCAAAGGATCGTTCAGCCTCACTGCCCGCATCTACTGGCCGAAGTCGGAATTGCTTGACGGCAAGTGGCAGATGCCGGGGATCGAGGCGATCGGCCAATGAAGGTACCGGACCTTACCGTTGAACGCAAAAGGCGCACCACCGAATGCTTACTTGCGCAGATACTTCGACAACTCAAGTTTGGCGATCTGGCGGCGATGCACTTCGTCCGGACCGTCGGCAAGGCGAAGCGCCCGCGCCATCCCCATCAGTCGCATCAGTTCCGGGTCGGCCACGCCTTCACCACCGTGAATCTGGATGGCAGCGTCGACAACGCTTTGCAGCACATTGGGGGCAATCACCTTGATCGCTGAAATGTCGTTCAGCGCGCCAAAAGTCCCGCGCTTGTCCAGCATCCAGGCCGCCTTCAGGGTCAGCATGCGGGCCTGATCGATCGCCATGCGGGCGTTGGCGATGATGTCGCGGTTGCCGCCCAGATCGACCAGCGGCTTGCCGAAGGCAATCCGTCCGAGGGCGCGCTCGCACAGCCGTTGCAGGGCACGCTCCGAGGCGCCGATGAGGCGCATGCAGTGATGGATGCGGCCCGGGCCAAGACGGCCCTGGGCGATCTCGAAGCCGCGGCCGGGGCCAAAGATGATGTTGCTGCAGGGCACGCGCACGTTTTCGAAAAGGATTTCGGCGTGGCCGTGCGGTTCATCGAGACTGTTGAAGACCGGCAGCATGCGCAGGATCTTGACGCCGGGGGCGTCGATCGGCACCAGCACCATCGAGTGGCGCTGGTGCGGCGCGGCCTGTGCATCTGTAACGCCCATGAAGATGAGTATCTTGCAGCGCGGGTCTCCGGCGCCGCTGGTCCACCACTTCTGGCCGTTGATCACCACATCGTCACCGTCGATCTCACAGGTGGCTTTCATGTTGGTCGCATCCGACGAGGCCACCGCCGGCTCGGTCATTGAAAAGCCGGAGCGGATCTGGCCCGCCAGCAGCGGCTCCAGCCATCGCTGTTTCTGTTCCGGCGAGCCGTAGCGCACCAGCACTTCCATATTGCCGGTATCGGGTGCGTTGCAGTTGAACACCTCGGGCGCGATCGGGCAACGCCCGGTGATTTCGGCGACCGCGGCGTAATCGCGGTTGTCCAGGCCAGCGCCGTAGTCGCTGTCCGGCAGGAACAGGTTCCACAGACCGGCCGCCTTGGCCCTGGCCTTGAGTTCTTCCATGATCGGTGGTACGCGCCACTGGCGGAAGTCGTCGCTGTGCACCAGTTGATCGTAATAGAGCTGCTCGTTGGGCAGAATCTGTTCGCGCATGAAACGCTCGACCAGCGTGATCAGGTTTTGGGCGCGTTCCGAATGCTCGAATTCCATGCTGGCCTGCCTTGTTCGTGGTGGATCTGCCCACATTATGCCGACCGATACACTTGTGTTTTGCCATGCCAGGCGCTGCTTTGGTCGCGTCCGGGACAAGTGCAGCAGCCTTCGCTACCTCAGGAATTGCACAATGTCTGGAATCCCGACCGGATTGACGGCAGCGCCAGCTGTCCGATTACTCACGACGCCACTCCAGCAGGTAGCCGCCCCACAAGGACGCGTTGGCGTCCCATGACGTGCGTCAAAACAGGGCTTCAGACTGAGCCATGTCAGCACTGGCCTGTGATGGATGAGGGGAAGCATTCATCGGCGTGGAGTCCTGGCACCAACCCGCGTTGGGTTTTGATAACGCCAACGGCTTCGACCGAAAACTGTTCGCTGGCTCGGACGATCGCCCCTGATTTGGCGACCGCCCAAAAGTAACGCAAGTGCTTGTAGTTCAGTGTGCTTACCATCCCGATACATCCAGAAAGTCGATTGTTAGTGTAAGCATATTCGACTTGTTGGATTATTTTTCCATGCCTACAATGCGCCGCTAAGCAACAGTGGAACGAAAGCCCAAGGAGCCCGAGCATGGAATTCTTCACGATGAACTTTGCCGCTGCATTGGCAGCGATCGTGCTCATAGACTTGGTGCTGGCTGGGGACAACGCCATCGTGATCGCGCTTGCAGCACGCAACGTCCCGCGTCATCTGCAGCGTAGAGCCATGATCTGGGGGGCCGCCGGAGCGGTTCTTGTGCGCAGCGTCCTGACGCTGACGGTGGTGTGGCTGCTCCAGTTTCCGGGACTGCTTTTTCTGGGGGGCGCGATGCTGGTCTGGATCGCCTACAAACTGCTTTTGCCCGAACATGAAAACGGTGACGCAAGCCAAATCCAGGGAGCGAGCACGTTCTGGGGCGCCATCAGAACGATTGTGGTGGCTGACCTGGTCATGGGGCTGGACAACGTACTTGGCGTGGCAGGGGCAGCTCACGGCAGTGTCATTCTGGTGGTGATGGGGCTTCTCATCAGTGTCCCGATTCTGGTCTGGGGCAGCAGCATCCTGTTGCGTTACGTCGAGCGTTTTCCGGGACTGGTTTACCTGGGCGCGGGTGTACTGGCTTTCACTGCGGCAAAGATGATGACCTCCGAACCCTATCTCAAGGACGCCCTGTCCCGCCACGCGGTGACGGTACCGCTGATCTACGTCGTGACCGTGTTCAGCGTGCTTTGGTCTGGATTTGTCGAAAACCACCGTCGGCTCGAGTCCCGGATCAGCGCCAGACTCGTCATCTTGAGGCAACAAAGGATCGTCGAATCCTCGGCACGAAAATTTAACGAAGGAGAAAACGTCATGGACAGGATACTTGTTCCAGTCGATGGCTCACGCAACTCGCGCTATGCGGTGCGCCACGTCATCAGTGAGTTTGCGAAGAACCGGAAACTGGAAGTTCATATGTTGAATGTCCAGACGCCATTCTCGAAGCACATCGCCCAGTTCGTGAGTCGAACGACCCGCGACGCTTTCCACCGCGACCAGGCGGAACAAGCCCTGAAATCGATTCGCCGAATGCTCGATGCAGCCGACGTGCCGCACACGACCCACATCGAAGTGGGAAGAAAGGCCGAAGTGATTGCCGCAACGGCGCAACGCCTGCATTGCGACCATATCGTCATGAGCACCGCACGCAAGAATTCGCTGACCCGGATGCTGGAAACGTCGGTCACCAACCGGGTTCTGGAACTGACAACCGTGCCGGTCGAAGTTATCGCCGGTGATGCAGTGTCCAAGCTGGAGCGCTACGGCATCCCGGCGGGTATTGCCGCCGCACTGGTCTGGTTGTTGTTTGAACTTATCGACTGATTCGCCGCGATCACCGGCAGGCGACCCCGCAGCAATCCGTGATAATGTGACCCTCACTTTGAGGAGGCTTGCCGTGCGCTTTGGTAAATTGCTTTCATTCTGTCTCGCCACAACGCTTTTGGGGCTGTTTGCCGCTGGCGCCAACGCCGAGCAAAAACTATATGTCTACACCTCGATGAAGGAGTCGATGGTTGGCGATCTCAAAACCGCCTTCGTCAAAAAGCATCCCGACGTCAAGGTCGATTTCCAGTCTGCCGGGGCTGGCAAACTGATGGCCAAGATTGCCGCCGAACGCGAATCCGGCAAGATCCTGGCCGACGTGTTGTGGACCAGTGAAGTACCCGATTTCTACCAGTTGAAGAAGCAGGGCATGCTGCTGCCCTACATTCCGGCAGAAATCAAGGTCTTGCTGAACCCGTTGCCGGACTACGACGGCTCCTTTACCGCCGTGCGGCTGGGCACACTGGGCATTGCCTACAACACGCGCCTGATCAAGGAAGCACCCAAGACCTGGGCCGACATGCAGAAGCCCGCCTTCAAGGGCGCCTACGGCATTGCCAACCCGGCCCTTTCCGGCACCGCCTACATGAGTGTCGCGGTGCTGTCCAAGGCTTTTGGCTGGAGCTACTTTGAAGGCCTGCGCGCCAATGGCGCGAAGATGGGCAAAGGCTCCGGTCAGGTGGTCGATGACACCGCCTCCGGCGATCTGCTGGCGAGTCTGGCGGTGGATTACATCACCCTGGACAAGGTCGACAAGGGCGCCACGCTGGCCCTGGTGTATCCGCCGGAAATGCTGGTAATACCGAGCCCGATTGCGATCTTCAAGAACAGCCCGAACGTCGAGGCGGCGAAAAAATTTATTGATTTTGTACTGTCCAAAGAGGGCCAGACCCTGATCGCCAATGAAGGCACGCTGCCGGTCCGTTCCGACGTGAAGGTGCCGGAACGCTTCAAGTTGCCGCTGGTCGAAGACGCCATGAAACGCGCCATGAAGATCGACTACCAGGCGATCATGGCCGAGAAGGAAGCCACTATCAAGAAGTTCACCGACATCATGCAGAAGTGACCGCCTGGCTCTGAGACGTGGCAAACGTACGCATCGAGGGCGTCAGCAAGCAATACGCCGGCAAGACCGTTCTGTCAAATCTGTCACTGGATCTGAATGACGGCGAATGCTTCACGCTGCTAGGCCCTTCGGGTTGCGGCAAGACGGTGCTGATGCGGCTGATTGCCGGTTTCGAGAAACCTGACAGCGGCAGCATCTCGATTGGCGGCGAGCCGGTGGCCAGTGCCAGCAGCGGCAAGATGCTGCCGCCGGAACAACGCGGCCTCGGCATGGTGTTTCAGGACTACGCCGTCTGGCCGCACATGAGCGTGTTTGACAACGTGGCCTATCCGCTCAAACTCTCGGGCACCCAGGCCAGCGCACTGCTTGAGCGCACCCTGCGGGCGGTCGATCTGGTGGGGTTGACCGGCCTTGACAGTCGGCTACCGTCGCAGTTGTCCGGCGGTCAGCAGCAACGCGTGGCCCTGGCGCGCGCGCTGGTGTCGGAGCCGCGCCTGCTGCTGCTGGACGAACCGTTGAACAATCTGGATGCCAATCTGCGCGAAGAGATGCGCTTCGAGATCAAGGCACTGCAACGCAAGCTCGGCATCTCCATTTTCTATGTCACGCACGACCAGGAAATTGCGCTCGGCATTTCGGACCGACTGGCAGTGATGGACGAACACGGCGCACTACGACAAATCGGCGCGCCAGAAGACGTTTACGAACATCCGGCGGATGACTTTGTCTTTCGCTTTCTCGGCATCGCCAATTTTTTGCCGGTGCGCCGCGATGGTGCGGCGCTGTACCTGGGTGGCTCCAGCGCGGCCTGGGTCGGACCCGCGCCCGACATAGAGGCGGCGCAGCTCACGGTCGGCTTTCGCCCCAGCGACGTGCTGCTCTCGCGCAGCGGCGACGGCTTGGCCGCCGTCGTGCGCCGCGCCAGCTTTCTGGGCGCGCAGGTGGACTACCTGATCGATATCGCCGGCACGCTGATCCGGGCCGCCTTGCCGAGTCACGAGTGCCTGAGCCGCGATCTGCTGTTTGTCGAAGGCGACGCCTGCCGCGTTGGACTGACTGCGGTGCAATGGTTCGCCGGCAACATCAAGGCCACATCCAGTGTCTAGGTCATGACGACCAGCAGAGCAGTCTCCCGCTTCGGTGCACCGCATCTGCTGTTCGGCCTGTCGGTGGGCATTCTGCTGATCGTGGTGGCGGTGCCGATGCTGCTGATTTTTTTCAATGCCTTCTGGGTCGACGGTCACTTCAACGTGGCCGATGTCGTCAAGGTGTTGCAAAGACCCGAGACCTACAAAGCGTTGCTGAATTCGCTGGTGTTGGCGACCGGCGTGACCGTCACAGGCACCCTCGTCGGCACCTTCTTTGCGTGGCTGGTGACGCGAACCGACCTGCCGTTCAAGAAGACCATGAAGCTGCTGTTTCTGGTGCCCTTCATGCTGCCGGCCTTCATTGGCGCGCTGGCCTGGAAGATGCTGCTGTCGCCGCGCGCCGGTTACATCAATCGCTTTTTCATCGATGTGCTCGGCTTTGACGGACCGGTGTTCGACATCTATACCTACGCCGGCATCATCCTGGTCGAGACCATGTACCTGTTCCCCTTTGTTTTCATTCAGGTCAGCGGCGCACTCGAGCGCATGGACCCGACGCTGGAAGAATCGGCGCGCATCTCGGGCGCCGATCTGTTCACGATCACGCGCAAGATCACGATCCCGCTGGTGCTGCCGTCGATCCTGTCGGGCTCGCTGCTGATCATGCTGTACTCGATGGCGCATTTCGGCACGGTAGCGGTGCTCGGGGTTGAGACCGGCATCTACAACATCCCGACCCTGATCTACGAAAAAATCCACCAGAGCGCCGGCAGTTTTGATTCGATCCGCAGCGCCACCGTGCTGGCCACCGTGCTGGTGCTAACCGCGGCACTGATTCTCTGGCTGCAAAACCGCATTCTGCGCAAGGGCCGCTACCAGATCATTGCCGGCAAGAGCTTCCGCCCGACCGAGTTGAAACTGCGCGGCCTGCGCACACCGATGTTCATCTTCTGTCTGGTCTACATCGGCTTCACGATCGTGTTGCCGACCGCCACCATCTTCCTGGTCGGTGGCCTCAAAACCTATGGACTGCCGTTCACCGCTGCCAACTTGACCTGGGCCAATTACTACCACATCCTGTTCGAATGGGACCTCACGCGCGACGCCATCTGGAACAGCATCAGCCTGGGTTTGTCGGCGGCCCTGATCACCATGTTTGCCGGCGTCATCATTTCCTACGTCATCGTCAAGATGAAAGTACCGGGCAAAGGGATTCTGGAGTTTCTCGGCATGCTGCCGTTCTCGGTACCTGGCTCGGTGATTGCGCTGGGCGTGATTCTGGCCTGGAGCGGCAAATACGGCATCAACCTGTACAACACGGTGTGGATCATTCTGCTGGCCTACATCGCGCGCTACATGGCGTTCTCGCTCAAGGCCAACTCGGCGGCGCTGGAGCAGGTGCACGACTCACTGGTCGAAGCCGCGCGCGCCTCGGGCGCCAGCATGGGGCAGGCGCTGCGGGATATCGTGATCCCGCTGGTGCGCCCGGGCATGGTGGCCGCGTTCTTCCTGATCTTCCTGCCGGCTCTGCGCGAGTTGACGGTGTCGGTGTTGTTGTACGGCCCGACCACGCGCACCATCGGCGTTGCCATCTACACCCTCAATGAAGACGGCGAGACCGTCTACTCCGCCGCTCTGGCCGGCATTGCCCTGATCATCATCGTGCTCGGTGAAGTGCTGATCAAGCGTTTGGTCACGGGCAAGAACAGCGCATGAAGAAGCGGACATGAGCTACATCCAGTTAAATCAGGTCAGCAAGCGCTTCGGCAACGTAACCGCGGTGAACCGGCTCGACCTGCAGATTGCCAAAGGCGAATGCGTCGCCATGCTGGGCCCGTCGGGCTGCGGCAAGACCACCACCTTGCGCATGGTGGCTGGCTTTGACGACCTCGACGAGGGCGAAATCCGCGTCGGCGAGCGGCTGCTGTCATCGAAGCGCGAGAAGTACTACCTGCCGCCGGAGCAGCGCAATTTCGGCATGGTGTTCCAGGCCTTTGCGGTCTGGCCGCATCTGTCGGTGTTCGAGAACGTGGCCTTTCCACTGCGTGTGCGCAAACTGCCCAAAGCCGAAATCATGCAGCGCACCGAAGAAGCCTTGAAGCACACCAACTTGCTGTCGCTGGCCTCCAGCAGCCCGGACGACCTGTCCGGTGGCGGCAAACAGCGCGTCGCGTTGGCACGGGCCCTGGCGATTCGACCGGACGTGATGCTGCTCGACGAGCCGCTGTCCAGCCTGGACCCGCATTTTCGCGAGGAGATGCGTTTCGAGATCAAGGACTTGCAGCGCCGTTTCGGCTTTTCGATCCTGTATGTGACGCATGACCAGTCGGAGGCCATGGCCCTGTCGGACCGGATCCTGGTGATGCGCGCCGGCGTGGTGCAGCAGGTCGGCACACCGATCGAGGTCTATGGCGCACCGGCGAACCGCTTTGTCTTCGAGTTCATCGGCTTGTCCTGTTTTCTGCAGGCTGGGCTGACAGCATCGGGCATGCAGATCGCGGGAGCCTCCTACGCCTGGCCGGCGGATGTAGTGCCACCCGCGGCGCTGCTGGCGGCGGGCTCTGCGCTGCTGGCGGCGCGCCCGACCGAAATCGACTTTGCCAGCGATGGCGGCGTGCGCGGTGTGGTTGCACGCAAGGCCTATCTCGGGGAGACCATCGACTACCGGGTGCAGGTCGGTGACACCGAAGTACGGGTGCAGAAGACGCGCCGTGCGCCGGGACCAGCGATCGGTGAGCCCTGCGGCTTGAACTTTGCGCGGCCGCATTGGTACCCGGACGATCCACCATGATGGAATCCGTTTGGCCCTTTTTGCAGTCGCTGCAGGGCCTGCCCGCCTACGCGCTGATGTTTGCGCTGCTGTTCGGCTGCGGTATCGGTGCGCCCATGAACGAGGACATCGTGCTGCTGGCCGCTGCAGCGCTGACGCTCAAGGGCGTGATGGAGCCCGTGCCCCTGATGGCTGTGGCCTGGCTGGGTTTGATTGGCGGCGATGCATTGGTCTTCCATTGGGGTCACCGCTTTGGCACGCGTCTGCTGCGCCAGCCGTTCCTGGCCCGCCTGGTGTCTGAGGCGCGGCTGGAGGCCATGCAGGCCACCATGCGCCACTACGGCCCGGCCTATATCTTCGTCGTGCGCTTCATGCCGGGCATCCGCACCGCACTGTTCCTGGCAGCGGGCTCGCTGAAGATGCCCTACCGTCATCTGTTTGTCTACGACGGGGCAGCAGCGCTGGTGGAATTGCCGCTGCTGGTATATGGCGTTCGCTATGTGGGCGGGCGCTGGGAAGAAATTCTGCAACTCATTCATCGTTTTCAAAGCATCATCGTGCCGACTGTGGTCCTGCTGGTGCTGGCCCTGTGGCTCTACCGTCGTTCTAAATCCAACAAGACCCGACCATGAAAACCGCCCTGCCCGACCAAGGCCGTCCCAGCGCCGATGTGCTGGCCGAGTTGAAAGGCTATGGCGCCCAGGATCCGAACTACAAAGAGGGCCGTTTGTGGAGCCTGGTGTACTACCTGGACGAAGACTATGCCGACTTCCAAGGCGACGCCTACCGCGAATTTTCATCCGCCAACGGACTCAATCCCACCGTTTTCAAGAGCCTGAAACGCTTCGAGAACGAAATCATTGCCGGCGTCGCCGAGATGTTTCATGGCACGCCGGAGGTCTGCGGCGTCGTCACTTCCGGAGGCACCGAGAGCTGTCTGCTGGCGGTCAAGACCTACCGCGACCTGGCCCGCACACGCGGCGTCACCCGGCCTGAAATGGTGTTGCCGGTCACGGCGCACGTCGCCTGGTTCAAGGCGGCCGAGTATTTCACGGTCAAGGTGCGGCTGTTGCGGCTGGACAAAAATCTGCGCGCCGACGTGAAGAAACTGCCCCGGCTGATCAACCGCAACACGGTGATGATTCTCGGCTCGGCACCTGAATATCCGCATGGCATGATCGACCCGATCGAGGAATTCAGCGCGATCGCCTTGAAGCGTAAGGTCCCGCTGCATGTGGATGCCTGCGTCGGCGGCTTCATTCTGCCCTTCATGGAACTGAACGGGCGCAAGCTGCCGCTGTGGGACTACCGCGTGCCGGGCGTGACCTCGATCTCGGCCGACGTTCACAAATACGGCTTCGCTTCCAAGGGCGCCTCCACCATCAGCTACCGCAACCTGGACTACCTCAAACACCAGATGTTTGTCTATCAGGATTGGCCCGGTGGCGTATTTGCGTCGCCAGCCCTGCTCGGCACCCGCCCTGGCGGCGCCTATGCCGCAGCATGGGCCGCGATGCAGCACTTTGGCAGATCAGGTTATTGCGAGCTGGCCGAGCGTACGACCCAGGCTTTCGACCAGATGCGCCAGGGGGTCGAAGCCCTACCCGAGCTCTACGTCATGGGCCAGCCCAGCGGGCCGCTGCTGGGCTACGGCTCGCGCATACCCGAAGTCAACATCTTTGCCGTCGGCGACCAGATCGAAGTCAAGGGCTGGAACATCAACCGCCTGCAAAACCCGGATGGCCTGCACGCCATGATCACCGCCGGCCATCTGCCAGTGATGGACCAGTACTTGCGTGACCTCAAAGACGCCGTGGCCACCGTCAAAGCACACCCCGAGCTGGCTCGCAGCGGCAGCGCCGCCACCTACGGCATGCTGAGCCATATTCCCTTGCGCGGCATGGTGCGCCAACGGGTGCTGGACATGTTTGTGCAGATGTACAAGGCGGGCGGGCAGGAAATCGACCTGCACGCCGGACAACATGCACCCGAGCCGGGCCTGAAAGGCGAGGTGAATGCGCTGATGGAGCGGTTGGCGCAGTGGTACGTTGACCGCCAGCAGCACAAAACCCCACGCCCTTAGGACCACAATAATCCAAAGCCATGGACGTCGTCTGGTTCGCCATCGGGACCTTCATTTTTGCAGGCTTCACGGTAGAAGCGGTCACCGGCTTCGGTGGCACGATCATCGCATTAGCTTTGGGCGCACAGCTGATTCCAATCGACATTCTGGTACCCATACTGGTTCCCCTGTCCGTTTGCCTGGGCTCTGTCATGGTGTGGCGCCATCGCGGCCACATCGATCTCCATTTGCTGCTCCGCGTGGTGCTGCCCGGCATGCTGACGGGCACCATGATCGGCTACCTCATCAGACCGGTGCTGGATGCGGTGCTCATGCGGCAACTGTTTGGTCTGCTCGTCATCTGGTTTGCCGGACGCGAGCTGTGGCGCATGCGCCATGCCGAGCATTTGCCCAAACGACCCGCTTGGGTCAACACCGTTCTTACCGGTCTGGCGGGCGTCACACACGGGCTGTTTGCATCAGGCGGGCCGCTGCTGGTCTATGCCTTGTCTGGACTGGCGCTCAACAAGGCAAACTTTCGCGCCACGCTGATCACGGTCTGGCTGATTCTGAATGGTGCCCTGACCCTGGCCTACCTGCTGGACGGCCGCCTGCAACCCGCGCTGCCGATGGTTGCGGCCTATCTCCCTGTGATTGCAGCCGGTATAGGCCTCGGGGAATGGTTGCACCACCGGGTGAGCGAACAGCACTTTCGCGTCGCGGTCTATGTATTGCTGCTGATGACGGGCGTGCTGCTTGCGCGGCCCGGGTAGGCCTAATTTCACGCTTTAATTTGGCGCTCCTGTGCCAGGTGCAGACGCGCCCGCCTCCCGTTTTTCACGGCGGTCAATCGAATAAAAAATCAGCTGCGCCAAGCCAATCGCCACCGGTAGCAAGGCCCAGGCCGCTCGCTCGGCATCGCCCCTGATCATCAGGGCGGCGCCCACGGCCAGTCCTGCCAATAACCAGATCAGACCCCAGCGCAAGCTGCTGTCAAGCGAACTTCTGGACTTGCCACGTCCCTGAAGTATGAGAGCAAGGTGTTCAGGCTGTGCGTATCGATGTTGCACGATACCGCGCTGGCTCAAGACACCGCCCAGGATACTTTTCTGCGAGTCTGGCGTTCGCTCGGCCGATACGATTCCCGCGCCGGCGCTTTTTCTACCTGGATTTATGCCATTGCACGCAACCGCTGCCTGTCTGTGCTGGACCAGTCGCAGGCCCGTTTGCAACGCGCCTGCACTGCGCTGCATCAAGCCCTGGAACGGCGCGGTGTGGCCGATGCCACTCTATGGCTATGAGGAGAATGCACCATGACTGAAAATTTGTTTGACCCGCTGCACGAGGCTTTGTGGCAGGCTCTTGTGCCTCCAACAGTGCCGCCAGAGTTCAGATCGCGGCTGATGGCAGCGTTGCAGAGAGAGGGCTTGCGCGACCTGGCGGTCCGGCGAGCAGCGCTGGAACTGGAGCACAAACTGGAACTCCGGCGGCTGCGCACCGGCTACGTCAGGCTAAGGCGCGACACACTGGCACTGGTCGTCGCAAGCGCCTTCACCGCCGGTGCCCTGGCCAGCCTCGCGCTGCCGTGGCTACACGATACCTTGGGTGTCGGCGCTGCGATCAGCATGCCTCTGATTGCCATCGTCATCGGCATGGCCACTGGCGCCAGCGTCTGGTGGGAGCGCTTCAGACCCTCGCCGCGATAATCTCGCCATGTTTGACAGCCAACCTGTTCCTGAATACACAATGACAGCCAGACCCGTGCCGCTGGGTCCGGTGCGACCCAGCGGGCGTTTCATGCTATCCCATCCGGCGCATTACTTCGCGCTCGGTTTTGGTGCCGGCCTGAGTCCGCTGGCACCCGGCACGGTCGGCACTTTATGGGCCTGGCTGGTGTTCTGGATCCTGCAGCCGTGGACGAATAACCAGCAGTGGGGCTGGGTGCTCGCAGCCTCGCTGCCGCTCGGTTGGTGGGCTTGCACGGTGACTGCCAGAAACCTGCGCGTGCTGGATCCGAGCTGCGTGGTCTGGGACGAGATCGCTGCCTTTTGGCTGGTGCTGTGGCTGGTGACGCCGGCCGGGTTCTGGGGCCAACTGGTGGCGTTTGCTTTGTTCCGTTTTTTCGACGCGGCCAAGCCCGGACCGGTTGGCTGGGCTGATAAATTATTTCATGATGTCAATCTAGCCACTGACCCGGCAGCTTGGTGGAAGGCCGGGCTTGGCATCATGCTGGACGACCTGGTGGCGGCCGGCTGTACCTTGCTCGTGATCGCCGCCTGGAGATTTTTTTAATGACGCCAACCGCTGCGCTCGCTGGCCCGCTGGCCGACCTGCTGCTGAAAAAAGAACTGAAACTGGTCAGCGCCGAGAGCTGCACCGGCGGTCTGATAGCTGCTGCCTGCACCGACCTGGCTGGCTCCAGCGCCTGGTTCGAACGCGGCTTTGTGACCTACTCGAACGACGCAAAAACACAAATGCTGGGCGTCGAGGAACGGCTGTTGCGCCGCGCCGGCGCCGTCTGCGAAGGCGTGGCACGGGCCATGGTGCTGGGCGCACTGGTGCACTCAAAAGCGCAGGTGGCAGTGGCCGTCACCGGCGTCGCCGGACCGACCGGCGGCAGCTCGTCGAAGCCGGTCGGCACCGTCTGGTTTGGCTTCGCCGTACCGGGCAAGGTCGTCACCGAGAAATGCCATTTTGACGGTGACAGGGCAGCGGTGCGCGCGGCCACCGTGCGGCATGCTTTCAGCCGACTGGTGGAATTGCTGGAGTCGCCGTAATCACGGTCTTTGGTGGGTGCGTCCCCCGCGCAGGCTGACTTGAATTCTTTGAAAGCAGGACCGCCCGCAATGGCAGCCCTGCAATTTCAACTATCCGGCATCAGGGCAGTTTGACGGCCTGTATGTCGGCCTTGGCGCCCAAACCCAACGTTTTCACAAACGAGACATGGTGTCCACGGGTGGTTATGTTGTCGTCATGCACGGCAAAGCCCACGTTGTAAACACCGCCTGCCTTCAGCGTCTTGTCGTCCGCATTGGTCAGGCCCAGCGGGCGCACCATGACCACCGTCCACATGCCATTGGCCCAGGAGGCGATGGCGTTGTTGTCGGCGGCCGAGCCCTTGGCATCTTCACGGCTGACGAGGTAGTCGGGGATCATGTCGCCATCTTTCCATCCGGCATTCGGGTCGAACGGCACAGCGTTCTGTTCGCGAATCAGAAAATGATCGCCCTTGCGCAGTTGGTCAGCCGTGATGGACTTGTAGCCGACTTTCTTGGCATCCCACATGAACCTGGGCTGATGGGTCGCCTTGTCGGCGTTGCCGCTGAACATATCCTTGCCGGCATCCCCCAGACGGTACTCAAGCACGTAGCCATCGTCCGCCATGCCGACAGCGTGGCTGCGGTGGGCGCGCCACTGGATCAGATCGACAAACTTGCCATCGGCCTTGAGCTTGGCGATTTCTTCCACGCTCCTGCCGGTTTTCCAGTTTGATGGATCGTTGCGGGTGTCGGGCAGATACTTGCGCAAGTCACCCTTCTTGATGGCGGCGAGCAAGGGATTGGCCGTTGCATCCTCCTTGCTGGCCACATTGGGCATATCACGCTGACCATCGTGGCAGGTCAACCAGCAACCCTGCGCGGCGAAGCCGGAAACCTTGCCATCATCGATCATGATCGACATGCGGTCTTCATAGATGCCGGGCTGCTTGCCTTCCTGCACGACCTTATCCAGCTTGGGGTAACCCCAGACCTTCCACTCCTTGCCATCAAAGCGCAGGTACTGGTGTTCGGAGCCAGCGTGGGGGGTGTCGGTCTTCCACTGGAAGCGCAAGTAGGCGTTCTTGTCGTCGTAGGCGGCTTGCACACCCAGATCCTTGTAGCCAGACTTGCCAGTCACCGGCACAGGCTCCAGCGCGCCGGCCTTCACCAATTTGTTGCCCAGATCCTTTTCTACATTCGGATCCTCATGACAGACGACGCAAGCTTCTCCATTCTTGACTTTGCCGGCGCCTCGGTGGCCCTTGCTGCGCAGCCATTCATAGGAAGACTGCCCGGGGTAGAACACGCCGATTTTGGTAGGGGTTATCTTGCTCCAGTCAATCTTGGCCGGGTCAGCCGCAGTGGCCGCTCCCATACCCAGCATGGCCAAACTCAGGGCCAATACAGTTTTCTTCATAGCGATTTCCTTTTCGAGTAATAAACCATTGAGACAGAATCAAGACAGGCTCTTTAGCTCTCTTATTTCCAGCAGCAAACTGCGTGCCAACAAGAATGAAGCCAATTCCTGGCGAGATCAGTGAATTTACGGGGCAAAGTCGGCATTGCAGTCAGGTTTTCAACGACGGTTTGTCAATGTGTCATCGTAAAATCGTGACACATGTCATGATTTTATGACAACTCCGGCACGCTCCAGATGGCCATAAATGTTCTGCCGCGCGACACCGGAAAGACGAGACGCCTCCGACACATTGCCACCGGCGAGCTGCATCAGAGTGGAAAAATAGCTGCGCTCAAACCGCAGGTGCGCCTCGCGGTGGGGCAATGCCTGTGTCGGCAACTGAAAGGCATCTGATGCGGCGCTGGCAATCCCGAGGTCAACGCCTGCAATCGGCCCGCCCGCATTGATGACCACGGCACGCTCTATGGTGTGTTTGAGTTCGCGCACATTGCCGGCCCAGTGTGCCCCTTCCAATGTCGCGATAGCGTCAGGCTGCAGGGGCCCTGCAGCTTTGTTGAATTTGCGGTTGAAGTGGTCCAGAAAGAACAACGCCAAAGGGAGAATGTCGTCCCGGCGCTCGCGCAGCGGCGGGACGCGCAGCGGAACCACATTGATGCGGTAGTAAAGGTCGGAACGAAAACGACCGGCGGCGACTTCCAGGTCAAGGGGTTTGTTGGTGGCGCAAATGAGCCGGAAATTGGAGGGGCGCTGCACCGTGCTGCCGATCCGCACAAACGTGCCCTCTTGCAGCACACGCAGCAAACTGACCTGCAGCTTGGGGCTCATATCGGCGATTTCATCCAACAAGATGGTGCCGTTGTTGGCCTCCTCAAAATAACCCGCCGTGGTCTTGACGGCTCCGGTAAAAGAGCCTTTTTCGTAGCCAAACAAAGCGGCTTCGATCAGCGATTCCGACAAGGCCCCGCAATTGAGCTCCTTCATCGGTCCACGCGCACGCCCACTTAATGAATGGAGCAACTTGGCAATCACTTCCTTGCCGGTTCCACTCTCGCCCTCTATCAGCACGGTGGTATCGAGCGGAGCCGCCTGGCGCAACTGCACCAGCAGCTTTTCCATCGCAACGGAATGGCTGATGATGATCGGAGCGCCAGAGCGTGAGGTCAATATCTCCCGCAGATCCGCGATTTCACGGTACGCACGGTCCATCTCCAGAGCTTTGGCAACGACTGCTTCGAGTTCCTCCAGGTTCTCGAACGGCTTGGTCAGGTAGTCAAACAAGCCCTCACGCACCGCCCGCATCGCGTCGCGCACCTCGGCGTACCCGGTGATCATCAGCGCCGTTTGTCGTGGCCTGAGCTTGCGCATTTCGGCAAACAGGTCGAGGCCGTTGCCATCGGGTAGGCGTTGATCAAGAATTGCCAGGTTGAAATCGCTCTGGTCAAACGCAAGACGGGCTTCAGCGACACTGGTCGCGCTGACAAGTTCGATGTCACCGACCCGAAACAGGTTCTCGAACAGCCTGCGCGTGTACGGGTCGTCATCGACAAGGAGTATTTTGGACTTCATGGTGTGATCATCGGCAGCCAGACACTGAACTTGGCGCCGCCTTCAATCAGGTTATCAGCAAGAACCACGCCACCGTGCTTCATGGCGATATGCTGGGCCACCGAAAGCCCGAGCCCGGTGCCGTTGGAGCGGGTTGTGAAAAACGGTTTGAACAGTTTGGCTGCCGTCTCGCTACCAAACCCGGGTCCCGAGTCGGTGACGCTGAGCATGACCTTCTGCTCAGGCGCCACAGAATCCACGGCATGATGCATGGCAATACTCTGGTGGCAAAAGGTGATGCTGTCTTGAACCAGCTGTTTGATATCGGTCGGCTGCAGCGTGGAGCGAGAGTTGCCGGAACACCTCGCAGACATGACGCGTTTGCAATGGAAGCAGATCGGCCTTGAGCGTCAACATTTGTGGGTGTCGGCAACTGACCCTAAGAACGGCCGACCGCATTCCGTTCCCCTTAATGAAGCGGCGCTTGAAGTGCTGGAAAAGCGCAGGCTGCCTGCCACGAAATCAAATCGTCAGTCCGGGCAAGAGGATGGCATCATCCAACTGCCGCTGCCCGGCCGCGTGATGTACGGTTTGGGCCGCATCCCCGAGGCAGTGACCAAGATCGACCACAGTCTGCCCCCGACAAAGGCCGTGTCCGAGGGCGTGACCATCGAGCACGGCCGCTATGTCGTGCAAATGTGCGCCGGTTGCCACGGTGCGAGCCTGCGGGGCGGCAAGATCGTTGGCGCCCCGCCAGACTGGCCGACCGCCGCGCGCCTGGCCCTCGGCGAAGGCAGCGTGATGCCTCGCTACAAGGACGTGGAAGCTTTCATCGCCATGATGCGCAGCGGCAAGCGCGCCGACGGCAGCGCCATCGCTGTGATGCCTTTCGCCTCGCTCAAGACCATGAGTGACACCGACCTGCGCGCCCTGCACTTGTACCTGGCGCAGCCCACTGCGCCGTGAGCGCAGCCGGAACCGGGCGGCAACGAACCGGCTGGGGCAGTCTCAACACGGCATGGAGTGCGGCATGCACGCCGGCGCAGCCCGGTGAAAACCCTGAGACGGCAAAGATAAATGAAATGTCCTATTGACAGAACAATAGGACTGTTCTTAGGATGCGCTCATGCCACAGGAATTGCGCGTCCCCAAGTACCACCAGATTTACCTGGTGTTGCGCGAGCAATTGCACGAAGGCCGGTTTGCCCAGGGGCTGCCCGGCGAGCTGGCCTTCATGAAGCAGTTTGAAGTTGCGCGCGTGACGGTGCGACGCGCATTGGAACAACTGGCTGCGGAAGGCCTGATCGCGCGCGAGCCGGGACGCGGCACACGTGCGCTGGACCTCCTTGCACCGAAGTCCGCAACGTTTGGCGAAGGCGCACAACGCGCTCAGCTCACGGGTTTGCTTGAGAACCTGGTCAGCATGGGCTTGAAGACCAAGGTCAAGGTCCTCGATGTCGAGGTCGTGAAGGCCTCTGCCAGCGTCGCCGATGCCCTGCAACTGAAGGTGGGCGAGTTGGTGCAAAAAGCCGTGCGTGTGCGCAGCACCCTGGAAGGCCCGCTGTCGCATATCACGACCTATGTGCCGCAAGACATCGCCTGCAAATTCGGTCGCCGTGAACTGGCTAAAAAACCCATTCTGCTGCTGCTGGAAGAATCGGGCGTCACGGTCGGCCGTGCACACCAGACCATTTCGGCGCGACTGGCCGATGTGCAGGTGGCCAGACATCTTGACGTAGCGGTCGGCTCGGCCTTGCTGGCTGTGCGGCGCCTGATCTACGACGACCAGGAGCGCCCGATTCAATGGCTGCATGGCTTGTACCGCCCGGACCGGTACGAATACGAAATGCAGTTGTCGCGCGTTGGCAGCATCGACGCCAAGGTGTGGGTCAGCAAAGAGTTGTCCGCTCAATTTCATTAATCACCGGAGAGAACGCCATGAGTACACGTCGCCACTTCATATCCCATTCCGCTGCTGCCGCCTCGGCGCTGGCCTTTCCGCTGGTCGGGGGAGCGCAGCCCAAGAGCGTCAAGGTCGGTGTCCTGCACCCGGTCACCGGAGCGCTGGCCTATTCCGGTCAGCAGTGCCGCGAGGGCGCGTTGATGGCCATCGAGGACATCAACAAGGCGGGCGGCATCAAGTCGCTGGGCGGCGCCAAGCTCGAAGCGCTGCTCGGCGACGCACAGTCGCAACCGCAAGCCGGTGCCGCCGAGGTCGAGAAAATGAATGAAGCGGGCGTGTCCGTCGTGGTCGGCGCCTTTGCCTCTGCGATCTGCCTGGCGACGACGCAGGCGGCGGCCAAATACAACCTGCCGCACATCGTCGATGTCGGGGTGGCGGATCAGATCATGGAACGCGGCCTGAAAAACACCTTCCGTTTTGGTCCTGGCTATACCAAGTGCGCGCAAATCGCCATCGCCAACCTGCATGTGCTGAACACGGCCGCCGGCAAGCCGGCACGCACGGTGATGATCATTCACGAGGAGTCGCTGTTCGGCACCGGAACCGCCAACCTGCTGGCGCGCGAATTGCCCGGTTACGGCTATGAGGTCAAGGAGGTCATCAAGCACGCCAATCCTACGCGCGACTTCAACAACATCGTGCTGCGCATGAAGGCCGTCAACCCCGACATCGTGATACCCGCCAACTACTACAACGAATACGCCTTGCTGGTGCGCACCATGCAGCAGCAAAAAATTGCTCCCAAGGCGATCTATTCGGTGTTGGGCGGGGCCGCCTCAAGCTACAAGTTTGTCAAGGAGTTCCCGGAAGCGGCCAACGGCATCATCGATTGCAACCACTGGTTCAACCCGAAGGACCGGCGCTCGGTGGAACTCAGGAAGCGGGTCGAGGCCAAGGGCCTGTTCTTCAGTTACGAAGTGTTCATGACCTACACCGCCATGCACCTGCTGGCAGACGCCATCGAGCACGCGAAGTCGACCGACCGGGCGGCGATCATTGCGGCGCTGGAGAAGAGCACGTTTGCCGATCACATCATGCCCTACGGCGCAACCAAGTTTGTCAATGGCCAGAACACCGGCGCCCAGCCGCTGATGACACAGGTCTTCAAGAACGACATCAAGGTTATCGTCCCGCGCGACTACCGCGAGGTTGAACCGGTGTTTCCGCTCAAGGCCTGAAGCGCCTGCCCGCCAGGATGTTTGATTCCGGAATTCTTTTCTCGTCCCTGCTCAATGGCCTGACGACCGGGGCGGTCTATGCGCTGATCGCGCTCGGACTGACCCTGATCTACGGTGTGCTGCACATCATCAATTTTGCCCACGGAGCGGCGCTGATGCTGGCCATGTACGCCGTCTACCTGCTCAAGGAGCATTGGGGCGTCGACCCCTATCTGGCGCTGCCCCTGGTGGTACCCGGCATGTTCGTGCTGGGCTACGCCTTGCAGCGCCTGATCATCAACCGGGCCAGCCACGGCAAAGACGAAAACATCCTGCTGGTGACGCTGGGGCTATCCATCGTCATGGAGAACGCAGCCTTGCTGCTGTTCAAGTCCGACACGCGGACGATAGATACCGCCTACACGCTGACCACCGTCGCCATTGGCCCGGCCAGGATCGCGCTGCCCAAACTGGTGGCCTTCGCCGGCGCCCTGCTGGTCTCGGGCTTGTTGCTTTGGACCGTCGGCAAGACCGATCTGGGCCGCGCGATTCGCGCAGTCGCCAAAGAAAAACACGGCGCCAAGCTGATGGGCATCGACGTCGACCATGTGTACGCGATGAGCTTTGGCATCGGTCTGGCCTGCCTGGGGGCAGCGGCCTGTTTCCTGCTGCCCGCCTACTACGTGAACCCGCAGGTGGGCGGCGGCTTTGTGCTGGTGGCTTTCACCGTGGTGGTGTTGGGCGGTATGGGCAGCTTTGGCGGTGCCTTGCTCGGCGGCTTGCTGATCGGTGTGGTGGAGTCGCTGGGTGGCTTGTACCTGGGTGAGTCGCTCGGGCAGATCGGCATCTTTGCCATCTTCATTGCCGTGCTGCTGTTTCGCCCGCAAGGTCTGTTCGGAGCCAAGGCGTGAGCAACGGCAGCAGGGAATTGGCAGGCATTTTTCTGTTTGCCGCGCTGGTCGCCAGCATCCCGCTGATGACGGATTCCGGTGTCGTGCTGAACTTTGCCATGATGGCGCTGTATGCGGCCCTGCTGGCCCAGGCCTGGAACATTCTGGGCGGCTTTGGCGGGCAGTTTTCCTTTGGCCATGCGCTGTTTTTTGGCACCGGCGCCTACTTGCAGGCCATGGCGCAATTGCACGGCGGACTCAATGCCTGGCTGGCCCTGTTCATGGCGGTCGTCGGCAGCGCCGGGATTGGCGTGGCCCTGGGGGCCTTGTGCTTCCGCTATGGCCTGAAGGGCTCGTATTTCGCGCTGGTGACGCTGGCGTTTGCCGAGGTGTTTCGCATCCTGGCGCTGTCGGTGCCGTTCACCGGCGCCGGGGTGGGCCTGATGCTGCCCCTACACGAGTCGTTTGCCAACATGCAGTTTGCCTCGCGCAAGGGTTATGTCTATCTGGTGCTGGCCTTTGTGACGGCCGCCCTGCTGCTGACCTGGTGGCTCAAGCACTCACGCTTTGGCGCCTACCTGCAGGCCGTGCGCGACAACGAGGATGCGGCGCGCGCGATCGGCGTCAGCCCCTTCGGCGTGAAGCTCGGCGCCATTGCGTTGTCGGGCGGCTTTATGGGCGCGGGCGGCGCCTTCTATGTGCAGGTGTTCCAGTACATCGATCCGGCCATTGCGTATGGCCCCGGCACATCGATTGAGGCGCTGGTCGCCGCCATCGTCGGCGGCCTGGGGACGCTGTGGGGGCCGGTGCTGGGCGCGCTGGCGCTGCATGTGCTGGGGGATCTGACACGCAACCTGTTCGGACAGTTGCCCGGCATCAACATGGTGATCTATGGCGTGGTGCTGGTGCTGATCGTGATGTTCATGCCACGCGGCATCGGGGGCCTGGGCGCAACGGCCAGCTCGCTCTGGAAAAATGGCCGGAGGCGCCGTGGCTGATTCGCTGCTGTCGCTCAGGAACCTGTCCAAGTCTTTTGGCGGCCTGCGGGCGGTACAACACGTTAGCCTGGACGTGCCAAAGGGCAGCCTGACGGCGTTGATCGGCCCCAATGGCGCGGGCAAGACCACGCTGTTTGCGCTGATGTCGGGTTTTTTGAAGCCCGACAGCGGCACGGTGCAATTTGACGGGCATGACATTACCGGCTGCGCCCCGCATTTGAACGCGCGCCTTGGCATGACGCGCACCTTTCAGATCGTGCAGCCGTTCGCTACGCAGACTGTGCGGGAGAACATCGCCGTCGGCCTGCATTTGCACGTCAAGGACCGGCGCAGCGCCTTGAGTCAGGCTGAACAGGTGGCACAGCGTGTCGGTCTGTCGGCACAGGTTGACAAGCTGGCATCAAGCCTGACAGTGGCCGGCCGCAAGCGGCTGGAACTGGCGCGCGCGCTGGGCACGCGGCCCCGGCTGTTGCTTCTGGATGAGGTGCTGGCCGGGCTGAACCCGCAGGAAATTGCCGAGATGATCCCGGTGGTGCGCGGCATCGCGCAAAGCGGCGTGACCGTGCTGATGATCGAACACGTGATGCAGGCGGTCATGAACCTGGCGCAGCATGTCTGGGTGCTGGCGCAAGGCCAACTGATTGCGCAGGGCACGCCGGCTGAAGTCACCGCCGACGAACGCGTGGTGGAAGCCTATCTGGGGCACGGCACGGCGGCACGTCTGCGCGCCGCTGCGTTGGCAGGGGCTGCGGCATGAGCGCATTATTGGAAATCCGGGGTTTGCGCGGCGGCTATGGCCAGGTCGAAGTTCTGCGCGGCGTAGACCTCATGGTTCAGGCCGGTGAAACCGTGGCGCTGCTGGGCAGCAACGGCGCCGGCAAGTCGACACTGAACAACGTGGTCTGCGGCATCTATCCGGCGTGGGCCGGCAGCGTGCATTTCGACGGCATGGATCTGAGCCGGGCCCATTACCGCGACGTGGTCAAGGCCGGCCTGATCCAGGTGCCGGAAGGGCGCAAGGTGTTTCCCAACCTCAGCGTGCTGGAAAACCTGGAACTCGGTTCCTTCACCCGGGCGCGTGAGCGCCGCGCCGTCAACCTTGGCAAGGTGTTCATCATTTTTCCCCGGCTCAAGGAGCGTCTGGGGCAACTGGCCGGCACCCTGAGCGGCGGCGAGCAGCAAATGCTGGCGATTGGCCGCGGCCTGATGGCCGAGCCGCGCCTGTTGATCCTGGATGAACCCTCGCTGGGCCTGTCGCCCTTGCTGGTGGACGAGATGTTCAGCCTGATCCGCCGACTGCGCGAAGACGGCCTGGCGGTGTTATTGGTGGAGCAAAACGTGGGCCAGTCGCTCGAAATTGCCGATCGGGCCTATGTGCTGGAAAACGGCAGCGTCCGTTTCTCGGGCTTGCCGACCGAACTGCTCGGCAGCGACGAGCTGCGCCGCGCTTACCTGGGCCTTTGATCCTCGATGAGAGCCGGACCCGCATGACAACACAGCCGCCCATTGCGCAGACCCTGGCACAAAAGCTGATCGCGCGCGCGGCTGGGCGAGTGTCGGTGATGCCCGGTGAGATCGTGACCTGCCGGGTCGATCTGGCCATGTTTCACGACTCATCCGGCCCGCGCCGACTCAAGCCGATGCTGGAGCAGTTGGGCGCGCAGATCTGGGACAAGTCGCGCGTGGTGCTGGTAATGGATCACTACGTGCCGGAGCGCGACGACGAGTCGCGCAAGATCATTCGCATTGCGCGTGACTGGGCGCGCGAGCAGGCGCTGCCTCATGTGTACGACAGCCAGGGCATCTGCCACGTGGTGGTGGCGCAGGGTGGGCATATCCGGCCGGGGATGTTCTGCGTCGGCGGCGACTCGCATTCACCCACCGGCGGTGCCTTCGGCGCCTATATGTTCGGCATTGGCAGCACCGAAATGCTGGGTGTCGTCGTGACCGGCGAGATCTGGTTGCGCGTGCCGCACACCATCCAGATGGTCTGGGACGGCCAGCTCGGCTCCGGCGTCAGCGCCAAGGACATGATGCTGGACATGATAGGCCGCTTCGGCATGAACGGCGGGCAGTACCAGGCGCTTGAATTTGCCGGCCCGGCGGTCAGAGCGCTTGGCATGCAGGAGCGCATGACGCTGTCAAACATGAGCGCCGAGCTCGGCGCCCAAGCCGGCTTGATCGCGCCCGACGAAACCACTGCGGCCTGGTTGCAAGCGGTCGGCGCTCCCGTGCAAGACCTTGCGCACTGGGCCACCGATGATGGCGCTGTGCTGACCCGGCATCGCTTCGATGCAGCGGCATTAGCGCCCCAGGTAGCGGCACCGCACAGCCCGGCGAATGCGCAGGCGGTGGACCAGTTTGCGGCCACCACGATCGATGTCGCCTACATCGGCGCCTGCACCGGCGCCAAGCTCGACGACCTGCGCGCCGCCGCCAGCGTGCTGCGTGGCCGCCGCGCAGCGAGCGGCGTGCGCCTCATCGTTGCGCCGGCCAGCCGGCACGACCAGACGGCGGCCGAACGCGAGGGCGTGATGCAGGTGCTGCTTGAGGCCGGCGCTGAAATCGGTGCCACCGCCTGCGGCGCCTGCGCCGGCTACGGCGATGCCCTGAGCGGCGCGGCCACGGTGATCTCAAGTACCGCGCGCAACTTCAAGGGTCGCATGGGTTCGGCCGCAACGCAGGTATACCTGGCCTCGCCCTACACCGTGGCCGCGTCGGCTGTGGCGGGCCGCATCTGCGACCCGCGCGAGATGCTTGTGCCGGGAGATGGATTTTGAGCCCAGCACATGCGTCATCGGCGAGTGCCGATGCCGGGGAAGTGGCAAGCGTGTGGGCCAGCCCACACCGCGTCTGGAAACTGGGCGCCGATATCGACACCGATGCGCTGGCGCCGGGTGCCTACATGAAGCTGGGCATTGACTGCATCGCGCCGCATTGCCTTGAATCCGTGCGTCCCGAGTTCGCAGCCGCGGTGCGGCGCGGCGACGTCATTGCCGCTGGCCCCAATTTCGGTATCGGCTCGTCGCGCGAGCAGGCCGCCGCCGCGCTGGTCCACCTGGGCGTAGCGGCCGTGATCGCGCCGTCCTACAGCGGCCTGTTCTTTCGCAACGCCTTCAATGTCGGGCTGCTGCTGCTGACCTGCCCGCAGGCCGAATTGCTGCAGGACGAAGAGCGGGTCTGCATCGACCCGCGCTGGCTTGACGTGATTTCGGCTGCCCATGGCAAGCTGATCTGTGAACCGGTGCCCGACTTCCTGCTCGCCATGGTGCGTGCCGGCGGCCTGCTGAACCTGCTCAAGCAACGACAACCCAATTAACACCACAAGGAGTATTCCATGACCCAACCCCTCTATGACCTGCTGCTCAAGAACGTGCGCGTCGTCCGGCCCCATGGCAACGTCGTACACGAGGCCGACATTGCGATTGCCGACGGCAAGTTTGCGCGCGTGGCGCCTGGCATCGATCCCCTGCTGGCCAAGACCGTGCATGACGGCCGGGGCCGGCTGGCGTTTCCGGGCGTGGTCGATGCGCACATGCACAGCGGCATCTATTCGCCGCTGGAAGAAGACGCGGTGAGCGAATCCAGGGCGGCAGCGATGGGCGGTGTCACGTCCAGCCTGAACTACTTCCGCACCGGCCAGTACTACATGAACAAGGGCGGCCCGTACAGCAAGTTCTTCCCCGAGGTGCTGAAGACGTCGAAGGGGCGCTTTCATGTGGACTACGGCTACCACCTGGCGCCGATGGACCGCAAGCACATCGAGGAGATCCCGATGCTGATCAAAAAGCACGGCGTCTCCAGCTTCAAGATCTTCATGTTCTATGGCTCGCACGGGCTGCACGGCGCGTCCGACAGCCAGCGCGAATTCCTGATGATCGGCAAGGACGAGCGCTACGACCTGGCGCACTTCGAGTTCATCATGCGCGCCGTCCAGGCGGCGCGCGAGCAGATGCCAGAACGCGCGAAGCAGATCTCGCTCTCCTTGCACTGCGAGACCGCCGAGATCATGACGGCCTACACCAAGATCGTCGAGAAGGACAAGTCGCTCAAGGGGTTGGCTGCCTACAGCGCGTCGCGCCCGCAGCATTCGGAAGGCCTGGCGGTGTTCATCGCCAGTTACCTGGCCAATGAGGCCGCGTTGCCCAATATCAACCTGCTGCATCTGAGCTCGCGCAAAGCGGTGCAGGCGGCAATGATGATGGCCGAGGTCTTCCCGCACATCGACTTCAGGCGCGAGGTGACCATCGGCCACCTGATGCTGGACATTCACTCGAAGGCTGCGGAACTGGCCAAGGTGAACCCGCCGATTCGCCCGCGCGAGGATGTGGAGTTTTTGTGGGACGCGTTGCTGGCCGGTAAGCTGGACTGGATCGTGTCCGACCACGCCTGCTGCCGCCACGAAATGAAACTGCCCAAGCAGTACGGCGGCAACTACCTGGGCAAGATCTGGATGGCCAAGAGCGGCTTTGGAGGCACCGAGTACCTGTTGCCCGCGCTGGTCAGCGAGGGCACGCGCCGCGGCATGGGCTACAACCACATGGCCCGCGTCACGAGCTGGAACCCGGCGCAGCGCTACGGCCTGAACCACAAGGGCGACATCGCGGAAGGCTTCGATGCGGACATCGCGCTGGTGGACCCGGCCCGGAGCTGGACCATAGCGGCCAAGAACTCGCCATCGACCCAGGGCTACACGCCGTTCGAGGGCCTGGAAATGTCGGCCCGCGTCGACGCCACCTTCCTGCGCGGCCATCTGATTTTTGAGGACGGTCAGATTGTCGGCAAGCCACGCGGCCAGTATCTGCATCGCCCGACGGCATGAGCGTCCCTGCGCCCTCTGTGCGACCGACGATTGTTCGCTCCACCGCGATGCCGGCGCAGACACCGCAGGTGCCGGTGGCCATCGTCGGTGCCGGTGCCTGCGGCCTGGTGGCCGCCATCGTGCTGCGCAACGCCGGTCTGGAGTGCGTGCTGCTGGAGCGCGACGCGCAGCCCAGCGGCTCGACCGCGCTCTCCTCGGGTCTGATTCCGGCGGCGGGCACGTCGATGCAGCGTGCGGCCGCCCTAGACGACAGCGCAGCGCAGTTTGCCGCCGACATCACGGCCAAGACCAGGGGCCGGGCCGCAGCGCATCTGGTCACTGCCTATGCCGGGCGTGTCGGACCCGTTATCGACATGCTTGCCTCAATGCATGGCATCGAATTTGTCGTGCAGGACGGTTTTCTCTACCCCGGCCACAGCGTGCGCCGCATGCACACCGTGCCGGAGATGACCGGTGTAGCGCTGATGGCGCAGCTTGAGCGCGCGGCGCTGGACGCCGGGGCCGATATCCTGACCGAGGCCACCGTGCGCGAGTTGTGGGTCGCCGACGCCAACCGGGTGCTCGGTGTCGGCTACCAGCGCCCCGATGGCAAGATCGAGCATCTGGGCTGCGATGCGCTGATCCTGGCCTGCAACGGCTTCGGCGGCAACCCGGCCATGGTGCGCGAGCTGCTGCCCGACATGCGCGACGCGCTGTTTGCCGGTCACGCCGGCAACGACGGCAGCGCCATCGCCTGGGGCCGCGGCCTCGGCGCGCGCCTGGCCGACCTGGACGGCTATCAAGGCCACGGTTCGTGGGCCGTGCCGCAGGGCACGCTGATCACCTGGGCCTTGATGATGGAAGGCGGCATGCAGCTCAACGTGCGGGGTCAGCGCTTTCACGATGAAACCCATGGCTATTCGGAGGCGTCGGTGCAGGTGCTGGCCCAGCCCGGTGGCGTGGCCTGGGATGTGTTTGATGCGCCCATCCTGGCACTCGCCCGCACGTTCCCCGACTTCCGGGACGCCGAAGCGGCGGGTGCCCTGAAGCGCTGCGACGACGCGCGCTCGTTGGCCACGCTGATCGGCTGCGATGCGGGCACGCTGGCGGCGACGCTGGCCCATCCGCAAGCGGTGCCCGGCTCAATCGGAACTGAAGACCGCGTGTTTGCCCGCCCATTGCGGGCCCCTTACTACGCGATCAAGGTGACAGGCGCGCTGTTCCATACGCAGGGCGGGCTCGACATCGACGCCCAATGCCGCGTGCTGGACCTCGCCGGCCAGCCCTTTCCCAACCTGCTCGCGGCCGGTGGCGCGGCACGCGGCGTGTCGGGCGACGCGGTCTGGGGTTATCTGTCGGGCAACGGTCTGCTGAGCGCTGTTGCCGGTGGTGCGATTGCCGCAGCAACTGCCAGTCATTTGGTGCACTCGTCATGAACCTTCCCATCACGTCCTTGAAGACACGTCTGCAAGAACAAGGCGCGCTGCTGGCACCCGGCGTCTATGACGCCTTGAGCGCCCTGCTGGCCGAGCAGGCCGGTTTTGAGGCGCTGTATCTGTCGGGCGCCTCGATTGCCTACAGCCGGCTCGGTCGCTCCGATGTCGGCCTCACCACCTTTACCGAGGTGGCCGACACGCTGGCGCGCATTACGGAGCGGGTCAGCCTGCCCGTCATCGTGGACGCCGACACCGGCTTTGGCAATGCGCTCAACGTGATACGCAGCGTCAAGGGCTTCGAGCGTGCCGGCGCCGCCATGATTCAGTTGGAAGACCAGACCTTTCCCAAACGCTGCGGCCATCTGGACGGCAAATCCGTGGTCCCGCTGCAGGAGATGCAAGGCAAGCTCAAAGCAGCTCTGGACGCGCGCGCCAACAGCGACACATTGATCCTGGCGCGCACCGATGCCTTGGCGGTGGAAGGGCTTGAGGCCGCCCTGGAGCGGGCCGAGCGTTATCTCGAATGCGGTGTGGACGCCCTCTTCATCGAGGCCCTGCGTACGCCGGCGCAGATGGATGCGGCCTGCCAGCGTTTTGGCCAGCGCATCCCGCTGCTGGCGAACATGGTGGAGGGCGGCAAGACTCCGGTACAAAGCGCCGCCGAGCTGCAAGCACGGGGCTTTCGCATTGTCATTTTCCCCGGCGGCACCGTGCGCGCCGTGGCGCATACCCTGCAGGGCTACTACGCCAGCCTGCACCAGCACCAGACGACCACGCCGTGGCAGCAGCAGATGCTGGACTTTGATGGCCTCAATCAGGTCATAGGCACGGCGGAACTGATGGCTACTGGCAAGCGCTATGAGTAGGTGTGCTCAAACGACAGGTAGTCAATCAGCCGCTTGTCCTCGGTCACCTGATCGTGCGGTATCAACAGATATTTCCAGGAGATCGGAAGAG
>JBBQZA010000006.1:0-31616 GCA_038208175.1 Burkholderiales bacterium
GATCGTGCGCGGCGCGGATGACGCGGATTCGGCCCACTCTGGCACCGGCAGTGGCCGTGACTGGTTTGCCCGGCAGATCGCCGCGGCCGGGGCAGCGGCCGAGTTTGTGGTGACTTACCGGCGCCACGCTCCCGAATTCACCGAGTCCGAACGCGAATTGGTATGTCGCTCAGCCAGCGACGGTTCGGTATGGTTGCTCAGCAGTGCGCAGGCCGTTGGCAATCTGAGGCGCTCTCTGCCGGCACAAACCTGGGCGCAAGCGCGTGCGCTGGCCACGCACAGGCGCATCGCGCAAGCTGCCAGGAGCGCTGGTTTTGGCGTGGTCTGGGAGTGCAGACCGACGCTGCCGGATGTGCTGGCAGCGTTAAAATCGCACGATGAACTCTGATCGCGCTGCCGAAACAACAACTGCTGCTTTGGCAGCAGTGCCGGCGGCAGAGCCGGAGCCGACTGCAGCTGCGGCGAACAGACCCGGCACTGCGCCACGCTGGTTGATCATCAGCTTGTGTGCGGTATCCTTTCTGGCATTGTTGGCCAGCCTTCTGTTGTGGCAGAAACTCTCATCGATTCAGGAACTGCTGGCGCGTCAGAGCGCCGACGCCACAGCCCAGTCCGGGGACGCTCGCGCCACAGCCAGACAGGCGCAGGAGATGGCGCGCGAGGCGGCGGCGCGAGTGGCTGTTTTTGAAGCGCGCCTGAGCGAAGTGACCCTGCAAAGAACGCAGCTTGAGGAATTGATGCAGAGCCTGTCGCGTTCCCGCGATGAAAATCTGGTGGTTGACATCGAGTCCGCCATTCGCCTGGCACAGCAACAGGCCCAGCTGACCGGCAGTGTGGAGCCGCTGCTGGCCGCGTTGAAGAGTGCCGACCAGCGCGTCTCCAGAGCCGCACAGCCGCGCTTGACACCCTTGCAGCGGGCGATTGCGCGGGATATTGCCCGCATCAAGTCGGTGGCGGTCAGCGACACGCCGGGTCTTTTGGTGAAGCTCGACGAGCTGGTCAATCTGTCCGACGATCTGCCGCTGGCGAACGCGGCGCCACAGCAGCGTGCCGCAGTCGCGTTCAGGGGCGCGAAACCTGAAGCGCCGCCGACTTGGTGGATGCGCGCCGTGCTGCTGGTTCGCGACGAAGCGAATGCCTTGCTGCGGGTCAGCCGGATCGAGCATCCGGAGGCGGCGCTGTTGTCACCCGAGCAGTCCTTCTTCCTGCGCGAAAACTTCAAACTCAAGTTGCTCAACGCGCGGCTCGGATTGCTGGCCCGCCAACTGGAGTCTTCGCGTGCCGATCTGGTGGCGGCGACGCTGTCGCTGAATAGATATTTCGATCCCGTTTCGCGCAAGACACAGGTCGTTGCCGCGCTGTTGCAGCAGGTTCAGACGCAGATGAAGACACTGCAGATTCCGCGTGTCGATGAGACCCTTTCGGCACTCGCGACGGCGGCGGCTGGACGTTAGCGATGCGGGCCGCCCTGTGGTTCCTGGGTTTGTTCGGCGTGGCGGTCGCGATCGCCCTTTTTGCCGGCAATAACCAGGGCACGATCACGCTTTTCTGGCCACCGTATCGGATTGACCTTTCGCTCAACCTGGTGCTCCTTCTGCTGGCATTGACCTTTTTTACGCTGCACGTGGCCCTGCGTGCGCTGTCAGCACTGTTTGCGATGCCGGGCCTGGCGCGACGCTGGCGCATCCAGCACCAGGAGCGCACCATTCACCTGGCCTTGATCGATGCCGTCTCGCACTTGATGGACGGACGCTATGTGCGGGCCAAGAAGGCGGCGGAGGCGGTATTGGCACGTGACAGTGCCATGACCGGCAGCGGTGAAGTACTGGCCTATTCCGGTCGCTTGCGTGCCTTGGCGCACTTGCTGGCGGCCGAAAGTGCCCACGTGCTGCAGGACCGTTCGGCACGCGAGCGGCATTATCGTGATGCGCTGGAACAAGCGGCAAAGCGTGACGCTCTGGAAATGCACGATGCCGTGCAACTGCGCGCAGCCGGCTGGGCGCTGGAGGACCAGGATGCGAGCGGCGCGCTGGCGTGGCTGGATGATCTGTCGCAGGGCGCGTCGCGCCGGACCATTGCCTTGCGCTTGCGTTTGAAGGCGGCACGCCTGGCGCGCCAGCCACTTTTGGCATTGGAGACTGCCCGCCTGCTGGCCAAGCATCGCGCTTTTTCCGAGGCCGCAGCATTGGGACTCTTGCGTGGCCTGGCGCTGGAATGGGTGGCAACGGCGTACGACCCGGACCAGATGCTGGCGGTCTGGCAACGGCTTGATGCGAGCGAGAGGTTGACGCCCGAGGTGGCGCTGCAAGCCTGCCGGCGCATGCTGCAACTCGGTGGTGATGTTGATCTGGCACTGGGCTGGTTGCTGCCGGTCTGGGAGCTGATGGTGGCCAAACCGGGTAGCCTGACCGAGACCCAGAGAATCGATCTGATCCGGGTTCTGGAAACCGGCTTTGCGAGCGTCTCAGGGGTACCGCAGGCACCCTGGTTGACACGCATCGAGCAGGCGCAGATGGACAATCCGGGCGACCCGGCGCTGCAGTATCTGGCAGGTATCACCTGTTTGCGCTTGCAGTTGTGGGGCAAGGCGCAGCAAATGCTCCAGCAGTCGCTGCCACGCTTGCATGACAGTCGCCTGCAGCGAAATGCCTGGCTGGCGTTGGCTGAGCTCGCCGAGCAGCGCGGTGACGCGCCTGCAGCGACGCAGGCGTGGCAAAACGCTGCAAAAGCGGTTTGACTTACTGATTCGCCTCGAAAGGCAGCGTCATGTTGCGCAGATCGCGCTTGGTTTCGACCAGAATCAGCGGACCTTCGTCAAGTTGCGCAAGCGGCGGTCGTTCGCGCGCAATGTGGATCTGTTTCGGCTCAGCCGCTATCGCAGCCTGCACCGCAGCGACTTTGTCGCTGTCCGAATTCACCCAGCTCAAGCCGGAACTGCTAGCTACCTCAGCCAATTGAGCCAAAGGTAGAGCAAACGGCTGTACTTTGGGCAAGCCCGTTGCTGGCGCCAGCACAGTGGCAATTGCCGCAATGTGACGCGGCACCTCAGCTGTCCGGGCTACCGGTGTCGCTGTCGCCATCTCTTGCCATGCGGGCTGGACTGCAACGACCGCGTCTGCTGCTGGTTTTTCAACAGGCGTGGTGAAGTACGACTTGCGTGGCTCGGCACCGGGCTCTTGCGCGACGGATGCAAGCTCAGGCACGGCACGGTCCTGACCTTCTGCCTGCTCGGCGCGTTCAGCGCGCGGACCACGCTCACGACCATAGCGATCACGTGAACGTTTTTCACGTGTCTCGCCGCTGTTGCCGCGATCGCTGCTGCTTCCTGCCTCGTCGGGCACGGACGCGCTGCTGTCCGCGTTGACGCGAGCGGAAGCTTCGCTGCTGGCTTCGCTTCGCACGCCTTCGTCTGCCGGCTGGCGGTTACGTCCGCGGTCGCCCCTGTTGCCGCGCTCGCCACGTGCTGTGTTGCGCGCTGGGCGCTCCTGACCTGGCTCGGTTCTACCGGTCTGCGGGGCGGAGCCGTTGACAGGCGCTTGTGCGTTTCCTGCAGCCACTTCGGTTGTCAACGGCTTGCCTTCGCTATCAAAGCGTTCACGCTGACCCGCTGCCGGGCGCTCGCCGCGTCCGCCTTTGCCGCCACGGCCACCACGGCCATCGCCACGCGCTTCGTTGCGACCACCACGGCCGCCGCGGCCGTCGCCACGACCTTCTTCGCGGCCTTCGCCGCGCGGCTCAGCCCGCCGCGCGGAATCACGGCCGGTGCGACCTTCGCGCTTGTCGTCCCGCGCAGCGGGCGCGACCGGTTTGACCGGCTCCGCCACAGCGGGTGCTAGCGCAAACAGTTTTTTCAGCCAGCCGAAGAAACCATTTTCCGCGGCTGCAGTTGCGGCAGGTTTTGCTGGCACGCGCGCGGCCGGGGTTTCAAATTTCACTGGCTCGGGCTTGGGCGGCGCCACAGGCGCCGGTGCGTCCGGCAATACGCCCTTGATGATGGGTGTCTGTTTGTTGGTCGGTTCCTGCGAACGGCGCGTCACAGCAACTGGGTCCTCCATTTGTTCCGCCATCTTGTAGCTGGCTTCGACGTTGTCCAGGCGTGGGTCGTCATGTTTGAGGCGTTCCAGCTTGTAGTTGGGCGTCTCCAGTGTCTTGTTGGGCACCATCAGCACGTTGATGCGCTGCTTGATCTCGATTTTGGAAATCTCGGCCCGCTTTTCATTGAGCAGGAAGGAGGCCACTTCGACCGGCACCTGACACAGCACCGATGCGGTGTTGTCCTTCAGCGATTCTTCCTGAATGATGCGCAGGATCTGCAAAGCACTGGACTCGGTGTCACGGATATGACCAGAGCCGCCGCAGCGCGGGCACGGGATGGAAGCCCCTTCACTCAGAGCCGGGCGCAGGCGCTGACGGCTCATTTCCATCAGGCCGAACTTGCTGATGGTGCCGAACTGCACGCGGGCGCGGTCTTGGCGCAGCGCATCACGCAGGCGGTTTTCAACGTCGCGGCGATTGCGGCTCTCTTCCATGTCGATGAAGTCGATCACGATCAGACCGCCCAGATCGCGCAGACGCATCTGGCGCGCTACTTCGTCAGCCGCTTCCAGATTGGTGCGGGTGGCGGTTTCTTCGATGTCGCCGCCCTTGATGGCGCGCGCCGAGTTGACGTCGACGCTGACCAGCGCTTCGGTGTGGTCGATCACGATCGCGCCGCCGCTGGGCAATTGCACGGTACGAGCATAGGCTGATTCGATCTGGTGCTCGATCTGGAAACGGCTGAACAGCGGCGCATCGTCGCGGTAGCGTTTGACCCGCGCTGCATGTTCCGGCATCACATGCGCCATGAACTGCTGGGCCTGCTCATAAACGTCGTCAGTGTCGATCAGGATGTCGCCGATATCGTTGTTGAAATAGTCGCGGATGGCGCGAATCACCAGGCTGGACTCCTGGTAAATCAGGAAGGCGCCTTTGCCGCTCTTGGCAGCGCCGTCGATGGCCGCCCACAGCTTGAGCAGGTAGTTCAGGTCCCATTGCAGTTCCGGCGCGCTGCGGCCAATGCCAGCGGTGCGCGCGATGATGCTCATGCCATTGGGATATTCCAGTTGGTCCAGCGCTTCCTTCAGTTCGGCCCGGTCTTCACCTTCGATGCGCCGACTGACGCCGCCGCCGCGCGGGTTGTTCGGCATCAGCACCACGTAGCGGCCAGCCAGCGAGACGAAGGTAGTCAGTGCCGCGCCCTTGTTGCCGCGCTCTTCCTTTTCCACCTGCACCAGCAGTTCCTGGCCTTCACGGATGGCATCCTGGATGCGTGACTGGCTGACCGACACACCTTGCTGGAAATACTGCCTTGAAATTTCCTTGAACGGCAAGAAGCCATGACGGTCTTCCCCGTAATCGACAAAGCAGGCCTCCAGCGAGGGCTCGACGCGCGTCACGACGGCTTTGTAAATATTGCCCTTGCGCTGTTCGCGTCCTTCAATTTCTATTTCATAGTCGAGCAGTTTTTGTCCGTCGACAATCGCCAGTCGGCGTTCTTCGGCCTGGGTGGCGTTAATCAGCATCCGTTTCATGGGTAGCATTCCTTCAATTCAAATAACAACCTGGCCCTTGACGAGCCATGGATATCGGAACTGACGCTTTGAAGTGAGGAGGAATTGCCGGAGAACCGAGGCTCAAATAATGAGTCTGGGCATAGGCGCGTGGAGGGGAGCGAGGAGCTTGGGTTGTGGACGAGCTACTTTATAAATAGCCGTTTGCACCCGTCGTGCGGGAACAGATGGGCGATCCAGGCCGAGCAGCGGTGCGAAAACGCACCGCAGGCAACTGTGAATCAAACTCATCAACACAAACATCTCGCTTCATTCCGTTTACAGACGATGGGTCTGCAAATTTGGGGTATTCCGTATCAGTGTTTCAAGGCGTCGTCTTGACCGCATGTCTCGCAGGCCACTGCAAGCATTTGGCTTGCAGTTTGCATGCATTGGCAAACGGCGATATCGACTTGCTAGCGCGGCCCTTGCTGGTGGGTGAACTAAACTTCACCTAAACTATGAATTAACTTGTCGTTAAATCAACCACTTACGGCGCGTCGCCAGTGAAACACATTATAGGGGTCAAAGAAACCCCACAGGCTCCCCGGGTTAAATCGGTGCTCGTCGATGAAGATTCTGCGGGACAGCGCCTGGACAATTTCCTGCTGCGCGAGCTCAAGGGCGTGCCCAAAACCCACGTCTATCGCATCATTCGCAGCGGTGAAGTGCGCGTCAACAAAGGTCGTGCCAGCGCCGATGTGCGGGTCGAGGCCGGCGATACGGTGCGGCTGCCGCCACTGCGACTGTCCGGGAGCGCGGCTGAAAAGTCCCAGGCGATGGCCCACAGTGTGGCGCGTGGCGCGCCGACCCGGGATTTTTCCATCCTGCTGGAAGATGAGTACCTGCTCGCTATCGACAAGCCGGCCGGGGTAGCGGTTCATGGTGGCTCGGGTGTGAGTTTTGGCGTGATTGAACAATTACGCATGGCCCGGCCAGCCGCCAAATTTCTGGAGCTGGTACACCGCCTGGACCGGGACACCAGCGGCATCTTGCTGATTGCCAAAAAGAGAAGCGTCTTGAAGCATCTGCAGGACCAGTTTCGCGAGCGCGAAACCGGCAAGACCTATCTGGCGCTGGTATCCGGGCGTTGGCCGGCGAATCGAAAGGTGCTGGACAAACCGCTGCATAAATACCTTTTGTTGGATGGCGAGCGCCGCGTCAAGGTGGTGGCACGCGATGATCCGCACGGCATGCCTGCGCTGACCCTGGTCAAGGTGCTGCAGCGTTTCGTTGCCGGGCAGGAGGCCGACAAAGAAGGCTTCAGCCTGCTCGAAGTCACGCTCAAGACCGGGCGCACGCATCAGATCCGCGTCCATCTGGCCAGTGAGGGGCATCCGATTCTGGGTGATGACAAGTATGGTGATTTTGAATTGAACAAGGCTTTGCTGAGGCCCGGTTCAAATCCGTTGAAACGAATGTTTCTGCATGCCTGGCGCTTGCACTTCAAGCACCCCCACAGCAGTGAACCGATTCAACTGCTGGCCCCCTTAGCCCCTGAACTGGAACTCTTTTTGAGCCATGTCACCCCCTATGCACCCTGATCGTCCGAGAACCCGGCAATTTGATCTGATCGCCTTTGACTGGGACGGCACCCTGTCCGATTCGACTGCGCTGATCACGCGCTGTATCCAGCAAGCAGTGCGCGATGTCGGCGGTGCGGTGCCCAGTGACCGGGACGCGTCCTACGTCATCGGACTCGGATTGATGCAGGCGCTGGCCCATGCCGCACCGGACGTGCCAGTCGAGCGCTACCCGGAACTTGGCGCACGTTACCGTCATCATTACCTGTCGCACAAAGACGATATCAGCCTGTTTGACGGCATCCCGGCCCTGCTGACCGAGCTGAAATCACGCCAGCACTGGTTGACCGTGGCGACCGGAAAGACGCGGCACGGCCTTGATGACGCCCTGCAGTCTGCCGAACTGAACAGTGTCTTCGATGGCTCACGCACGGCCGATGAAACAGCCAGCAAGCCCCATCCCCGCATGTTGCAGGAGTTGATGGCTGCATTTGGGGTCGTCCCCGCTCGCACTCTGATGGTGGGTGACACCACCCATGATTTGCAGATGGCTCTGAATGCCGGCTGTCCCAGCGTGGCAGTGAGCTATGGCGCGCACGAGCCGATGGCGTTTGCTGAACTGCAACCACTTTTTGTAGCCCACTCGGTAGCTGAACTGCACGACTGGCTTGTGGCCAACGCGTGACCGGAGCCAAGGCGCGGCATGACGCAACGAGTTCCCCTGTGCAGCTCAGCTGATTTGGTCAATAGCGCGCTGGCCGTTGCATTTGAAGTCATGCATGAAAAGCGGATGTGTTGGGCTTTTGCCGTGCGTTACCAGGAGCAGGTTTACGCCTATCTGAACCGATGTGCCCATGTGCCCATGGAGATGGATTACCAGCCGAATCGTTTTTTCGACAGCAGCGGGCACTTGTTGATGTGCGCCACCCACGGCGCCACCTATCAGCCGCAGACGGGTGCCTGCCGTGGCGGTCCCTGTCGCGGTGGCCTGATCAAAATTGAGACTTCGGAGCTGAATGGCATCGTCTACTGGCATACTGCCCCCAACCTGAAAACAATTGAGTCCTGATATGAACGAATCCCCTTTACCTGAGCCAGCGGGCCCCGCTACAGAAGCGGCCCCGGAATCGAAACGTGCCGAGGCTCGCGCCGCGACGCCCGCCGATGCGGCGGAGCCGGGCTGGGAACGTGAAACCATGGAGAAACTGGCTTTTGCCGCCCTGACCGAGCAACGCCAGGCGCGTCGCTGGCGCAATTCTTTGCGCCTCGCCTGGCTCGTTTTTCTGGTACTGGTCGCCTGGAATCTGCTGAGTCGCAATGGCTCGCCGACAGATCGTTCCGCACCGCATACGGCACTGGTCGAAATCAAGGGCGAAATTGCCTCCGGCGCGGAAGCCAGCGCGGAGTTGATTGTGGCCGCCTTGCGCGGCGCATTCGAGGATGAGGGTGCCCAGGCGGTGGTGATGTTGATCAATTCGCCTGGCGGCAGCCCGGTGCAGGCCGGCATCATCAACGACGAGATCAAGCGCCTCAGGACCAAGCACAACAAGCCGGTGTACACGGTGGTCGAAGAATCCTGCGTCTCGGCCGCCTATTACATTGCCGCAGCGAGCGACAAGATTTTTGTCGACAAGGCCAGTATCGTCGGCAGCATTGGCGTGCTGATGGATGGCTTTGGCTTTACCGGTCTGATGGACAAGCTGGGGGTCGAGCGCCGGCTCATGACGGCTGGCGAGAACAAAGGTTTTCTGGACCCCTTCAGCCCGCAAACGGAAAGACAGCGCGCCTTTAGCCAAACCATGCTGGACCAGATTCACAAACAGTTCATCGACGTCGTCAAAGCGGGTCGGGGAAAACGGCTGAAGGAGACGCCGGAGACCTTTAGCGGCCTGTTCTGGACCGGTCAGCAGGCGATTGAGATGGGACTTGCCGATCAGCTCGGCAATCTTGATTTTGTCGCGCGCGAAGTGGTCAAGGCAGAAGACATCATTGACTATACGCGGCGTGAAAATGTTGCCGAGCGGCTGGTCAAGCGTTTTGGTGCCGCCATCGGTGAAGGCGCTGTGCATGCCATCAAATCAATTCCGGCGCTGCGCTGAGCGGCTTGTGCGCTATAGCTCCCCCACGCTTGTCACTTTGTGTACTGCGCTGCCCCCCGAGGGGGCTCGCCTTGCTTGGGGCGGCCCGGCGCGTCGGCGTCTAACGGCCCAGGGCAAAGACCGCAGGGGTTGAGTTGTCGAGCGGAGAAATCTTCTTGCGCCAGTTCTTGACGCTGTCGCTGCAACAGACACAGCGCTGCAGCGTCAGTCCGCTGGAGATCGACAGTCGGGTGTTGCTCTGCAACGTCTTGAGTAAGGTCTGCAGCATGGCGGCGTTGCGATAAGGGGTTTCGATGAAGAGCTGGGCTTGTCCGGTTTTCAGCGCCAACGATTCCAGTTCCCGCAGGCGCTGCACAAGTTCTGCCGCATCTTGCGGCAGGTAACCGGCAAAAGCAAAATTCTGGCCGTTGAGTCCGCTGGCGGCCAGTGCCAGCATCAGCGAAATCGGACCGCTCAGGGGCACGACCTCAATACCCAGATCATGTGCGGCGCGCACCACGGATGAACCCGGGTCAGCCACGGCCGGCATACCGGCTTCGCTGACCATACCGAGGTCGTGTCCCTCCAATGCCGGACCGAGCAGCGGTCGCGCGTCGAAACTACCGTTGTGATCACCTTTCTTGTGCACCTGGCGTGGTAGTTCCTGAATCTGCAGCGTCTGCAGCGGACTGTGCAAGGGCCTGATTTCGCTGATGCGTTTCAGGTAGGCTCGGGTGGATTTGGCATTTTCACACACCCAGTAGTGCAGGCTGGCTGCCACTTTGAGGGTACCCAAGGGGATGGCGTCTTGCAGATCCGCTTGCGGCACACAGCCAAAATCAAGCGGCGCCGGGACCAGGTACAACTTGCCAAAGCGGCGTGCCATGGCGCTGTTGGCGTCTAAGCTCGTCATCACAGCACCTTGATGCCGGCAGCGCGGATCATGCGGCAGGTGCGGATCAGTGGCAGGCCGACCAGCGCTGTGGGGTCATCATTCTCGATCGCCTCCAGCAGCGCAATGCCAAGGCCTTCACTTTTGGCGCTACCGGCGCAGTCATACGGATTTTCGGCCTGTAGATAGGCCTCGATCTCAGCGTCGCTGAGCTGGCGAAAGCGGACTTTGACCGGCGCCAGGTCCATTTGCGCAAAACCGCTGTCTTTGCACACCACGGCAACGGCGGTCTGAAAGATCACGGTTCTTCCGCGCATTTGTTGTAACTGAGCCACCGCACGCGTGTGGTTGCCGGGCTTGCCCAATGCCAGACCCTCCAGATCTGCCACCTGGTCGGAGCCAATCACCACCGCGGACGGAAATCGCGCCGCGACGGCCTGTGCTTTCGCCATGGCCAGACGGCACGCCAGTTGCTCTGGAGTTTCCGAGGGCAGCGCTATTTCATCCACGTCGGGCGCAGCTACCTCGAACGCGACGCCCAGCCGTGCCAGCATTTCGCGGCGGTAGGGCGAAGTGGAGCCCAGGATGAGTTTTCGATGAACAGGTTGAGTCATGCCCTGATTCTCTTACACTGCGGGCATGAAAAAAGAGAGTCCCCCTCATCATCTGGATGTCAAGGCGTTTGCGCAGGCCGCGACTGCTCTTGCAGGACAGAATCCGCTATCGGAATATGAGCGCCTGATTCATGAAACAAAAGGCTTTGGGGCTGATAACAAACTCAGCTGGTCGGCTCGGGGGGAATTGAGGACCGACGCTACCGGTGCCGCTCAAGTCTGGCTGCATTTGAAGGTCGAGGTCAAGTTGCCGCTGCTTTGTCAGCGTTGCATGACGCCGGTCGAGATCGCGGTTTTCGGGACTCGCTCATTTCGATTCGTCGCCACTGAGGAAGAGGCTGATGCCGAGGATGCCGATTCGGAGGAGGACGTGCTGGCCCTGAAGGCGGATTTCAGTCTAGCCGATCTTATTGAAGACGAGGTCCTGATGGATTTGCCGCTGATTGCGCTGCACGAGGTCTGTCCGGTCGCGGTCAAACTGGCGACCGCCGATCCGGGGTTCGAAGAGGCGGCACTGCAAAAGCGGCAACCGTTTTCGGTCCTCGCGCAGCTCAAGAAAGACAAATCTGACTAGAACCACGACTTACCTTATAATTACCGGTTTCGCGCGGGCCTGAAGCTCAGCGTTTTCCACCAACCAACAAGGAGCGGACCATGGCCGTCCAACAAAACAAGAAGTCGCCGTCCAAGCGCGGTATGCATCGTTCCCATAATGCCCTGGTCGTTCCGGGTATTGCGGTTGAGGCTACCACCGGTGAAACGCATTTGCGTCACCACATCAGCCCGACCGGCTTTTATCGAGGCCGCAAAGTCGTCAAGACGAAATCTGAAGCCTGATTCCCGCATAAGCCAAAGGCCCGGGGCTACTGTGTCTGTAGCGTCGGGCCTTGTCTTTTATGACATCCGGTAACCGCATCCACCTCGCCCGGCTGCACCGATTTCCATCACCATCACCATGACCACGATCGCTGTCGACTGTATGGGGGGTGATCACGGTTTGGCGGTGACGCTGCCAGCCTGCCGTCATTTTCTCGACAAGCACATCGATGCAAAGCTGATTCTGGTCGGCCTGCCTGGCACTCTGGACACTTTTTCGCACGCGCGCGCCACGGCCGTTAACGCCACCGAGGTGGTAGGGATGGATGATTCACTCGAAGTCGCCCTGCGGCGAAAAAAAGATTCATCCATGCGGGTTGCCATCCGCCAAGTCAAGGACGGCGCTGCGCAGGCCGCCGTATCGGCTGGCAATACCGCCGCCTTGATGGCCATTTCACGCAATTTGCTCAAGACACTGGATGGCATTGACCGGCCGGCCATCGCTGGACAAATCCCCAACGCAAAGGGGCAGGCCACCACGGTGCTGGACATGGGGGCCAACGTGGATTGCTCAGCCGAGCATTTGCTGCAGTTTGCCATCATGGGCTCAGCCCTGGTGTCGGCCTTGAGCGACATCGAGAATCCCACAGTGGGCTTGCTCAATATCGGCGAGGAGTCCATCAAAGGCAATGAAGTCATCAAGCGGGCGGGCGAATTGTTGCGCGCCGCTTCCAAAGCCGGAGACTTCAATTTCTATGGCAACGTCGAAGGAAACGACATTTTCAAAGGCACTTCCGACATTGTTGTCTGTGACGGTTTTGTCGGCAACGTCGCCCTCAAGGCCAGTGAGGGCCTGGCGACCATGATTGTCGATTTTTTGAAGATGGAATTTTCACGCAACGTGTTCACGAAGATGGCGGCGCTGGCCGCTTATCCGGTGATCGCCGCACTGAAAAAGCGCATGGATCACCGCCGTTACAACGGCGGTGCGCTGTTGGGGCTGCGCGGATTGGTATTCAAGAGCCATGGTTCGGCCGATGCCTTGGCGTTTGAGTACGCTTTGGCGCGTGCCTACGAAGCCGCCAGACACAAGTTGCTGGACCGGGTTCAAGTCAGAATTGCCCACGTCGCGCCGCTGATAATGAGTGCTTCGCCGTCAACCGAAGCTCAGGCAGTGAAACCGGACTGATTCATGCACGCTTATTCACGCATCACCGGAACCGGCAGCTACTTGCCGCCACATCGCCTGACCAATGCCGATCTGGTCGCTGAGCTGACCGGTAAAGGGCTGGAAACCTCGGATCAATGGATTGTCGAGCGTACCGGGATACGGGCCCGTCATTTTGCGGCGCCGGATGTTTGCAGCAGTGATTTGGGTTTGGAGGCGGCGCGGCTGGCTTTGCAGGCGGCCGGTCTTCAGGCCAGGGAAATCGACCTGATCATCGTGGCGACCTCGACGCCGGACATGGTGTTTCCTTCAACCGCCTGCATCCTGCAAAACAAGCTGGGAGCGAATGGCTGTGCCGCCTTTGACGTGCAGGCCGTGTGCAGTGGCTTTATCTATGCGCTGACGGTCGCCGACGCCATGATCAGGATCGGCGCCAACCGCAAAGCGCTGGTGATCGGCGCTGAAGTCTTTTCACGCATTCTTGATTTTGAGGACCGGGGTACTTGTGTGTTGTTCGGTGACGGTGCCGGTGCGGTGGTGCTGGAAGCCTCGGATCGCCCGGGAATTTTGGCCAGCGATCTGCATGCAGACGGCAAGCACGTGGGTATTCTGTGCGTACCCGGTCAGCTTTCCGGCGGCAAGGTGCTGGGTGATCCCTTGCTCAGAATGGATGGCAAGGCGGTGTTCAAATTGGCTGTTGGCGTGCTCGACGCGACCGCCCGCAACACGTTGGCGAAAGCCGGCAAGGCGGCGTCTGATATTGACTGGCTGATTCCGCATCAGGCCAATATCCGGATCATGTACAGCGCTGCCCACAAACTGGGGATACCGATGGAGCAGGTCATTGTCACGGTGGATCAGCACGGCAATACTTCCGCCGCGTCGATTCCACTGGCGCTGGACTTTGCGGTCCGCAGTGGCAAGGTCAAAGTCGGCGAGTTGCTGCTGCTGGAAGGAGTGGGAGGCGGCTTTACCTGGGGCGCGGTGCTTTTGCAACTTTAGTTTTTTGACAATGACAGCATGAAATCATTTGCTTTTGTTTTTCCGGGTCAAGGTTCCCAATCGGTCGGCATGCTCGATGCATGGGGCAATCATCCGGTGGTGCTTGAAGCGCTGCAGGAAGCGTCCGACGCCTTGGGTGAAGATATTGCCAAGCTCATTCGCAGTGGACCCAAAGAAGAACTTGCCCTGACGACAAATACCCAGCCGGTGATGCTGGTGGCGGCGCTGGCGGCCTACCGGGTCTGGATGGCGGAGACCGGTGTTGCGCCAAACGCGGTCGCCGGGCATTCGCTGGGTGAATACACGGCCCTGGTGGCAGCCGGGGTGCTGACGCTCAGCCAGGCCGCCCCGCTGGTGCGCTTGCGGGCGCAGGCAATGCAGGAGGCGGTTCCGGTGGGCGTCGGTGCGATGGCCGCCATTCTAGGGATGGAGGCGGCCAAAGTGGTCGCCATCTGCGCTGAGGTCACGCTGCAGTTCGGAGAGGCTGAACGGGAAGTAGTCGAAGCCGTCAACTTCAACGACCCCCTGCAAACCGTCATTGCCGGGAGTAAAGCGGCGGTTGAAAAAGCCTGTCAGGAATTGAAAGCCGCTGGCGCCAAACGTGCCTTGCCGCTGCCGGTGTCGGCTCCGTTCCATTCCAGTTTGATGAAACCGGCGGCTGAAAGGCTGAGGCAGCGACTGGAATCGATCGAGTTGGCGGCGCCGCAGATGGTGCTGGTGAATAACATCGACGTTGCGGTCGAAGTCGATGCAGACCGCATACGCGACGCTCTGTACCGTCAGGCCTTTGGGCCGGTGCGATGGGTGCAATGTGTGCAGGCGCTCAAGGCCAGGGGCCTGACTTCGGTGGTCGAGTGCGGGCCGGGCAAAGTGCTGGCCGGCCTGGTCAGGCGCATTGACCCGGAATTGAATGGGATGGCGCTTCTGGATCCGGCCTCGCTGGCTGTTGTCAAGGCAGAACTGTTGGGTGTTGATCATGGATGAAGTCAAATTTGAAGGACAGATCGCGTTGGTCACCGGGGCCTCGCGTGGTATCGGCGCGGCCATTGCGCTGGAACTGGCGACGCGCGGGCTCAAGGTCATCGGCACCGCCACCAGCGAGGCGGGTGCTGCAAAAATCGGCCACACCCTGTCGGCTTATCCTGGCTGCAGCGGCCAGACACTGGATGTAAACGATGCGCAGGCCGCGGAGGCCTTGATCGCCCGCATTGTCAGGGAACAGGGTGGACTGCAGGTCCTGGTCAATAACGCCGGTATCGCACGCGACAACCTGGCGCTGCGGATGAAAGATGACGAATGGGATGCGGTGCTCGACACCAATCTGAAGGCCGTGTTCCGGATGAGTCGCGCGGTGCTGCGCACCATGATGAAGCAGCGCTACGGACGCATCATCAGTATCACCTCCGTTGTCGGTGCCTCAGGCAATCCGGGGCAGGCCAACTACGCTGCTGCCAAGGCCGGGGTCGCGGGCATGAGCCGTGCGCTGGCGCGTGAGCTGGGTTCGCGCAACATTACCGTCAACTGTGTGGCGCCGGGCTTTATTGAAACCGACATGACAGCCAGTTTGCAGGAAGGCCAGCAAAAAGCCATGTTGAGCCAGATCCCGCTGGGCTGTTTTGGCAAGCCAGCCGATATCGCCCACGCGGTTGCCTATCTCGCGTCGCCGCAGGCCAGCTATGTGACGGGGCAGGAGTTGCACGTCAATGGCGGCATGCTGATGTAGGCCGATTTGTCCGTTCGGCGGCCGGATTGGGAAATCCTCTCCAAGCCCGGCTAAAATCGCGAATCCATTTACTACCCTTTGAGGGAACCCATGAGTGATATCGAAGCACGTGTCAAGAAAATTATTGCCGAACAACTCGGCGTTGAAGAGTCACAAGTGACCAGTGAAAAAGCCTTTGTGGCCGATCTGGGTGCCGACTCCCTCGACACGGTCGAACTGGTCATGGCGCTGGAGGATGAGTTTGGAATTGAAATTCCTGACGAAGATGCAGAGAAGATCACAACCGTGCAGAACGCCATCGATTACGCCAATTCGCACAAGAAGGCGTAACCAGCTCGTGATGACCCGTCGCCGTGTTGTCGTAACAGGTTTGGGCTGTGTCAGTCCCGTCGGGAATACGGTGGCTGATGCATGGACCCATGTGCTGGCCGGCAAGTCCGGCATTGGCCTGATCAGTAAATTCGACGCGTCAAGCTTCGCCTGCAAGATTGCCGGTGAGGTGAAGGGCTTCTCGGTGGATTCCTATATTGGATCCAAGGAAGCGCGCACGATGGATACCTTTATTCATTTCGGCGTTGCTGCGGCCAGTCAGGCCGTTGCCGATGCAAATCTGCCCACGATGGATGGGCTGACAGAGGAGTTCTCGACCCGTATCGGCTGTCTGATGGGTTCCGGTATTGGCGGCCTGCCGATGATCGAAAGCACGCATGCTGACTTCCTGCAGCGCGGTGCGCGACGCATTTCACCATTTTTTGTGCCAGCCACCATTGTCAACATGCTGGCCGGGCAGGTGGCCATCCGATTTGGTTTCAAGGGTCCTAATATTGCTATCGTATCCGCCTGTACGACCGGGCTGCATTGCATCGGTCAAGCCGGTCGCATGATTGAATACGGCGATGCCGATGTCATGCTGGCGGGCGGGTCCGAGGCCACCGTGTCACCGTTGGGGATTGGCGGTTTTGCCGCCATGCGGGCGCTGAGCACGCGTAACGACGATCCGCAGACGGCGTCTCGCCCCTGGGACAGGGACCGCGATGGCTTTGTACTGGGCGAAGGCGCCGGTGTGATGGTGCTTGAAGAGTATGAGCACGCAAAGGCCCGTGGCGCCAAAATCTACGCTGAACTGGCAGGCTTTGGCATGAGTGCCGATGCCAGCCACATGACCGCACCCAATCTGGATGGTCCGCGCCGCGCCATGCTGGCGGCAATGCGCAATGCCGGTGTCAATGCCGACCAGGTCGACTATCTGAACGCGCATGGCACTTCCACGCCGCTCGGTGATCTGAATGAATCCAATGCCATCAAGGCGGCATTGGGCGATCATGCGAAAAAGATTGTGGTCAACTCGACCAAGTCAATGACCGGGCACTTGTTGGGTGGCGCCGGCGGGATCGAGTCGATCTTTACCGTGCTGGCATTGCATCATCAGAAGAGTCCGCCGACCATCAACATTTTCAACCAGGATCCCGAGTGTGATCTGGACTATTGCGCCAACACCGCGCGCGACATGAAAATCGACGTCGCTCTGAAGAACAATTTTGGTTTTGGCGGTACCAACGGGTCGCTTGTTTTCAAGCGCGCACCCTGATGTACCTTCAGCACTGATTCCGTATTCACAAACCCGTCGAGTCCAGCATGCACAGCGCCCCAGCGGTTTCTTACCCGGTGGGGCGTTCGGCTTTTTATGCCTGCTTGCTGGGCTTGACCAGCCTGGCCGGTGTCCTCGCGGGACTGCTTTGGCGTCATCAGACCGACCCGGCAGTGTGGCGCCAGTGGCTTTTTGCAGCGACCGTGTTCGGCACCGCGGTGGCGGCCTGGCGGGCCTGGCGTCACTCGCCGTGCGGAACTCTGCAGTGGGACGGACGGGGCTGGAGTCTGATGTTGGCAGGAGCATCGCGCGGCGCTGCGGTGACGGTTCATCTTGATTTGCAGTGGTGCTTGTTGCTTGCCCTGCGTACCGACAATGGCAGTCGCAGCTGGCTCTGGCTGGAACGTTGGCGTGATGTGGCGCTCTGGAACGCTTTGCGCCGGGCCGTATTTTCGACCGCTACGTCGGACCCCGCGTCAGCAGCCGATGTCGATGATCGTACGGCCCAGGTGAAATCGTGAACGCTGACTCCAATCCGCCCCCGTTGCGGCCCGTATTGCCAGCCAGCGATGGCAGCGATGCCATGTTGGTCGAGCGGACCCTTGCCGGCGATCAAGGCGCATTTGAGTTGCTGGTCATCAAATACCAGCGCCGAATCCAGCGCCTGATCGCTCGCATGGTGCGCGATGTGGACTTGGTCGAAGATATTGCGCAGGAGACCTTTATTCGGGCCTACCGGGCATTGCACCAGTACCGGGGTGACTCGCAGTTCTATACCTGGCTGTACCGAATTGCGGTCAACACCTCCAAGCATTTCCTGCTGCAACTCAAACGCGACCCGCTGGTAGCCGAGCACAGTTTGGCGTCGAATGATGAAGGAGATGAAACTTTTTGGAACGGAAATGAACCAAGTACTGATGAAACGCCAGAGTCGCTGCTCGCCGCCAAGGAAGTTGCCGCTGCAGTCAATGCGGCATTGGCAGCCTTGCCAGAGGATTTGCGACAGGCGCTGACTTTGCGCGAAATCGAAGGGTTGAGCTATGAAGATATTGCAGAGGCGATGGATTGTCCGATCGGTACCGTTCGATCACGGATCTTCCGTGCTCGCGAAACGATATCGGCCAAAGTGAAGCCGATGCTTGAAAAGCAGACCGGCAAACGCTGGTAATTTGCTCTCAAAGAATGCAGGATCGATGAACATGAGCGAAGAGACTGAAGGTGGCGCCCTGCTACTGTCGGCGTTGGTGGATGGGCAGTTGCACGGTGCCGAGTTTGCCAAAACGCTGGAATGGCTGGGCCGCGATGAACAAGCGCGTTTGACTTGGCACGCCTATCACGTGGTGGGTGATGTACTGCGCTCTGGAGAGGCCAATTTCAGCCTGCATGATGCCACCTTTTTGCAGCGTCTGAGGCTGGGTTTACAGCGGGAGGCGCCGCCGCCAGGCCGCTCTTGGGCTGTCAGTGCGATCCCGGCTGAAGAAATTGCCGCTGCTTCTGAGCTCGCAAGTGGTTCCCGAAATCGGGTGGCCAACGATGCCAGCGGTGGCTGGAAATGGCTGGCGGGGTTTGCTTCGCTGGCGTTGGTGGCGGTCATTGGCTGGCAGCTTGTGGCGGGTCTGGCAGTGCAGCCTGAACAGCCGCAATTGGTCATGATTCGTGATCCTCAGCTCGATGCCCTATTGGCGGCGCACCGGCAGTCGGGAGGTGTCTCGGCGTTGCAGATGTCAGCCGGGTTCTTGCGTAACGCTACCTTTGAAGCTTCAAGCCGGTGAAAGCTGTGCCAGCATTTTTCCGGAAGGTCTTGATGCAAACGGCGGCAGTGTTGCCGCTGCTCATGGCTTTGAGCGCGGGCGTGTCGGCGCAGACCAGCTCCTTGTTGTTGCCATCCGCAGCACCTGACGCACGGCTCGTCGAGCGCAGCCTCAACGAATGGCTGATCCGCATGCAGGAGGCGTCGCGCCGAAGTACCTATATCGGCACTTTCGTTGTGTCCGCCGGTCCTAGTTTGGCGAGCTCCCGCATCTGGCATGTCTGCGATGGCGAGCAGCAGGTCGAGCGCGTCGAATCTTTGACCGGAGCACCGCGGTCGACCTTCCGTCACAATGATCAGGTCTTGACCTTTCTCTCCGATACCCGGGTGGTGGTCGCAGAAAAGCGCGAGTCACTCGCTTCCTTTCCCAATCTCCTTCAATCCAGTGACGCTTCGATTGCCCGCTTCTATGTCGTAAATGCCGCCGGTAGCGGACGGGTTGCCGGTCTTGAAGCCGACGTGCTGCAACTGCAGCCCAAAGACAATTTGCGATTTGGCTACCGGGTCTGGTCTGAAAAGAAGACCGGTCTGGTGATCAAATTGCAGACACTGGACCGCTCCGGACAGGTGCTGGAACAGGCGGCGTTCTCCGAACTGCAACTGGACGCTCCAGTCAACATGGCCAGTTTGACGCAGCTGATGAACAGGACCGAAGGCTATCAACTCGCCCGGCCCGAACTCGTCAAAGCCGACGCCGCCCTCGAAGGCTGGGTGCTGAAAACCGAAGTACCTGGCTTCAAACCCATGAGCTGCCATAAGCGGACCATTGCTGCCGCTAAGCCGCGTCAGGAGCGCATGCTGCAGTGGATTTTTTCAGATGGCCTGGCATCGGTTTCGCTTTTTATCGAGGCCTTCGATTCGCAGCGTCATTGGCGTGCTGGCAGCTATGCCATAGGCGCCACCCACAGCCTGACCCGGCGCATCGGTGACTGGTGGCTGACGGCTGTGGGTGAGGTGCCGCCGCAGGCGCTGCTTGCTTTCGCCCAGGGGCTTGAGCGAAGCAAATAGATCCCTATCTATGTTGTTTATGAGTTTGTATTTGAAAGAAAGGTTGAAGATGATTCAAATCGGTTGGAAAAAGGTGCACTCCTGGATAGTCTCGGGTGCCATGGCCGCCATGTTGTGGGTCGTGCTGGTGCCAATCAGCCCTGTGCTGGCGCAAACGCGGACTCTGCCGGACTTCACTGATCTGGTGGAGCAAGTGGGTCCGTCGGTTGTGAACATCCGTACACTTGAAAAAGTGTCTGCCAGGGGCGGGCCTGATGGCACCGGTCAGGAAGAGATGTTTGAGTTTTTCAAGCGTTTTGGCTTGCCGATTCCGAACCTGCCGCGCCAGTCGCCGCACCCTAGACGGCAACAGCAGCCGGAGGAAGAACAGCCGCACGGCGTCGGCTCCGGCTTCGTGCTCTCTGCCGACGGTCTCATCATGACCAATGCGCATGTCATTGACGGCGCCGATGAAGTCATCGTCACGCTGACGGACAAGCGCGAGTTCAAAGCCAAAATCATAGGCGCCGACAAGCGCAGCGATATCGCCTTGGTCAAGATCGAGGTCAGCGGCCTGCCGGCGGTCAGGGTCGGTGATTTGAACCGGCTCAAAGTGGGCGAGTGGGTGATGGCGATTGGCTCACCCTTTGGTCTGGACAATACGGTGACGGCCGGCATTGTCAGCGCCAAACAGCGTGACACGGGTGACTACCTGCCTTTCATTCAGACCGATGTAGCGATCAACCCTGGCAATTCGGGCGGCCCGCTGATCAATATGCGGGGTGAAGTGGTGGGTGTTAACAGCCAGATCTATTCCCGCTCCGGCGGCTCGATGGGTATTTCTTTTGCCATTCCGATGGATGAAGCGGTGCGTGTCAGTGAGCAGTTGCGTGCGACTGGTCGTGTATCGCGTGGTCGGATCGGCGTACAGATCGATCAGGTGACCAAGGAAGTTGCAGAGTCCATTGGCTTGGGCAAAGCGCAAGGTGCATTGGTGCGCGCCGTCGAGGTGGGCGCACCGGCGGAGAAGGCGGGGCTTGAAGCTGGTGACATCATTACCAAGTTCGATGGGAAGGTGGTCGAGAAGTCTAGCGATCTACCTCGCTTGGTGGGGGGAACCAAACCGGGTACGCGCAGCGTTCTGACCGTTTTCCGTCGCGGTGCGTACAAAGAACTGTCCGTCACGATCGCCGAGATCGAGGCTGACAAGCCGGTCAAGAAAGCCGCCGACAAGGAAGTCAAACCCAAAGGTTCATCTGCTGGGCAGGCACTGGGTCTGGCGGTCAGCGAGTTGCCGGATGCTGTCAAGAAGGAACTCAAGATCAGTGGCGGTGTGCGCGTCGATGCCGCCACAGAAGCTGCGGCTCGCGCCGGTATTCGTGAGGGCGATGTGATTGTGCAGGTCGCCAATGCCGAGATCGGCAGCATGAAAGACTTCGAAAATGCAGTGACCAAAGTCGATCGGAACAAGCCTGTCGCAGTCTATATCCGTCGCAGCGAGATGCTGCAAATTGTGGTGATCCGGCCGTCACGCTGAGATCGATTAATGGCCTTGGTTTTGCCTCAAAAAGACAAGTGAAAAAATATTTTTACCTGTCTTTTTGGTTTTGAAATGTATGCGAACACTAACTTATTTCCACGTTACTTTGTGATTTTGGTTAGAATGGAGCCTAATCATCATGGATTCCAGACATATTGAAGCGACTACAGTCCACGATACGAGATGAATTGAACGGATTCACAGGCGGTCCACAGTTCGCCCACAAGTTGTCCAGATGGTGCTCCACCAAAATTGTTAATAAACTGTGTATAAATTCCTTGTTGCGGCACTGCAACGACTTCTGATTGTGTCCGTTGGGGCTGTACGTCTCTGGCTTTTTGCCTACAATGAAGTTCCAACCTTCGCAGTTGCCAATGATTGTTGGTTCAGGGCGCGTCACAAGTCGACGCGCCCTTTTTTCATGCCACAGCGTTTCAATTCAATCACTTAAATGTTCTCGTTGATGGATCACATCAGAAATTTCTCGATCATTGCGCACATTGATCACGGCAAGTCGACGCTCGCAGATCGTTTGATTCAACGTTGCGGTGGATTGCAGGACCGGGAGATGCAAGCGCAGGTGCTGGACTCCATGGACATTGAGAAAGAGCGTGGGATAACCATCAAGGCGCAGACCGCAGCGTTGAAATATCAGGCGCGTGATGGCCAGATTTACAACCTCAATCTGATAGACACGCCGGGGCACGTCGACTTCTCGTATGAAGTGAGTCGCTCGCTCTCTGCGTGCGAAGGCGCCTTGCTGGTGGTCGACGTCAGTCAGGGCGTGGAGGCACAAACCGTGGCCAACTGCTACACCGCACTGGAGCTCGGTGTCGAGGTCGTGCCGGTACTCAACAAGATGGATTTGCCGAATGCAGATCCCGAGAACGCCAAACTGGAGATCGAAGATGTGATCGGCATCGATGCCACCCATGCGATTGCCTGCTCGGCGAAAACCGGCATGGGCATCGATGACATTCTCGAAGCCGTCGTCGCCAGAATTCCTGCACCCAAAGGCAATCCGCAAGGGCCACTGCGCGCCATGATCGTCGACAGCTGGTTTGACAATTATGTCGGTGTGGTGATGCTGGTGCGGGTGGTTGATGGACGCTTGGTCAAGGGCGAGCGCATCAAGTTGATGGCGACCGACACGAGCTACAACGCAGACGGCTTGGGCGTCTTCACGCCGGCCAACGAGTCACGCGATGCGCTTGAAGCCGGCGAAGTCGGCTACGTCATTGCCGGCATCCGTGAACTGCAGGCCGCCAAAGTGGGGGACACCATCACCTTGATCAAACCCGGTACCGGTGGTGCTGCATTCACCGCGACCGAGCCCTTGCCGGGCTTCAAGGAAATCCAGTCGCAGGTGTTCGCTGGCCTCTATCCGACCGAGGCCAACCAGTACGAAGGCCTGCGCGACAGCCTCGAAAAACTCAAGCTCAATGATTCATCGCTGCAATACGTGCCCGAAGTGTCACAAGCGCTTGGCTTTGGTTTTCGCTGCGGCTTTTTGGGGCTGCTACATATGGAGATCGTGCAGGAGCGTTTGGAGCGCGAGTTCGATCAGGACCTGATCACGACTGCGCCCAGCGTCGAGTACCAGGTGGTGCAGGTCGACGGTGAAATAAGGATGGTCGAGAACCCGTCCAAGATGCCGGACCAAGGGCGTCTGGACGAAGTACGCGAGCCGATCGTCACCGTTCGCTTGTATATGCCGCAGGATTATGTGGGTGCCGTGATGACGCTGGCTAACCAGAAGCGCGGCGTGCAGATGGGCATGACCTATCACGGCCGTCAGGTGATGCTCACCTACGAGATGCCGCTGGCTGAAATTGTGATGGACTTCTTCGACAAGCTGAAGTCGGTCTCGCGCGGCTATGCGTCGATGGATTACGAGTTCAAGGAATACCGTACTGCCGACGTCGTGAAGGTCGACATTCTGCTCAATGGCGACAAGGTGGATGCCTTGTCGATGATTGTGCACCGCTCCCAGTCACAGTATCGAGGCCGGGCCGTGGTTGCCAAGATGCGCGAAATCATTTCACGCCAGATGTACGACGTCGCTATCCAGGCCGCCATTGGCGCCAACATCATTGCCCGTGAGACAATCAAAGCCCTGCGAAAGAACGTCATTGCCAAGTGCTATGGCGGTGATATTTCGCGCAAACGCAAGCTGCTGGACAAGCAGAAACAAGGTAAGAAACGCATGAAGCAGATTGGTTCGGTCGAGGTGCCGCAAGAAGCATTCCTGGCCATATTGCAGGTGGAAGACTGATGCAGGCGCTGACCTCACTCATCCTGGCGGCCTTTGTCGGCTACATCGGTGCCTGGTACTTCGGTATGGTCGAAGGAAACTTTGCGCTGCTGTTGTTTGTGGCAACCGTTGTCACCGGGGTTTACTGGCTGTTCGAGCGCTTCTTTTTCTTGCCGCAGCGACAAAAATCCGCCGCCTTGCTGGAATCGCAGACCTTGCAACGAAGCCAGAAACTCGACAAATTGGGCATCAGCAAGGTCGATGACGATACTTCCGAGGCCCGCGCCCGCATACTGGCGCAGCCCTGGTGGCTGGATTGGACCGCGGGCCTGTTTCCGGTCATCATTGCCGTCTTCTTTTTGCGCTCGTTCCTGTTCGAGCCCTTCAAGATTCCATCGGGTTCGATGGTTCCGACCCTGATGATCGGCGACCTCATCCTGGTTAACAAGTTTCACTATGGCTTGCGTCTGCCGGTGATCAACACCAAGATCACCGAGGGCAATCAGCCGCAGCGCGGTGATGTCATGGTGTTCCGTTACCCGCCCAAACCCAGCCTGGATTACATCAAGCGGGTGGTCGGCATACCGGGTGACGAGGTGGCCTACCTCAACAAGCGCCTGACCATCAACGGTAAAACGGTCGAGACGGTCGCGGTACCGGAATATTTTGACGAAGACGTGATGCGTTATTTCAAACAGTATCAGGAGACGCTGGGCGAGCACAAACACCGTCTGCTGAACGACGACGAGCGTCCCGCTTTTATCCCCGGCGCGGACGACTTTGTCTTCAAGCAAAACTGTCGCTATAGTATCGAAGGTGTGGTGTGCAAAGTCCCGCAAGGCCACTATTTCATGATGGGGGATAACCGGGACAATTCACTGGACTCCCGCTACTGGGGTTTTGTGCCGGAAAAAAACATTGTGGGCAAGGCATTTTTTGTCTGGATGAACTTCAGCAGCTTGAGGCGCATCGGGTCGTTCGATTGAAGTCGCATTGATTTGGGGAACGTATGACGATCAAGACCAGGTCCCGGCAACGTGGGCTTTCGTTTTTGGGGCTCCTGGTGGTCGGTGTTCTGCTGGCTGCGGCCGGCGTGATCATTGCCGAAATAGTGCCAACGGCGATTGAATACCAGGCTGTTCTGAACGCCGCCAACAAGGCCCAGGAGGGAACTTCGGTGGCTGAAGTGCGCAGTATTTTTGACAAGGCTGCGGCAGTGGAAAACATCAAGTCAATCTCCGGCAAAGACATCGAAGTTACTAAAGAGGGTGAAAAGATCGTCGTCAGTTTCGCCTACCAGCGCGAAATTCACCTCGTCGGGCCGGGCTATCTGACGCTTAAATACAGCGGACGCTCCAAGTAATGCGGCATAACCGAGGTCTGGGCGTGTGAATGAAAGTCTGACCGCATTGCAGGCCCGCTTGCAGCATGAATTCTCCAGCGCCCCTCTGTTGCTGCGGGCGCTGACGCACCGTAGTTTTTCGATTGATCACAATGAACGCCTGGAATTTTTGGGTGATTCGGTATTGAACCTGGCTGTGGCCGATCTGCTGTTTCAAAGGCTTAGCGCACTGCCTGAAGGTGACTTGTCCCGGGTCCGTGCCAATCTGGTCAAGCAAGATACGCTGCACCGTCTGGCGGTCGATTTGGGCTTGCCGGAGGTGATTCGACTGGGCGAGGGCGAGGCCCGGTCTGGCGGACAAAAGAGACCTTCCATTTTGGCCGACGCGCTCGAAGCGGTCGTTGGCGCGGTCTATCTGGACGCCGGTTTTTCCGCCGCGCAGAGTCTGGTTCATCGGCTGTTCAAAGCAGTCGAGATCAACCCCGAGATGCAGGCGATTGGCAAAGACCCCAAGACCGAATTGCAGGAATGGTTGCAGGCGCGCAAGATGAGCTTGCCTCAGTACTGCGTGGTCGGCACGCTGGGTGCAGCACACCAGCAGACTTTTGACGTTGAGTGCGAAATTGCCGAGCTCAATCTTTCAGAGCGCGGCATTGGCGCGTCGCGCCGCGCGGGTGAACAGGCCGCAGCCAGCGCCATGCTGCAAACCATCAAGGCAAATGACAAAACATGACTGCGACAAAAGACGGCGAGGTTCATGCACAGGACCCAGGATCTGAAGGTCAGGATGATCTGGAGAGCATGCTCAAGGGCTTGCGTCGGAGCGCAGCGGCGGGGGCCGCGGTAACCGATCAACGCTGCGGTCTCATTGCCATCGTCGGCAAGCCCAATGTCGGCAAATCGACCCTGCTCAATGCGCTGGTAGGCCAGAAGATCAGCATCACCTCGCGCAAGGCGCAGACGACGCGCCATCGCATCACCGGCATTCATACGCAAGGAAAAACCCAGTTTGTATTCGTCGACACCCCCGGTTTTCAAACCCGCCACAACAATGCGTTGAATCGTTCGCTAAACAGAACGGTGCTGGGTGCGGTCGGCGATGTCGACTTGATCCTGTTTGTGGTCGAGGCCGGGATCTTTAACCAGGCCGATGCCAAGGTGCTCGAAGTCCTGGGCAAGGACATACCCACCGTGCTGGTGGCCAACAAGCTTGATCAGGTCAGGCTGCGCTCCGACCTGGCACCCTGGTTGCAGAACATGCAGCAGCGCCACCCATTCGCCGAGTTTGTTCCGATGTCGGCCAAGAACGGCAAGGATATTGAACGTCTGCTTGGGATTTGCGAACGTTTCCTGCCTGAACAGGCTTGGTGGTACGCCGAGGACGAACTGACCGACCGCAGTGAAAAATTTCTGGCCAGTGAAACGGTGCGCGAGAAACTATTTCGTCTGACGGGCGATGAACTGCCCTACACCTCAACCGTCACGATCGACAAGTTTGACGAAGAGCCGGGGCGCGGCAAGCACAAGCGCTTGCTGAAAATCGCTGCCACCATCGTGGTCGAGCGCGACACGCACAAGGCGATGGTGATTGGCGACAAGGGCGAGCGCATCAAACGCATCGGCACCGAAACGCGGGTCGAGCTCGAAAAGGCGCTGGATGCCAAAGTCTTCATCGAACTGTGGGTCAAGGTCCGCTCCGGTTGGGCCGATGATGAAGCGCGGGTGCGCAGCTTTGGCTACCAATAAACGCATCTCCGAAGAACCTGCGTATGTGCTGCACCGCTACGACTGGAGCGAGTCAAGCCTGATTCTGGAGGTGTTCACACGTCACCACGGGCGCATTGCGCTGGTGGCCAAGGGCGCCAAGCGGCCCAGTTCCAGCTTTCGTCCGATTTTGTTGCCGCTGCAGCCCCTGCATCTGTCATTCGGCGGTGATGGCGAGATCCGCTCGCTCAAAAGCGCGGAGTGGCAGGGTGGCCATGTCATGCCGAGCGGGGAGGCGCTGCTGTCGGGCTACTACCTGAACGAGCTCTTGTTGTTGTTGCTGGCGCGTGATGATCCGCATCCCGGTCTGTTCGATATTTATGCCGACGTGGTCCAGGTGATTGGCTCCGGTCATGGCGAAGCCTTGCAGTCAGCACTAAGGGCTTTCGAGTTGCTGCTGTTGCGCGAGATTGGTCTGCTGCCCCTGCTCGATGCCCAGACCATGACGCTGCTGCCACTGCAGGAACAGGTCCCCTACAGCCTGGTTCCCGAGGGCGGACTGCGCCAGAGCAATGCGGCAGACCATGCCAGCTTGAGCGGTGCGCAGTGGCTGATGTTGCAACAGTCTCTGGCCAATGCGGCGCCGTTCACCGCCACGCTGCGTGCCTGTTCGCAGGTGATGGCCGAACTCAAGCCGCAATTGCGCACGCTGCTGAATTACCATTGCGGTGTGACAAGCTTGCGCACGCGACAAATGATGCTTGACCTGCAGTCCTTGCTGAGCACCGAATTGATGGGCTTGCCTTCGCAAAAATGAACATGACTTCACTTTCTGTCAATCTGAACAAGGTCGCTCTGGTGCGCAACACGCGGCATCTGGGCCTGCCCAGTGTCACCCGCGCAGCCACCCTGTGCTTGCGCGCCGGCGCCGGTGGCATCACGGTCCACCCACGACCCGATGAACGACATATCCGCGCCGACGATGTGCGTGACCTGGCTACACTGATGCAGGCCTGGCCGGAGCGCGAATTCAATGTCGAGGGCAATCCCTTTCACAACCTGATGGACTGCGCGCGTGACCTGATTGAGCGCAAGCTGCCGTTGCATCAACTCACTTTTGTTCCCGACAGCCAAGGACAGTTCACGAGTGACCATGGCTGGAATTTCCCGACCGATGCGCAGCGCCTGCGGCCCCTCATCGCGCAGGCCCACGCATGGGGTGTGCGCGTGAGCCTGTTCATGGATGCCGAGGCGCTCGCCATGGCGGCGGCGAAAGCCGTCGCGGCCGACCGCGTCGAACTCTACACCGAACCCTATGCCGCCGCCTGGGGTACGCCGCAGCAGGAGGCACAGCTACTGCGCTTTGCCGGCGCCGCGCAGGCCGCGCTGGATGCGGGCCTGGGCGTCAACGCCGGCCACGATTTGAATCGCGACAACCTCAGCGCTTTTATTCGGCACGTACCGGGCCTGGCTGAAGTCTCCATCGGCCATGCACTGATCGCCGATGCGCTGGAGCTCGGCTATATGGCCGCCGTCGCCGACTACCTGCGTTGCATGGCACAAGGGCGTTCGTGATTTTTGGCATTGGCATCGATATCTGCGACGTGCGCCGCATCCGCGCAAGCCTGGCGCGTCATGGGGATCGCTTGGCCGCAAAGATCCTCAGCGACGCTGAATTCAGCAGCTGGCAAGCGCGCAGCGCACGCATCCCGGAGCGCGGGGTGCGTTACCTGGCGACCCGTTTCAGTGCCAAGGAGGCTTTCAGCAAGGCGATTGGCCTGGGCATGATCATGCCGATGAATTGGCGACTCTGCGAAGTGGCCAAGCTGCCCAGCGGCAAACCGGTCATCGTGCTGCACGGTGTACTCAAAGTCTGGTTCGAGTCACGCCAGCTTTCGGCGCACGTCAGCGTCACCGACGAAACCGATTACGCAGCCAGCTTCTGCGTGATCGAACAAATTGACAAGCTTCCCGGAGAAACAAGCCATGACGCAGCACGCGCCCCTGATCATTGACATTGCCGGCCAGAGCCTGAGTAAACTGGACCGACAACGCCTGAAGCACCCGCTGGTCGGCGGCGTCATCCTGTTTGCCCGCAACTGGCAGGACCGAAAGCAACTGACGCAGCTTTGTCGCGCCATCAAGACCGTTCGGCGCGATCTGCTGATCTGTGTCGATCACGAAGGCGGTCGCGTGCAGCGCTTCAAGACCGACGGTTTCACGCATCTGCCGCCGATGCGCCTGCTGGGTGAGATGTGGCTGCTCGACGGCAAGGGCAGTGCCGGTAGCGGCGCGCTGCAGGCCTGCAACGCGGCCACGGCCTGCGGCTTGGTGCTGGGGGCGGAACTGCGCGCCTGCGGCGTCGATCTGAGCTTCACGCCGGTGCTCGATCTCGATTTCGGCGAGAGCAGCGTGATTGGCGATCGCTCTTTTGCACGCGACCCGCGCATCGTCAGCTTGCTGGCCAAGAGTCTGATGCACGGTTTGCTGCACAGTGGCATGGCCAATTGCGGTAAGCATTTTCCGGGTCACGGCTTCGTGGCAGCCGATTCACATCTCGATATCCCGGTTGACAAGCGCAGTCTGAAAGCGATTTTGACCGAGGATGCTGCTCCTTACGGCTGGCTCAACACCACGCTCTGCAGCGTGATGCCGGCGCATGTGGTGTATCCCAAGGTGGATGCGCGACCGGCAGGCTTTTCCTCGCGCTGGCTGAACGATATCCTGCGCGCTCAGCTCGGTTTTGGCGGCGCCATCGTCAGCGACGAACTGTCGATGGCAGGGGCGCGCAGCATCGACGGGCATCAGATCAGCTTGACGCAGGCGGCGCTATTGGCTCTGAGCGCGGGTTGCGACATGCTACTGCTGTGCAATCAGACCCTGTCTGCAAGTGAAGGGAGTGCTCAGACGGTGGACGCGGTGATCGAGGGTCTGACCGAAGCGCTGGTCAAAGGCCAGTGGCAGTCGCAGGAAGCCAGCGCCGAGCGCCGTCTGGCGCTGCTGCCGCGCACGCCCGCAGTGCTGTGGGACGAGCTGATGCTGCAAAGCGATTACATGCACGCCCTCGGCCTGGTGCCCTGAGCCAGGTAGAGTCTGCGTCAACGCGATTCACTTGCCGACCCATTTGCCCACAATTTCCTTCATCGCTCTGGCGCTGCCATCAAGCTCAAGAGCATCCGGCAACCAGGGCAACAGGCCGGGTGGCAGCGCACGCACTTCGAAATCCGTGGGCGCAGGGACGACTTGCAGACCTTGCGCATTGAACAGCGCCATGGCGCGTGGCATGTGCAGTGCCGAAGTTACCAACAGGATGCGGTGAATGCCGCGTGCCTTCAGCAACGCGGCGCTGTAGACCGCGTTTTCGCGGGTCGTGCGGCTGCTTTCTTCGAGCAGCATGGCTTTTGGCGGCACGCCCAGATCCTGCAAAAAAATGGCCATGGCCCGGGCTTCGGAAAAAACCTGTCGCTCGGGATCGCTACCGCCACTGAGCAGCAACAGCGGCGCCTTGCCAGCGTGAAACAGACGTGACGCGTACCACACCCGATCCGCTGCGGCCTGCAAGTCGATGCCGGTGGACGGCCCTGAAGGGGGCAACACGGCGCCACCCAGCACCACCAGCGCCTCGGCCCGCGGCATTTCTGCCAGAGGAGCTTGTACAAATTGACCCTCAATGCGGTCGCGTAGCCAGCGACTCAGTGCAGGCGTGGACCAGGCCCATAACCAGAGCAGGGCCAGCAGCGCCAGAGCCGTGCTGATACGCGAGCGCTTGCGCCATGCCAGCAGCAAGGCCAGGGCAGCCAGACACAGCGCTGACCCCAAAGGCGACAGCAACACGATGATGTATTTGGAAAACAAGTTCAGTCCGCTCGATTAGCCGTGGATTTTTACGGGTCACAGCGCCATTCGGTAAACGGGGCCTCGGGACTGTCGGCCGTGATGACGACCATGAAGTCCTCTTGCGGTCTCTGCATCACCAGCACCCCGTAGTCATCGAGTCCCTTGGCGGCGGCTGCGCGCGCTGCGCTGGTCCAGACTTGGTCGAGCTGCCTGACGTAGCCGGCCACATGTTCAGTCAATCGCGCGCGCGCGTCCTTGCGCAGTCTGAGCAGGTGCACATGAAGCTGATCCTGGCTGCGTTGCCGCCGCGGATTGACAACCAGTGCAATCGATTCCGCCTCGATCCTTGTGACCGCCGTATCCCATGCGAATTGCCAGATGCCTTCGGGCCGCGCCGGGTCTTCAACCCCGCGCACCGGCTGACGCGGCAAAGCCAGGCCATGCACAAATCCGGCCGGGCAGCCACACATCTTGATGTCCCGAATGGCGGTGTAGCGCTCACTCATGGCCCAGACCTCGGTGCTGCTGCGGCACTCGGGCGTTGCGGCACAGGCTGAATCGCTGCGCGGAGCCCGGCACAGGCTGCAATAGTTGGCAGCCTTCGGCTCCACACAGTTGGAAACGATATCGAGCAGAATGTCCCGTCGACTCTGGGCCGCCACCGGCCCGGGGATGATCCAGCCCAGCAGCACGGACAGCCCTAGCACAAGGGCTTTCAAGCGGGTATCGGCAAGGCCTGGCATGGGTCAATGAGGAGATTCGGTTCCACATTATCACGGTACAGCCAATTTGGAGCTTGATCCCGATGTGGCTTTTTGTCTGCTGTTAATGTTTGCAAGCGCCTGTATCCGGAGTAAACTACTGCTGGGTTCGACGACCCCCGCACTTGGCTTCCCCTGGGTGCGGAGCCTGCAAAGGCTTTTTTTAACCCAGCCTAACCGGCTGGGTTTTTTTTCAACAGGCGCATCAGTTTCATGACATCGCGACCCAGCATCGCGCTGGTCGTCAGAAAACCGCCCATCAAAGCGCCGCCCACGCCGGCAGACACCACATCCTGCCCCGTCAGATACAGCCCTTTGACCGGCGTAATCGGATGCAGCCAGTCTTGCTTGAAGCGCTGCACATCGTGATCGAGTCCGTAGATCTCGCC
>JBBQZA010000007.1:0-31583 GCA_038208175.1 Burkholderiales bacterium
GCAGCCCGGTCTGGGGGACATTCGCGGAGTCGCCCACCCAAGCTCACTGGCTTGCCACTACCGTCACCCCAGTTCTTGACTTTCGAAGGCGACTTGGTATGAGTCAGGTCTTTTTAGGGCGTCGGCCGCAGCGCTTCATCCAGCACTTCGACCCAGTGCCGCACAGGGATGCGGGTGCCGCTTTGCAGATGCGTAATGCATCCCATGTTGGCAGAGACGATCTGGTCCGGCCGGGCAGCACCAAAAGTGCTGTTCAAGTTGCCGAGCTTGCGGTCCCGCAGCTGACCCGACAGGCCCGGGTTGAAGACGGAATAGGTGCCAGCCGAGCCGCAACACAGGTGCGATTCGGCACCGGTTATCTTGATGTTGAAGCCGAGCTGGGTCAGGTATTCTTCAATACCACCGCGCAATTGCTGGCCATGCTGCAAGGTGCACGGCGGGTGAAAGGCGATGGCACCCGCCTGGGCTGCTGAATCGGGGCGCAATTTGCCAGCCAGGTGGTGGCTGAGCTCTGGCAACCATTCACTCAGGTCCCGTGTCAGTGCGCTGATGCGCGCCGCCTTGGCGGCATAGAGCGGGTCGTCCTGCAGCAGATGCCCGTACTCTTTCACCGTCACACCGCAGCCGGAAGCATTCATCAGGATGGCTTCGATCTCCGGCAGGTACGGCCACCAGGCGTCGATGTTGGTGCGCATCTGCGTTTTGGCACCTTCCTGATCGTTCAAATGAAATTTCACCGCACAGCAGCAACCGGCATTAGGGGCGATCAGGCTCTGGACTGCGGCCGCGTCGAGTACGCGGGCGGTCGCGCTGCTGATGTTGGGGGCCATCGCCGGCTGTACGCAACCCGCCAGTAACAGTACCTTGCGCGCATGCACGGCAGTGGGCCAGTCGCCTGCGTCCTGTGTCGCAGGCACCTTGTTTTTCAAGCTCCCAGGAAGCAGTGGCCGTACCCGTTGACCGAGCTTCATGGCCGGTGCAAACAGCGCTGACGTCAGCCCCTCTTTGAGGACCCAGCGAATCACCCTCTGCGTCACCGGACGCGCCACCTGGGCATCTACCAGCTTGCGACCGATGTCCAGCAACTGACCATAGTTCACGCCTGAAGGGCAGGTGCTTTCGCAGCTGCGGCAGGTCAGGCAGCGGTCCAGATGGGCCTGGGTTTTGTGCGTCGGCTCAGCGCCTTCCAGCACCGATTTCATCAGATAGATGCGTCCGCGCGGTCCGTCCAGTTCGTCGCCCAGCAACTGGTAGGTTGGGCAGGTGGCAGTGCAAAAACCGCAGTGCACGCATTTGCGCAAGATGGCCGCTGCCGCTTCGCCTTCGGCGTTCTGGTAGCGGGGAGCGAGTTCGGTGTGCATGGAGCGTTCTTACCAGTCGGCGTAAAGGCGGCCACGGTTGAAAATACCGGCTGGATCAAACTCTTCTTTGAGTCGCTGGTGAATCCGCAGCAGGGTGGGGGTCAAAGGCTGGAAACGGTTAGGCACTTCTGTGCCGCTCGTCGTGGGCGCTTTGAACAGCGTGGCTGTGCCGCCGACTGGCTCGACCGCTTGACGCAGTTGTGCCAGCGCCGACACAGGAGCCCACAGCCAGCGCAAGCCACCGTGCCACTCGATCAGTTGCGCGAACGCCAGCTTCAGTTCGGGTGTGGTTTGCGGCACTGACAGGCGCCACAGACCGAGTTCCGGCGACGCCGCCCGGAAGAAAGGCAGGGTCTGATCGCGGCAGGCGATCCAGTCGCGGTCGGCCTGGGCGTTGTCCATGCGCAGCACGTCGCCACCCAGCGCATGGACATCGACGCTCATGCGCGGGCACGCCGCTTCGACTGCCGCAGTGGCGCCGCGCAGGCGCACAAACAAACACTCCTGCTGCGAGCCTGCGCTGTCATCCATGACCCAGCAACTGGCGTTCAGCGGTAGCGGTTGGCCACCCCAGCGGTTCAGTAGATCAAGCGCCTGTTGCTGTGGCAGACCGCTACACATCAGGGTCGCTTCGGCAGGTGGCCGGGGCAGGACCTTGAGCGAGATCTCGGTTAGCACGCCCAGCGTGCCCATTGCGCCCACCATCAGGCGCGACACGTCATAGCCAGCCACGTTCTTGATGACCTGGCCGCCAAAGGTCAACAACTCAGCGCGACCATTGAGCAGCGTGACGCCCAGTACAAAGTCGCGTGTGCTGCCGCTGCTGGCGCGCGCCGGGCCGCTCAGGCCAGTCGCCACCATGCCACCGCAGGTGGCGCTGCTGCCGCCATCGGCACGACCGCCAAAGCAGGGCGGCTCAAACGCCAGATGCTGACCTTTCTCCGCTAGCGCGGCTTGCAGCTCCAGCAGCGGCGTGCCGGCGCGTACCGTGACCACCAGTTCACTCGGCTCGTAGCTGATGATGCCGCTTAAAGCAGTCAGCTCCAGCACCTCGCCCTGCAGGGACTGGCCGTAAAAGTCCTTCGAGCCGCCGCCACGGACGCGCAACGGCGTGCGGTCCGCTGCAGCGGCGCGAATGCGTTCCTTGATCTGGTTCAGGTGTGCGTCCATGGTGGAGAAATATCAGTCAATGAAGAAGTTTACCGGCAGGCCGGGCATCGCAACGCATATCGACAAAACGCAACCCGACAGCGGCAACGCTTTGAGCTCTTCAGGACTGCGTTTTTGGCGCGCCGTGGTCAGGTACAGGGTTCGCAGATGCATGCCACCAAAGCAGGGCATCGTGGGGCATTGTGCCGGTGTCGCGCACTCGGTCAGGAGCTCTCCGTCCGGCGCCAACTTGACGATGCGATGGCCCTCGTACATGGCGACGTGGTAGTTGCCTTCGCGGTCTACCGCGGCGCCGTCGGGGCGTCCACCGTAGCCTTCCAGATCGACCCGCGCCGGCTTGGGCGCGAATTGATGAAAGATGCGCTGCGCCGTCATGGTGGCGCTGGGTAGATCGAAATCCCATGCGTGCACCGCGTGGTCCGCGGTGTCGGCCCAATACAGGGTCGTGCCATCGGGACTCCAGGCCAGACCGTTGCCGGTGGTCACTGGAAGAGTCGCGGGGTCGGTCTTGCGCGTCACCATCGGTGTGCCGCCGGCGCGATGATCCAGCAGGTACAGCGCGGCGTTGCGCTTGACTTTGCTCTCATCGAGCGTGCCGATCCAGAAACGCCCGAGGGTGTCGCATTTGCCATCGTTGGCGCGCATTTGCGTCGGATCGTAATCAAGCGTGGCGATCCGCTCCAGGGTGCCGCCCCACTGGCGGCCACGAAACACGCCGTCGCGCAGCGCCAGCACCAGGCCGCCGCTGGCAGCCGGTGCGATGCACCCGGGCTCCGAGGGCATATCCCAGATTTCAAGGCTGCTGCCGTCGGCATTGGCACGCAAGATTTGCCGCTGCGAAATATCAACCCAGTAAAGCCTTTGCTGAAGCGGGTGCCAGAAGGGCGATTCGCCCAGTTGGTTGGGCTGCATGCTGACACTTTGCCAAGGGCCGCAATAGTCGGCGGAATTTGTCTGGCAAGTCATGGCGCAAGGCTGGGCCGGTCCATCTGGCGCAGAAAGATTTCCAGCGTCTCCAGGTTCTCGACGTTCAGGCAGCGTACCTGGATGCCGCGCTGCAGCGCGGTCGCCTGGTTGAAGGTCGTCAGCAGGTGTTTCGGTCCGATTTCAACAAAGGTGTCGACGCCGTCATCCAGCAGGGTGTTGACGCTTTCCTCCCAGCGCACCGGTTTGTAAACATGCTCGCTGAGCAGTTGCCGTATATCGTCATCCGGCCTCAGGTAGCTGGCAGTGACATTGCTCACCACTTTTTTCACCGCTTGGCCTAGCGGGACCGCCTTCAACAAGGCATGCAGTTGCTGCCCGGCACCCTGAAGCAAACTGGTATGAAAGGGACCGCTGACGTTGAGGAAGGTGGTGGCCGTCGCACCCTGCAAATTGGCCAGCACGGCGGCTCTTTCGACCGCTGCCGAATAGCCGGCCACGATGATCTGATTCGGACAGTTGAAGTTCGAACATTCGATCAAACCTTGCTCTGAAGACTCGGTGACGATGTGCTGCACGGTCTGGCGGTCCAGTCCGGTGATCCAGCACATCTTGCCCAGGCCTTGCGGTACCGCGTTTTGCATCAGCAGGCCACGCTGTCTGACCAGCTTCAGGCTGTCTTCGAATTTGAAGACCCCGGCATAGACCAGCGCCGCGTACTCGCCCAGACTGAAGCCGGCTGTCACTTCGGCGCAAAAACCATGGCTTTCCACCACTTTCAAAAGCGCCAGCGTGGCGGTGTGGATGGTGGGCTGCGAGTTTTCGGTCTTGAGCAACTCCGATTCCGGCCCCTCGCGACAGAGTCGGCGGATGTCCATGCCCATGATGTCATTGGCTTGATCAAAGACGATGGCTGCTTCGCGGTAACGATCCGCCAGTTCCATTCCCATACCGACATAGTGCGTGCCCTGTCCGGGAAATAGGAAGGCCAGTTTGCTCATGACTTCAGAATTCCAGACCCTTGATGTCGCTGGCAACCGCTATCTGGCTGTTGGCAAACTGAGAGCGGTACTTGTCCAGGCGCTTGAGGTCGTACAGATAGTTGACCATCATCCCGTAGGACTGTCTGAATCCTTTGGCCGAGGGGTCGCCGCTCCAGTTCAGGCGCTCTATGCGCGCGCCATTGCCGAGGTGGAAACGGGCCACCGGATCGGGCGGTTTGCCCTTGACCAGGGCCTGGCTCAGGTAGTACGCGGCGCACTGCAACAGGAACTGGCGCAGCGGCGATTTTGCGTCGAGCTCGGCTGCCAGGTCAGCGCTGGTCAGCAGGGTTGCCGAGCTGACCGACGCAACGCCGATCTCACGCGCCAGCGCGCCGCGTGCCTTCTCATTGAGCTTGTTCAGCATCGCGTCTGCGTTCTTCCCCAGCCAGTTGCGAAAATCCGGAATCGGCGAGAGCGTGGCAAAAGTCTTCAGACGCGGGAACTCGGCCCTGAGAATCTCAACCACGCGCTTGATCAGCGAGTCGCCAAAGCTCACGCCGCGCAGGCCGCTCTGGGTGTTGCTGATCGAGTAAAAAATGGCGGTCGTGGCTTTGTTGAGATCAGAGGCCGCCGCTGTTTCGTCAAGCAGCGGCGTGATGGTGCGCGGCAGTTCATCCAGCAGCGCCACCTCAATGAAGATCAGCGGTTCATCGGCCCACTGGGGATGAAAAAAACCGTAGCAGCGCCGATCCGAATCAAGCCGGTTCTTGACATCGCTCCATCCGCGAATGTCATGCACCGCTTCGTAGTGGATCAGTTTTTCGATCAGCGAAGCCGGCGAGTCCCAACTCAGGCGCCGCAGTTCAAGAAAGGCGATGTCGAACCAGGTCGAAAACAGGTTTTCAAGTTCTGCGTCCAGCGCCAGCAGGCGCTGTTCGGCCTTGAGCTGCGGCAACAGCTCGGAGCGCAGCTTGACGAGAAACTGCAAGCCGTCCGGAAATACCGCAAAGCGCTGCAGCAAGCGTGTGCGCGGCGACACCAGAGCGCGCCGCAATCTGATTTCCGCTTCACCTTCTTCGGGCGTGTTCTGCATCGCCTCGTAATAGGCAAGCGCAGATTGAACCTGTTTCGGGTCGGGTGCGAACTGGTCGCTCATCAGCAGCCAGCAGTCGCGCCGCTCGGCCGGCGTCAGTGCGCTGTACCAGAGCGCGAAATCCTTGGCCCGACGACCGCCTTCAACCTCGCTGATCTGGCTGTCGATGACGGCTTGAAGTTGTGCCACCATATTGCGCAACAGAAGCGGCGACATCGCCTCCTCCGGCTGCGGCGAATCGGCACCGAGGCGCTCGCGCATGGAGCGTGAACCGGGCCGCGGGACGGCTTTGTCCGCCACTGTTGCCAGGCTGGTCGCGCTCGCTTTACGCTCTGCAGCCTCCGGTATCACGGTCTCGAAGGTGCCGCTCTTCTTGCTCGCACTGGCATTGGGCAGCAGCTTGGCGACGCTGCGGGTGATCCATTCAGAGGTGTTCATTTCAGGAGTCCTTTTGAAAGTAGCGCACCCCCGGCAAACTCAGTCAAACTCACAGTCAGGTTCCTTCTCAAGCTCGATGTCGTCCAGGTCGTAGCCTTTGAGTATGCCGCAGTAGGCGCTCATGGGTATCTCAGGCGGGGCAACAGGTGGCGGCATGTCAATTTCCTTGCTTCATAAAAGTAAAGTTTTCTTACAGCCGTTTATGCCTCTCTCGCCTGCCGTAACACGGCCTGCACCAAGCGATCACTGAAATAGTATCCCTGCGATTGCATGGTCAGCAACAGTGGTTTGACGGCCTGCAGCCACCCCATCTTCTTCGCTAGCAGCATCAAACCGGCGGTACCGATGATGGCGATGTGTGCGTGTTGCGCAGCCTGGCGGCCACGCGTTTCATCCACAATCAGCAAAACTTCATCACCCTGCTCCATCGCGTGGTTGGCCAGCACCAGGGCGCTGGCTTCACCCATGTCAATCTGGTGCAGATGGATCCAGTGGTGGCACTCCAACAGCCAGGGTTCCGACAAATCGACCGTCTTCAACCAGGGCTGCTGCAAGGCCGCAAGCAAATGGCCGGTATCCGCAAAGACTCCACCCTGGGTCAACTCGGCGGCTACCTGCGCGGTGACCAGCACCTGGCCAAACAACCGGGGCAGAAGTTCAAGCTCGCCAATGCGCGCCAGTGCAATCAGCGGCCCGGCATCGGCGATGACGACACCTTTCGGTCTGTCCGCAGCACTCACGGTGCCGGTTGTGTCCATGCAGCCGCGCTGGCTACCTCTTGCATCAGCGCTGGCTCGTCGTAATCCACCACCGCAATTCCGAGCCGTCCAAGACGGGTCAGCATGGTGGCCATGGTTTCGCCCGCGATTTTGGCAGCCGTTCCAACAGAAACCAGTCGGTCCCGGAACAGATTGACGGCCATGGCCTGGCGAACATGCTCAAAATCGGGCACCCCGGCCAATTGCTCAAAGCCGATCAACAGGGCGTCAGGTTTGTCCCGATTCATCACGACCACCATGTCGTTACGCGCCTCACGCAGCGCAGTCGAGGGGTTCGACTTGAGTTGACGCACATTAACGACCTGCATGATGTTCTCCTTTAATGTAGGAACAATGAATTATAGGGGGTGCAACTTTCAGGTGGCAGCAACAACATGGGAAAGTCAAGAGGATGTCACCAGCATCCCCTTGCTCTCGATGAACGCCACCACCTCGGCCAGCCCGGCCAATGTTTTCAGGTTGGTCATGACAACAGGCTTGAGTCCCTTGGGGCCGGTGCGCACGCGGATGGTGTCGGCTTGCATGATGGTCAAGTCGGCGCCGACATAAGGCGCTAGGTCGGTCTTGTTGATGACCAACAGATCGCTTTTGGTAATGCCGGAGCCGCCCTTGCGCGGAATCTTCTCGCCGGCGGCGACGTCGATGACGTAGATCGTCAGGTCTGACAGTTCCGGGCTGAAGGTGGCGGCCAGGTTGTCGCCGCCGCTCTCGATGAAGACGATGTCGGCCTCGGGAAAATCAACCAACATGCGGTCGATCGCCTCCAGGTTGATGGAAGCGTCCTCGTGGATCGCAGTATGCGGGCAGCCGCCGGTTTCCACGCCCATGATGCGCTCGGCCGGCAACGCGCCACTGACGGTCAGCAGGCGCTGGTCTTCCTTGGTGTAAATGTCGTTGGTGATGGCCACCAGATCGTATTTGTCGCGCATCGCCTTGCACAGCAGCTCCAGCAGCGTGGTCTTGCCGGAGCCGACCGGGCCGCCGATACCGACCCGCAGTGGCGGCAGTTTTTTGCTTCGATGGGGGATGTGATGCAGGGTCATGATCTGAACAGTCTTGAGTATTGAACTTCGTGCTGAGCGCTCAGGATGGCCAGCATCGGTGAAAAAGCCTGCATTTGCGCGTCCGGCAGTTCCAAGGCCTGGTCGATGGCCAGAGGAATGTCGGCAGTCAGCGCCGACAAAATGCGCTGGCCGGCGCTCTGTCCCAACGGCACCGATTTGATCGCCGCCTGCACCATGTTCTCGGCCCAGCCGAAGGCGTAGCTGAGCAGGCAGTCGCGCACGCCGGCCCCGGTGCCACTGGCCGCCAGCGCGAAGGCCAGCAGATAGGTCGGTTGCAGCTTAGCCAGCAGGTTGATCTGGGCCGGCTTGACGGTGGTGTGATTGCGCAGCCAGTCCAGCAGGGAGCGGCCCATTTGTTCGGTCTGGGCCCGCAGCTCTCGCGCGTTTGCAGCACCCAGGCGTTCAATTTCTCGACGCGGGCATGATCGGCACACTGCCAAGCGGGGATGGCCTGCGCCACCACGGACAGGTCGGCGCGCGCCAGGCTCAGGTGAAGTTGCTCGATCAGCCAAGTTTTTGCTACTGATTCTGTAGCTACAAGTCCGGTATCGACAGCGGCTTCAAGGCATTCAGAGTATGAAAAGCCGCCAATCGGCAGCGCTGGCGAGGCCAGCCACATCAGTTGCAACAGGCTGCTGTCGCGCAGGCCGGTCGAGCTGTCAGTGGTCATGAGTCTGGCCATGCGGATGATCGTGAGAGACATGGCCGCCATGGGTGTGGCCATCGCTGGCATAGGCGCCGCTTTCGGGCTCAAAAGCCGCGTCGACCGGTGTGACGATCAGGTGCATGGCGCGCAGCAGGTTGGCCAGCACATGATCGGGTCTGATTTTCAGATGATCGGGCTTGAGTTCAATCGGCACATGGCGATTGCCCAGATGGTAGGCGGCTCGGATCAGGTCAAACCCTGTACCGTGGGCGCTGCAATGAGTGACACGCAATACCGGCTGCGGCGCGGCAATCATCTTGATCAGCGAGCCGTCTTCGGCCACCAGCACGTCGCCACCGCGCACCACAGTCCCGCGCGGCAGGAACACACCAAGCTGGCGGCCCTGGGAGTCGGTGGCCTCAAAGCGGCCTTTCTGGCGCACGTCCCAGTCCAGTTCGACCGTGCTGGCGCGTTTGATCAATGCGCAGGCAAGGCCTTGACCGGCGGAGATGCATTTGGATATCTGGATCATTGGCTGACAAGGGGAGATTGGCTGATAGGTCTTGATCAAAGTGGGCTTTTTTTGATAATATAACAAAAGTTATAACTTGGAGCTTGGCTATGTCAGCACTTAAATTGACTCAGATTGGTAACTCGGTCGGCCTGATCCTGCCTAAGGAATTGCTGGCGCGTTTGAAGCTGGAAAAAGGTGATACGGTTTTCTGGACCGAGGCGGCAAATGGTGTCACTTTGACGCCTTACGACCCAAGCTTCGACACGCAAATGACCGAGGCCAGGCGCATCATGAAAAAGCGTCGTGAAGTATTGCGGGAGTTGGCTAAATGAGTGCTGAACGCCAAGCGTGGGTGCGGATTGAGGCGGCCCTGATCCATGCGGTTCACGATGAGCAGTTGGCCGAACACGGTGGGGCCGCAGGTGTACGCGATGCCAATCTGCTTGAATCTGCACTGGCGAGACCGGAACAACTTGCGCACTATGGTTCGCCCGAAGCTGCTGACCTGGCGGCCAGTTATGGCTACGGGATCTCACGCAACCATCCGTTCATTGACGGCAACAAGCGCACCGCGTTTGTGGCTGCGGAACTGTTTCTGGCGCTTAACGGTTTTGAACTTGTTGCGACCGATGCCGATTGCGTCATGATGATGCTCGTTGTCGCTGCGGGTGACGTCGACGAAGCGACTTTTGCCCAGTGGATTCGAAACCATATTCAATCACGCGAATGACGACTGAACCCTGCGTTCAAAACAAAAAATAGCGCTGCGTCATCGGTAGCGTCACAGCCGCTTCGCAGGTCAGCAACTCGCCATCGGCGCGCACCGTGGAGGTTTGCGCACCTGGCGAATGTTCTGCACCGCGCTCAAGGTTTTGCTCAGGCCATAGCGCTCCTTGATGCCGGCATTCAATCCGGCTTGCGAAACAAAGGTCAGTGAACCGCGCGCCAGCGCGCCGCCATAGGCGCCGAACATCGGCCGGTTTGCTGCTCATCATGCTGATGGCGCCAAGGTCGTGCAGCACGTCTTCGGCGGCGATGGATTCCTTGCGGATGCGGCTCTCGGCAAAGGCCAGGTCTTCGGCAATGCCGGCATCCAGGTGGTGACAGACCATCAGCATGTCGACATGCTCGTCGAGCGTGTTAACGGTGTAGGGCATGGTCGGGTTGGTGGACGAGGGCTTGCTACAATCCACATAGTGCACATATACAAGGAGACTCCCATGCCACAACTGCATTGCTATGTCCCGGAAGAGATTGCCCAACAAGCCCATCTACGCGCCGAGCAATCCGGCTTGAGTTTGTCGCGCTATCTGGCCGAACTGGTTAAACGCGATGCGCAGGTCAGCAGCGGTTGGCCAGAAGGGTATTTCGATATTTTCGGTAAATGGGAAGGTGCCCCACTCGAACGTCCGCCGCAAGGAGAATTCACGGAAAGGCTGCCGCTGGAATGAGCTACCTGCTCGATACCAATGTCTGCATCCACCTGCTCAACGAGCGGCATCCCACCGTCCTGCAACATTTCCGCCAGCACAACCCAGCCGACATTGCACTGTGCAGCGTAGTCAAGGCGGAATTGCTGTATGCGGCACGGCGCAGCCAGCGGATGGAGGCTAATCTGCAACTGCTTAAAATCTTCTTCGCGCCACTGCAAAGCCTGCCATTCGATGATGCCTGCGCCGAACACTACGGGCAAATCCACGCCGACCTGCTGACCCAAGGCAAACCCATCGGTCCGCACGACACCCTGATCGCCGCCATCGCACGCGCCCACAGTGTCACCCTCGTTACGCGCAACACAGGCGAATTCAGCCGCGTGCCGGGGTTGCGCATGGAAGATTGGGAAGTCGCGTGATCCGCGAGGATCTTGAAATGGCCCCGTTCGACGGGCAGGGTGGGCTGCTGGATGAATTAAGTGAGGTGTTGGCGGCGTGATTTTTAACGAGATGGCGTAAGTAAGTCATTGTGCGCCAAATAAAATGGCACGATACTGTGTCCCGTGCCATAAAAAACTTCTGTCATGCCGAAAATAATTTCTCCCCAAGAACTTGACCGCATCGCAGTCCTTATCGGACAACATCCCGAAGGAATCGGCATGGAGTCGCTTTCGCTGGCAGTGGGTAAAACGATTCCGCGCCGTACCCTGCAACGCCGCCTCGCCTTGCTGCTTGAACAAAAAGTAATCCGTACCGACGGCGAAGGGCGCGCGCTCAAATATCGGCTTGCCCCCGTCAGCGCCGAGGCGAGCATCGTTGCTCCAGCCCTAACAATGCAAGCAACTGCCGAGGCGTATGTCCCCCTCTCACCCGAGGCCGAGGAAATCAAGGCCTATGTGCGCCAGCCGCGCCAGCAACGCACACCGGTCAGTTATCAAATGGCATTTCTGGAGCAATATCACCCCAACCAGGCCGCCTACCTGCCCGAATCTCTGTGCGTCCAACTGCATGGCCTGGGCCGATCACCTGCCGCACAAACCCCGGCGGGCACCTTTGCCCGCGACATACTGAACCGCTTGCTGATCGATCTCTCATGGGCCTCCTCCCGGCTGGAAGGCAACACCTACAGCCGTCTCGATACCGAACGCCTGATCGAATTCGGACAAGCGGCAGAAGGCAAGGATGCGCTGGAAACCCAGATGATCCTGAACCATAAACCTAAGTCCGGCAGTTGCCTAAGGCAAAAGCTGTAAAAACCCCAGCCTTGGCGCGGTGTTGCGCGGATTTGGCACACTCCCCGCTCTCGTTCATCGATGTGCCGCAGCAAGCCTATGTGGATGGCATGCTGGGCATCTATGAACTTAATCGCATCGAACTGCTGCGCGACGTATTCGTCTGGGCCTATGAGCGTTCCTGCCAGCAATACGTTGCCGTGCAACAGCATCTCGCCCCGCCCGACACCTATCGCCTGCGCTACCGCAACGAACTGACGGAAACCGTGCGTGCCATTGTGCACAGCAGCCTGCCTGCAGGTGCCGACACCATCCGCGCCGCCATGCCAGCCAGCGTGCCACAGCAGGATCAACCGCGCTTCATCGCGCTGGCGCAAACCGAATTCAAAAACCTGCACGCAGGCAACGCCATCCGCTTTGGCCTGCGCCCGCTGGAATTTGAAGCGTGGGCCAAAAAAGAAATGAAGGGAACGCCGTGATGAACTGGCTGCGCGTGATCCGCGAGGATCTCGAAATGGCCCCGTTCGACGGGCAGGGTGGGCTGGGCAAGATGCACACGTTGTTCGGCGGGTGTATGGATGGCGATTTAAGCGACTACAGAGCGATCACGTGTCTGGCGCGTTCGGCTTGCGTTGCCAGCAATTGCGCCAGACCGGTGTCGAACGTGACGAGCTTGCGGCCATTGCGAATGGCCGTCGTCAGCAGCCATGCGTCGGTCACTTGCCGATGTCCTAGGATGCCCCCAGAGCAAGTGGTCAGCACATCGGCAAAGCCAAAATCGAGCGCGACCAGCCTATGCTGTGGATGTGCCAGATTGCGTAACAGCAAGTCTGCGACTTCGTCGATGGGAATGGAACGGCCGGAAAACGCCGGCTGGCACGCAATGCGCACAAACGCAGCTTGCGTCAGCGCCGTACTGGCCCAGCCCGACTGCGCGTGCTGGCGAAACCAGCTGATCATGCGCGGGTGATGTTCATGGGTCGGCCAGATCAGCGCGATCAGGGCATTGGCATCGAGCAGGTAGCTCACGCCGACTCGTCCAGTAGTTGTTGAACCTGTCGTGCCGTCACCTTTGGCGCGTCGTCTGGCAAATCGAACATCCAGACACCATCGGACTGCTTGAACCCGAAGCGCTGCCGACTGCCCAACCGAATCAGTTCTGAAACAGCCTGGCCAAGCTTCAACGCCCTGGCGCGTGCAAAAGCGTTGGCAGCTGCAAATGCATCATCTTCTAAAGTGATGGTAGTTCGCATAATTGATTCTCTAATATAAATTTGATGAATTATGCCAAACTTAATGTCATGCGGCAAATCCTATCCATGGCGTCCGGTCCAGCATCAACAATGAATAAATTGCAGCGATTGAATGCGCTTAACTCACGCCGACTTGATGAATGCGGGTGGCGATCAAACGACAATCGACTGGTATGTTTTCCTGCCGCAAGGTATTATCTGCACATGAACACCTTGACCATCAAAATTCCTCTGCAACTTGAACAAGAGATTGTCCTGGCGAGTCAGCGTGAGCATCTCAGCAAGTCTGAACTGGTGCGTCGCGCGCTGGTGGCTTACGTGGGTCAGCGCAAGACTGGCAGCGCTGCGTTGTCGGCGTTGGAGCAGGCTGGCGATCTGGTAGGCTGCTTTACCGGTGGCCCCCCGGATTTGTCATCCAACCCGAGGCACCTGGATGACTTCGGCCGCGTATGAGCGGTCATCTGATTCTGGATACCGGCCCCTGGGTCGCCCTGCATTGCAGGAATGACGCATACCATGAGTGGGCAAAGACACAGTTTGCGCAGCATACAGGTCCTTTTTTGACTTGTGAGGCCGTGGTCGCGGAAACTTGCTTTTTGTTGGCACGCGCGGGATTCGATCCGGCCAAGGCGTTGGCACTGATCGAGCGCGGCGTGGTGCGCGTTGCCATGTTATTGGCCGATCAGGCAACTGCGGTGCGCACCTTGTTTGAGCGTTACGACAACGTGCCGGCGTCGCTGGCAGATGCCTGTCTGATTCGCATGTCGGAACTGTTCGAGCCCTGTCGGGTGTTGACGCTGGACCGTGATTTTGAAGTTTACCGCCGCCACGGCAGAAAAGTCATCCCGGTTTTGTCGCCGCGTTGAAAGCATCACGCAGGAAAACGCCAATCTGTTTCTGAGCTCCTGTCTGCCTACGTCGACCAGATGCGCGGACGCGGTGCCGCCAGCTGCCAAAAGTGCTGGCGCCAAGCGGCCCACAACCGGCGCAGCAAATCCATTGCAGGCTCCACCACGGGTGCCAGAACCCTGACCACAACGATTTGCGCATGGGGGCTGGTGGCACCGGCCAGGTGGCGCAGTGGGTGCTCGGCAATCACTTCCCGGGCAACATCCAGAGCGCCTTGGCGGCGTTCCCGCGTCAGGCTTTTGCCGGCCGCAAAAAAGAGTGACGCCAGGCAGCGTTGTCCCGCCAAACCCAATGGGCTGTTCATCAAGCGTTGATCCTCGGCCCGGATCAAGCCTCGCTCGATGCAGACGCCGGGTATTTCGATGTGTTGCAGAAAACGGCTGGCCTCGAACGGCTGGTTGGCGTGCGGCAGTCCGAGCGCGGTCAGGTCCCAGCCGATGAATTCAGCGTCGTCCGCCAGATTGAGGGTCAGGCGGTTTTCCGCCAGGCAATTGTTGTAGCAGATCGCTTCCAGCGGCAGCCATTCAAGACGCGCCTGATCCGTCAGCGTGATGTGGGTGCGCTGCACTGCGAGTTCGCCATCGGAGCGATAAAAACGCGTGGCGCCGGGTGTCGTGATCAGTCCGTGGGCAGTTCCACTGGCCGTGATCTGAAGATCGAATGTGTCGCCACCAACCAGCCCGCCGGGCGGATGCACCAGCACGTTGTGGCAAACCTGTTCTCCTTCGGGATAGAGACTTTGCAGAATCCGCAAGGGCCCGGTGTGGCTGTGCCGGGCCAAGGTTCGCCCGGCCTCCAGCCGGTAATCAAGTTCAAGTCGGGCGTGCCAGGACATGGCGCAAGTGTAAAGGTCGGTCCCGGCAGGGCGGCCAAGAAAAAAGTCCGCCAGAGCTTGCGCTCGGGCGGACAAATCCTTGGAGAAGTTGCTAGTGAATTGTTTCGCTTATCGGCTGTAAGCGGTCTCGCCGTGCGAGGTGATGTCCAGACCTTCGCGCTCGTCTTCTTCGCTGACGCGCAAGCCTATCGTCATGTCGACCAGCTTGTAGGCAATCAGCGAGACTACGCCGGACCAGACAATGGTGGTCAGCACTGCCTTGAGCTGGATCCAGACCTGGTCTGCAATCGGCACCGATGACACCGCGGCTGTGACCCAGTCGCCGACCAGGCCGGGACCACCGAGGGCCTGACTGTTGAAGACACCGGTCAGCAGCGCGCCGACGATACCGCCGACACCGTGCACACCGAAGACGTCCAGCGAGTCGTCTGCACCCAGCATTTTCTTCAGGCCATTGACACCCCAGAGGCAGGCAAAGCCGGCGACGAAGCCGATGACGATGGCGCCCATCAGGCCAACGTTGCCGCAGGCCGGCGTGATGGCGACCAGACCGGCCACCGCACCCGAGGCTGCACCCAGCATCGAGGCCTTGCCGCGCATCAGCGTTTCGCCAATGCTCCAGGCCAGTACCGCGGCGGCCGTGGCAGAGAAGGTGTTCATGAAGGCCAGCACGGCGGTGCCGTTGGCTTCCAGAGCCGAGCCGGCGTTGAAGCCGAACCAGCCAACCCACAGCATGGAGGCGCCCACCATCGTCAGCGTCAGGCTGTGCGGGGCCATCGATTCCTTGGCGTAGCCGGTGCGTTTGCCGATCATGAAGGCGCCGACCAGACCGGCTACTGCCGCATTGATGTGAACCACGGTGCCGCCGGCAAAGTCCAGCGCGCCCCATTGCCAGATCAGGCCGGCCTTGGCGTTCATCGCGTCAACCACCGCTTTGCTGGTGTAGGCGTCGGGACCCATCCAGAACCACACCATGTGGGCGATCGGGGTGTAGCTGAAGGTGAACCACAGCGCCATGAACAAGAGCATGGCCGAGAACTTGATGCGCTCGGCAAAAGCGCCGATGATCAGACAGCAGGTGATGGCAGCAAAGGTGGCCTGGAACGCCATGAATAGCAACTCGGGAATCACGACCCCTTTGCTGAAGGTGGCGGCATTGGCGAACTCGCCCTTCATCGGATCGAACAGGCCCTTCATGAAGATGCGATCAAAGCCGCCGATGAACTGGTTGCCCTCGGTGAAAGCCAGGCTGTAGCCATACAGGCACCACAGCACGACGATCATCGAGAAGGTCACAAAGACCTGCATCAGGATCGACAGCATGTTTTTGCTGCGCACCAGGCCGCCGTAGAACAGGGCCAGGCCGGGGATCGACATCATGATGACGAAGGCAGTGGCCACAATCATCCAGGCGGTGTCGCCCTTGTTGGGCACTGCGGCCGTGACTTGTGCCAGTGCTGCTGTGCCGCTAGCCAGCAGGCTCAGACCCAGGGTAAGGGAGGCAAGTAGTTTTTTCATGACAGTGTTCTCGTGGACGGGTTAGAGCGCTTCCTTGCCGGTTTCGCCGGTGCGGATACGGACGACCTGTTCCAGGTCGTAAACGAAGATCTTGCCGTCACCGATCTTGCCGGTGCGGGCTGCGCCTTCAATCGCCTCGATGACGCGCTCCACCAGTTCGTCGGTAACCGCGGCTTCGACCTTGACCTTGGGTAGAAAGTCGACGACGTACTCGGCGCCCCGGTACAACTCGGTATGACCTTTTTGACGACCGAAGCCCTTGACTTCAGTGACGGTGATGCCCTGCACGCCGATCGACGAAAGTGCTTCGCGCACTTCATCGAGCTTGAAGGGTTTGATGATGGCGGTGACGATTTTCATGGGTTCTCCTAATGGCGTGATAACCGGTGGTCTTCAAAAGCTGTATTTCAGACCGACGACGAAGGCGCTGTCGCCCAGGAATTTGCCGCGTGAGTCGGTATAGAAAGGCTTGTCGGCATTGGTGCCCATGGCGGCAATGGAGACTGCAATACCGTTGCCAAAGTCCTTGCTCAGGGTCAGTGAAACGTCGGTGCAATCGCCTGCGTTATTGAGGACGTTGGGGATGGTTTGACGCCCGATATGGGGTGTCAGCGTCAAGCCGTTGCCCAGGTCGAGAGTGGCCGCAACTTCAAGATAGGCGCTGCCGGAACTGCTCGGGTTGGCGATGAAGTTGCCAACGCTGCGGCTGTATTTGGCGCTGACCAGACCGTAGGTCAACGCGCCGTAGATTTCGGTTGTGTTGGCATTGGTCGGCGCCGTGTTGCCCGGGTACTGGTAGGTGATCACGCCCACGTCATAACTTAAACCCTTGGCGATTTCACCCTTGTAGCCGCCATACAGGTCCAGTTCCAGGGAGCCATCCTTGGCGCCTGCGTAATCCTTGACCCAGCTGACGTTGGAGGCCCAGGTACCGAGGTAGAAACCGCTCTTGTGAGCAAAGTCAATACCCCCCTGCAGGGCCGGGTTAGTCGAGGTTTGCGCCATGCCGCGAAAGCGGTAGTCGCTGGTAACGCCGACGTTGTACGACAGCGTGTAATCGGGCTCGGGCGCTTTGGTTTGCGCCATGGCAGCTCCACTGATGAGCAGAGCGTTGAGGACGAGGGCGGTTGATTTTGTTAACTTCATACAGTTCTCCGGGAGAGTTGAGGGATAAGGGATAAGGGATAAGAGATAGGGGCTTTATGCACAGTTCGTGCCAACTGATAGCGTGGCAACCGGCTGTCCCTGTAAACCGTTTACTTGCTTGTGGCGTTAAGATATCTGTATAAAAAAACAGGTTGCACCGCCTTGGTGCGCGTGGGCAAGCCGTCAACAAGCATTGACGCACTCTTTTGGAGAGGACGCCGGATGAGTCTGTCTTTGGTGCAAAGCCGAGCCCTGCTCGGACTCGAGGCAGCGGCCGTGACGGTGGAGGTGCATCTGGCCAACGGTTTGCCGAGCTTCACGCTGGTCGGTCTGGCCGACGTTGAGGTCAAGGAAGCGCGCGAGCGCGTACGTTCGGCGATCCAGAATTCTGGCCTTGAATTTCCTCACAACAAGCGCATCACCGTCAATCTGGCGCCGGCTGATCTGCCAAAAGACTCCGGGCGTTTTGACCTGCCGATTGCGCTGGGCATACTGGCGGCCAGTGGGCAGATCGATCCTGCCAGCCTGGCGGGCCACGAGTTTGCCGGCGAATTATCCCTGTCCGGCGAACTGCGGCCGGTGCGCGGTGCGTTGGCCATGAGCCTGGCCCTGAATGCAGGCGGACTGACGACCCGGATGGTGTTGCCGCCGGATAGTGCTGAAGAAGCCGCGCTGGTGCCCGATGCCCAGGTTTATCGGGCCAGCCATTTGCTGGATATCGTGCGGCAGTTTTTGCCTCAGCCGGCTGATGCAGCGCCGCCGGAACCTGGGCCAGGATGGTCGCGTGTCAGCGCCCAGGCGCAGTCGATTGCCGCGCAGTATCCGGACATGGCCGATGTGAAAGGTCAGTTCGCTGCCAGGCGTGCGCTGGAGATTGCCGCTGCAGGAGGTCACAGCCTTTTAATGATGGGGCCGCCAGGTGCCGGCAAGTCGATGCTGGCGCAACGCTTTGCCGGCCTGCTGCCGCCGATGACGACCGAGGAAGCACTGCAAAGTGCTGCCGTCGCCAGTCTGGGTGGCCGATTCTCGCTGGCACGCTGGGCGCAGCGTCCGACCTGTAGCCCGCATCACACCGCCAGCGCCGTGGCCCTGGTCGGTGGCGGTTCACCGCCGCGTCCGGGAGAGATCTCACTGGCGCACCATGGCGTGCTGTTCCTTGATGAGTTTCCAGAATTTCCACGCGCTGCGCTGGAAGCTTTGCGCGAGCCACTGGAAAGCGGCAGCATCACGATCTCAAGGGCGGCGCGGCGCTGCGAGTTTCCGGCGCGTTTTCAATTGATAGCGGCCATGAACCCCTGTCCCTGCGGCTACCTCGGCTCTACGCAAAAGGTGTGCCGCTGCACGCCCGATCAAGTGGCGCGCTACCAGAACAAGTTGAGCGGCCCGCTGCTGGATCGCATTGACCTGCATGTCGAAGTGCCGGCCGTTGCAGCGACAGAGTTGCTGCAAACCGGTCCGGGGGAGTCAAGCGCCAAGATTCGCGAGCGTTGTGTTCTGGCACGCGAACGCTCGATGGCGCGCCAGGGCAAGCTCAATCAGGCGTTGCAAGGTCAGGAACTCGATGCCTGCCTGTTGCTCGATGACGGCGCAGCCAAATTCCTGAATATCGCGGCGGCCCGGCTCGGCTGGTCAGCCCGCAGCACCCATCGAGCACTCAAAGTGGCCCGCAGCATTGCCGATTTGGCGGGCGCGCGCAGCACCCAGCTCACGCACGTGGCCGAGGCCATGCAGTACCGCAGGTCACTTGTGCAGGCGATTGGGGCGTGATTGCTGGGCGGCCGGCAGCAGCCCGCGGAACTGATCAGTCATCTCGCTCAGGCGCTGTGTGGCGACCGCCTCGCCCAAGGCCTCGGCCAGTAGTGTCATCACGTCGCCGCGCAAATACCAGAGCGCCTGAATGTCCGGCGCGTACTGTATGCGAATGCGCACTTTCACCAGTCGCTGATTGGCATCAAGGTCTGCAAGATGGGTCAGCATGGCTTGACGAATAACTTCGACACGACCCTTCGCGCTGCCATCGGCAGACGATTCGCTGAGCAGACCCATCAGGCTGGACGCAATATTTGGTAAATTCCAACGCATTCGTTTTTCTTGGACACAAGTGCAAGCCCCTAGCATAAGCCTGCACGAACCAGGCAGTGTAAGGGCGAAACCCTAAGTCAGTGTGACAATTTGGCGGGGCAGCGTTTTATATACACTTGCGCTGCTGCTGGGGCTCAGCGCGGTCGGTGTCCGGGCCCTGGTAATGGCGCAGCGCCATGCGTTGAGACGCTGACTACAACACCGGCGCCAGCAGGCGCCGCAGCGCTGCCTCGCTGATGTGCCGTCGCTGTGCCATGTCTTTGAGCTGATCTTCGCCGATCTTGCCGACGTTGAAATAGCTGCAGTCGGGGTGGCTCAGATAAAAGCCGCTGACGCTGGCGGCCGGTGTCATGGCCAGACTCTCGGTAATGTCCATGCCGATCTCCGCACAGTTCAGCAAGGCAAACATATCCTTCTTGACGCTGTGATCCGGGCAGGCTGGGTAGCCGGGAGCTGGGCGGATGCCCTGGTATTTTTCTGCAATCAGCTCTTGCGGCGTCAGTGTCTCCTGCGCTGCGTAGCCCCACAGGTCGGTTCGCACTCGGTGATGCAGGCACTCGGCAAAGGCCTCTGCCAGGCGGTCCGCCAGCGATTTCAGCAGGATGGCCGAGTAATCGTCATGGACCGCCGCAAAGGCTTGCTCGCGCTTGTCGACTCCGATGCCAGTGGTGACGGCAAAGAGCCCGGCGTAGTCGGCCGCCACACGTTCGGGTGCCACAAAGTCGGCCAGACAGCGACTGGGCATCTGCTGGCCGTCGATGACCTGCTTTTGCGTCTGCTGGCGCAGGCCGTACCAGGTCAGCGCACGCCCGGTGCGGGTCTCGTCGGTGTAGAACGCGATATCGTCGTCGTTGACGCTGTTGGCCGGGTAGAGCGCCAGCACCGCGTTGGCGGTGAGCCAGCGGCCGTCGACGATCTTCTTCAGCATGGCTTGCGCATCGGCAAAGACGCGCCGCGCCTCGGATCCCACAACCTCGTCTTGCAGAATGGCCGGATACGGCCCGGCCAGGTCCCAGGTCTGGAACAACGGACCCCAATCGATGTAGCGCGCCAGCTCGGCCAAATCAAAATTCCTAAAGACACGTCGACCCAGGAATTTGGGCCGTGCCGGCCGGTAGTCGGACCAGTCGATGACAGTTTTGTTGGCACGGGCGCGCTCCAGACTCCAGAGCGGTATCGGCTTTTTGCTGGCGTGCTGCTGGCGCACGCGTTTGTAGTCGGCGTCGAGCTCGGCTATATAAGTCGCCGCCCGCTCCGACAACAACCCCTGCGCGACGCCGACGCTGCGCGAAGCATCAGGCACATAGACCACCGGGCCCTCGTAATGCGGCGCGATCTTGACGGCGGTATGGACACGCGAGGTGGTGGCGCCGCCGATCAGCAGCGGAATTTTTTTGCTGCGAAAGTACTCGTCCTTCTGCATCTCGGTCGCCACGTACTGCATCTCTTCCAGGCTCGGCGTAATCAGTCCCGACAGGCCGACGATGTCAGTGTCCTCCGCCTTGGCGCGCGCAAGAATCTCGTGGCAAGCCACCATGACGCCCATGTTCACGACATCAAAGTTGTTGCACTGAAGCACCACGGTGACGATGTTCTTGCCAATGTCGTGCACGTCGCCCTTGACCGTGGCCATGACGATCTTGCCCTTGGCGCGGGCTTCACCACCGGCTTGCACCAGCGCCAGCTTTTCGGCTTCGATGTAGGGCAGCAGGTGCGCCACCGCCTGCTTCATGACGCGCGCGCTTTTCACCACCTGCGGCAGAAACATCTTGCCCTGGCCGAACAGGTCGCCGACGATGTTCATGCCGGCCATCAGCGGACCTTCGATCACGTGCAAGGGTCGGCCGCCCTTGGTCAACACGTTTTGATAGGCCTCTTCGGTATCGAGGGTAATGAAATCGGTGACGCCATGGACCATGGCATGGCTCAGGCGCTGTTCGACCGGAACCGGGTTCTCTTTTGTTCCGCGCCACTCGAGCTTTTTGCTCTCGTCCCTGGCTGCACCCTTGGCGTTCTCGGCAATCTCGACCAGTCGCTCGCCGGCATCGGCTCGGCGATTCAGCACCACATCTTCGACCCGTTCGCGCAATTCCGGCTCCAGATCGTCGTAGACGCCGACCATCCCGGCGTTGACGATCCCCATGTCCATACCCGCTTGAATCGCGTGGTACAGGAACACCGTGTGAATCGCTTCGCGCACCGGGTCGTTGCCGCGAAACGAAAAGCTGACGTTGGAAACCCCGCCGGAAACCTTGGCACCGGGCAGGTTTTTTTTGATCCAGCGCGTCGCGTTGATGAAATCGACCGCGTAATTGTTGTGTTCCTCGATGCCGGTGGCAATGGCAAAGATGTTGGGGTCGAAGATGATGTCCTCGGGCGGGAAATCCACCTCATCCACCAGGATGCGGTAGGCGCGCTGGCAGATGTCGATTTTGCGCTGGTAGCTGTCGGCCTGGCCCTGCTCGTCAAAGGCCATCACGACGGCCGCGGCGCCATAACGCCGCAGCAAGCGGGCCTGGCGTTTGAATTCAGCCACGCCTTCCTTCATGCTGATCGAGTTGACGATTCCCTTGCCTTGCACGCAGCGCAGACCGGCTTCGATCACGCTCCATTTGCTGGAATCGATCATCACGGGGACGCGCGAGATGTCGGGCTCGGAGGCAATCAGGTTCAAGAACCGCACCATGGCGGCCTGGCTGTCGAGCATCGCCTCGTCCATGTTGATGTCGATGATTTGCGCGCCGTTCTCCACCTGTTGGCGCGCCACCGCCAGCGCCTGCTCGAACTCGCCATTCAAGATCATGCGGGCAAAGGCCTTGGAGCCCGTCACATTGGTGCGTTCGCCGATGTTTACGAACGTTGCCCTTGGGGACAGATCTTCAGCGCCAATAATCACCGGCTCCAGACCAGCCAGCTTCATCGGGGGAACCAGGGTATCGGACATGCAACTCACCTGTAAATATAAAAAGGCAGGTGAGCGTCGTTGGCGTCATCCAAGCCTGGCAGGCCTTTTGACCCGCTGCAACGCTCCTTGGATGCGCCGATTTTAACGGCTACCGACGCTAATTGGCGTCCAGGTCTTCGAGGTCGAGTGCAGCCTCCGGCGGCAACTTGGCGATGATGTCCTGGACCATCTGAACGTGTTCGGCCTCTTCTTCGCGCAATTCCTCGAACAGCGTTTTGACTTCCGCTTGTTTCACGCTGGGCAGAGCCTCGTCGTAGAACGCGTAGGCTTTCTTTTCGGCGGCCAATGCCACCTGGAGCGCCTTGAGCGGGGACATGTTCCAGTGAGTTGCGCCGACGTCGGGTGCCTCCACATCGAAGATGTCGTGGCGTGTCACTTTTGCAGGTGCTTTGCCAAACAGCGCCAGCCGGCGTTCGGCGAGCTGTTCACCGTGCTTCTTCTCGTTGATGGCCATCGACTGGAACACCGACTCGGCGCCGTCGGGATAACTGGGCCCGAGCTGCTCGGCGAATTGCATGTAGCGCTCATACGCCTCGACCTCGATCAGGCTTGCGAGATCGAGCGCGTCCATCAGCGTGAGTTTGGGGAAATCGACTCTAGCGAACATGGGGCCTCCGGTGAATAAGAAATTCAAACGATCCATTTTGCCATGCTGGACGCTGGCGCTGCGCCAGGGAATGGTCAACCACCGCAGTCATTGCTGAAAACTTGCTCTGCATCAATCAGAATAACGCGTCCCGGCATGCAGCAATTGAAACGGTCAGGCGGCTTCCTTGTAGAAGAAGGGCCTTTGCAGTGAGCGACCGGCCAGTGGCGCCACCGCCGCGCAGATGGCGCTGATGTGCTCGGGTGTGGTGCCGCAGCAGCCGCCGACGATGTTGACCAGTCCCTCACTGGCAAATTCACGCAACAGTCGGCTGGTGTCTGCCGGCGTCTCGTCGAAACCGGTGTCGCTCATCGGATTGGGCAGACCCGCGTTCGGGTAGCAACTGATGAAGGTGTCCGGCGCCACGCGCGCCAGTTCCTGGATGTAGGGCCGCATCAGCGCGGCGCCGAGCGCGCAATTGAGCCCTATCGCCAGCGGTCGGGCATGGCGCACGCTGTACCAGAAGGCGCTGACGGTCTGGCCCGACAGGATGCGCCCCGACGCGTCAGTGACGGTGCCGCTGATGATGATCGGGAGTTTCTCGCCGCTCGCCTCGAAGTACTCGTCAATGGCGAAAAGAGCCGCCTTGGCATTGAGGGTGTCGAAGATGGTTTCCACCAGCAGTGCATCGGCACCGCCCTGCACCAGCGCCTCGACCTGCTCGTAATAGCTGGCACGCAGCTGCCCGAAGTTCACATTGCGTGCTGCAGGGTCGTTCACATCGGGGCTGATGCTGGCAGTCTTGGGGGTTGGCCCGAGGGCGCCCAGCACGAAGCGGGGCTTGTCCGGGGTGGAGAATTTATCGCAGGCGGCGCGCGCCAGTTGGGCCGAGGCCAGATTCATCTCGCCAGCCAGATCGGCCATGTCGTAGTCGGCCTGCGCAATGCGGGTGGCACCAAAGGTGTTGGTTTCAATCAGATCGGCACCGGCTGCCAGATAACGCTCATGGATGCTGCTGATAATGTCCGGCCGTGTCAGCGACAGCAGTTCGTTGTTGCCCTTCACGTCCTTGCGCTGACTTGGGGTTTTGCCAAAGTCCTTGAAGCGTTCGCCCCGGTACTGCGCCTCGTCCAGTTTGAAGCGCTGGATCATGGTGCCCATGGCGCCATCGAGAGTCATGATGCGTTGCTGCAAAATCTGCGGCATGGCCTGACCGCGTGTGTACTGAAGTGGTTTCATAGCCTGCGGATTGTAGAAAGGATCGGCCGACGGCGCAGTATCTGGTTTCAAACGCCAATCGAGATGATGCCGTTCAGTTCTTCGCAAGCAGACTCAAATACCGTGGGCGGGACTTGCTTCCAGGAATGGGCTCGCGCATTGCGCTGGCGCCAGTCAAAGGATTTGGGTTGGTGCGCCAGCACGTAGGTGGTTTCACCCTTGGCCGTTGTAAATTTGACGGCAAACGGGTTGGTCTCATTGGAAGCTGCGTGCGTCATAGGCAAGCCAATCACGATGCCTGTGCGTTCATTGAACGCCTTGGTCGAGAGTACCAGCATCGGGTGTTCGTCTTTCATTTCACTACCGATCTGCGGGTTGAAATCAATCCAGATCATGTCGCGTCGATCAGGCACCCATGACCTATTGATGGATGCCATCAAAATACCTCGGCGCCGACACGGCCACTGGCCATCACTTCACCGCCATGGAGCGCTGGATCAAAGGCCTTAAGTTTCTGGGCCAGCGTCAGCTGTGGTTTGCCGGCAGGGCGCAGAAAGACGCCACCATCGACAACCTCTACCTTGATCGGCAGACCACGCGTGAAGCGCGCAGCCTTGGCGACCGGAGCGGTGATCCGCACGCCGAGGCCGTTGCCCCACTCCTGAATGGTTTGCTCTACTGTTACGGTCGCCGTCATGAGTGAACTCCTGGTTGATGTAGAGACAAGTATAAACATCAACCCGTATAGTGTCAACATGTTTAAACGTCGATGGGATCACAAGAACTCCCGCTCGGGATGCAAGCCTACAACTCCAATCCCCTGGACAATAAGGGCATGAGAAACATTGGTGGCTTAAGTGAGAGATTGATGGTTCCGGACTGCCACACCATTCTGCACGAGGTCTTTGGTTATCGCGAATTCATCGGCCCGCAGCAAGCCATCATCGAACACGTGCTTGCCGGGGGCGATGCGCTGGTCCTGATGCCGACCGGTGGCGGCAAATCGCTGTGCTACCAGATTCCGGCGATAGCGCGCCAGCAGGCGGGTCAAGGCATCACGCTGGTGATCTCGCCGCTGATCGCGCTGATGCACGACCAGGTGGGGGCGCTGCACGAGGCCGGCGTCAGCGCCGCGTTTTTGAACTCGACCTTGTCGGGTGAGGAGGCGATGCAGGTGGAGCGGCGTCTGCTGCGCGGCGACATCAGCCTGCTGTACGCCGCGCCCGAGCGGGTCACGACGCCGCGCTTTCTGGCGCAGCTCGACTCGCTGCACGAGCGCGGCCTCTTGAGCCTGTTTGCCATCGACGAGGCGCATTGCGTCAGTCAGTGGGGCCATGATTTCCGGCCTGAATACCGCGCGCTGACGGTGTTGCACGAACGTTATGCCAGCGTGCCGCGCATGGCGCTGACGGCGACGGCCGATACCCTGACCCGCGCCGACATTCTGGAGCGCTTGCAATTGCAGGACGCGCGGCAGTTTGTCAGCAGTTTTGATCGGCCCAACATCAGCTACACCATCGTCGAAAAGCGCGAAGCAACGCAGCAACTGCTGCGCTTCATCTCGGGCGAGCACCTGGGCGACGCCGGCATCGTCTACTGCCAGTCGCGCAAACGGGTCGAAGAGATTGCCAACCTGCTGTGCGACGAAGGCATTGCCGCCTTGCCCTACCACGCCGGGCTCGACAACAAGATCAGGCAGGCCAATCAGGACCAGTTCCTGCGCAACGAGGGCATTGTGATGGTGGCCACGATCGCCTTCGGCATGGGTATCGACAAGCCCGACGTGCGTTTTGTAGCGCACCTGGATATGCCGAAAAACATCGAGGGCTATTACCAGGAGACCGGCCGCGGCGGGCGCGACGGCGAGCCGGCCGATGCCTGGATGTGCTACGGCCTGCAGGACGTGGTGAACCAGCGCCGCATGATCGACGAGAGTCCGGCCGAAGAAGAATTCAAACAGGGCCTGCGCGGCAAGCTCGACGCCCTGCTGGGACTGGCCGAGGCCACCGATTGTCGGCGCGTGCGCCTGCTGGGGTACTTCGGCGAAGCCAGCCAGCCCTGCGGGAATTGTGACAATTGCCTGCAACCGCCGGCCGTGTGGGACGGCACCGATGCGGCGCGCAAGTTGCTGAGCACCATCTACCGCGTGCAGCAGCGCGATGGCATCAGTTACGGCGCCGTTCACATCACCGACATCCTGCGCGGCAAAAGCACAGAGAAAGTGCTGCAGCGCGGGCATCAGACATTGAGCACCTTCGGCATTGGCGTTGCCTTTACCGAAGTCCAGTTGCGCGGCGTGCTGCGCCAGTTGATCGCCATCGGCGCCGTCGCGGTCGACGCTCAGGCCTTCAACACCTTGAAGCTCACCGAAGCCTCGCGTGCCGTGCTCAAAGGGGAACTGACGGTGCGCCTGCGCGAGTCGGTCTCCAGGCCGGCCGTCAGCAAAGTCAAACGCAGCCACATCAGCAACACCAGCCATGTGGCAAAAGCTCCCGCTTCACTGAATGCCGCCGGCCAGCAGCGCTACAGCGCACTGAAAGCCTGGCGCGCCGAAGTGGCAAAAGAGCACAACCTGCCGGCCTACGTGATTTTTCACGATGCCACGCTGACGGCCATAGCGCACAGTGCGCCGCAGTCGCTGGACGATCTGCAAGGCATCAGTGGCATCGGCGCCAGGAAGCTTGAAGCCTACGGCCAACAGGTGCTGCGCGTGCTCGATAGCGTGTGACAACTTGCCAGCCAGCAGACCTTGAAAAGGACGCCAACCATGACGAAGAAGCACAACAAGTCCCAGCAACGCGTTGCCTTGATCACCGGCGCCAATACCGGCATCGGGCGCGTCACTGCGCTGGAGCTGGCGAAGCAGGGCATGCATGTCTTTGTCGCCTGTCGCTCGAAGAAGCGCACGCAGGAGCTGCTCGATGAGGCGCGCAGCGTGGCGCCCGATGCCAAAGTGGAATGGCTCTCGCTGGACCTTGCAAGTTTTGAGTCGATTCACCAATGCGCCAAGGCCTTCCTGTCGCGCGGCCTGCCGCTTCACCTGCTGATCAACAACGCCGGTCTTGGCGGTGCCAAGGGCGTCACCAAAGAGGGTTTTGAGCTGGCCTTCGGCGTCAATCACCTCGGGCATTTCCTGTTGACCAGTTTGCTGCTGGAGCGCATCCAAAGCTCGGCGCCGGCCCGCATCGTGACGGTCGCCAGCAGAGCTCACCGGCGCGCCCCTGCGATGGACTGGGAAGCGCTGCGTGCGCCGACCCGCTCCCGTTTCGCGGTAGCCGAATACGGCGTCTCGAAACTGGCCAACATCCTGTTCAGCGCCGAACTGGGGCGCCGACTCCAGGGCACGGGCGTGACGACCTATTCGCTGCATCCCGGCGTGGTGGCGTCCGAGGTCTGGCGCAGCGCGCCAGGCTGGCTGCAAGCTGTGATCAAACCTTTCATGCTGTCGCCGGAGCAAGGCGCCGCCACCACGCTTTACTGCGCGCTGGATACAGGCTTGAGCGATCAAACCGGGCTCTACTACGACAAATGCCGTGTCAAGGAGCCAAGCAAACAAGCGCGCGACCCGGCACTGGCAGCCGCGTTGTGGCGGCGCAGTGAGGAGTGGGTGGGTTAGCTTGAAACCAGCTTCTGCTACTAGCCGACGCCACGGCCGCGCACGACGGTGCCGACACGATCCTCGAATGTTCCTTCTATCCTCTAAGCCGAAACAGCATCTAAAAATATCGTTGTTCGATGGCGCTTCATAAACTGGTCGTCGGGTCTGAATCTTTCGGGCATTTCAATTCGCTGGTTTTCAAGGGGCAAAAAAACAGATTTCACAAAAGCTTCGTCGCGTTTGCGAAGTTCATTTGACAAGATAACTCGCCAATCGTCAGTCAGCGAAATGAGCCCTTTGTCAAACGCGCGATCATGGATCGCAGACAAGCAAAGTCCGTTGCCTGGGTTAAGCCTGTTCGCCTTGTCGCTGCTCCACGGCACGATATGACTGGCAATCAACAAGCGCGAATCGGAAAGCCCCGACATGCAGCACCGACCGCGGTAGCTGCTGAGTACGGCACGGCGGAAAAAGTGCTGCTTGATGCGCTGGGTTGTCAGAACCTGCCGAGTCTCTCCGGTGAAATCGTTGGGCAGTAACGCATCGTTTTCGGAGTCCAACTCCTCCACGGAGTTTTTGTCTAACTGCTGGCGCAGGATCTGGCATTCCACGGCCAATCGCTCCCAGTCCGAGTGGAATTCGTCCCATACGGCACGATCCAAGGCCGATGCATTTCCTAAACCAGCACGGCCTGTGCTCGTGATGGATGGGTCAAGGCTGGCAATGTTGAGCATCTTCATGGCCACTGCGTCAGACGTGCGACCGATCACTTTCGCCAAAGCCATGATCTCAGGGTTACGCCCATGGATCCGACCATAAGGAAGTTGGCAATACAAATGAAAGGCCAGCTTGATTTGCTCTTTTGTCCAAAGCCCGGTTGCCATGATGTCTTTCGGCACGACCACGGTGGGAACCGTAGCAACCGACTCCTTGGGGAAAGTAATTGAGGACGTCAGTTTAGCGACCGCTGCAATCATAGGCACAACGGTGGCGAGGGCAGGCTCACTGCCGTCGCCAGCAATCCGGCAGCCAAGCAGGCCGCATCGTCGGCATGATTCAACCCCGCGTTGTATGGATGAGCGCCTGATGCTCGCGGACAAATTCAAGGATGGTGGCGCGATGCGGGTCGTCTTTGGACAAAGACAGCGCGTAGTCAATCGGGTGGTCAAAGCCGCGCCCATTGTTCCAGACGTGCGCCCAAGCGCCGTTTTCGGCATGGGTCACGTCAATCATGCGGTGCGAAAGTTCTTCGCAGTATTGCTCGGCCAGGCTGGCCATGATGCGCAGTTCGCGCGTGCTGAAATGGCTGTCGTCAAACGCGGCCTGTGCGGCCACGGTTTCGCGCACGAAGTCAATGACTTTTTCCGGTTCGATGCGGATAGCCTCGGCCATGTCCGGCTCGGGTTCTTCCCACTCCTGCTCAAGCGCAACGGGCACCGGCCCGAATTTCCATGCGCGATAGTCAAGCCCGGTCACACTGCGGCCCGTTTGGCGAAAATGCTCGAAGTCAAGCAGGTAGAGCAGCTTGAACAACTTGATTTTGCCAAGGTGGCGAGTGTGATTGGCGAAGTAGACGATGGCACTGATCATCTTTTCGCGTTCGTGACTGACTAGCATGGGCAACGCAAGGATCCTTTGGAGAAAGCTTAACACGCTGCCACACACAGCAGTAGATAATGGACCCATGCCAGCGATCCACCAGCTCGCCAACATGACTATCCGGGTCAACGTGCCAGGCCACCTGCAAACCCATGATTCACGACACCCAACACACCATCTCCGCACTGGCGGTGCGCTCGCCTGCCGGTTTGACGCTGACATTTGGTGACGGCGCCACGCTGGTGGTTGACCTGGCCGACACGATCAAAGCCTACCCCGCACTGGCGGCCCTGAGCGACTCGGCCCTGTTTGCCACGGCCCGTATCGACGCACGCCAAGGCTATGTTGTTTGGGTTGACGACGAGATGGAGATGGCTGCTGACAACCTGCGCAACATGGCCACCGAGCAGGCCGGGGGCATCGGCCCTGAGCGCGTGCTGAACTGGATGGACAAACACGGATTGACACAAGAACGCGCGGCCCAGGCTATCGGCGTATCGCGCCGCATGCTGAACTACTACCTGTCAGGTGCAAAACCGATTCCCAAGACCGTGTGGCTGGCCTGCCTTGGCTGGGAGACTGTGGGCGAGGTGGCACATGCTTGAAGGGGCGGGTTCATTCGCCCACAACGCGTTGCAGCTTGTCCGTCACCCAGTGAAAGCCAACCCGCTCCTGCTCCAGCCTCAGGCCTTTGCGGATGCGGTTGTCGCGCAGGTCGTCAAATAGTGAGCGCTCCGGTGCGGTGAGTCGGGGCAGGTCGTGCAGGACCTGGTCGACTTCTTCTCCCCAGTGCGCTTCGTGCGCCATCAGGGTGTCACGATCCATCAGCAAGGACGATACGTGCTCGAAGCGAGTGCGCAGTTGGTCAAGGATGGCGAAGCCGTGGGTGTCGATGTCACCCCAATAGTGGATGCTGCAAGTTCGCAGCCAGTTCGCCCGTGCCAGTGCGTCCCAGCCATAGCCAGCGCCGAAAATAACGATGGCCCCGGGTATCGGCGGGAAAGCCAGAAAATTGGTTTCATTCTCGGTGATGAAGATGCGCCTTGTTGGGATGTTCAAGGTCGCAAAACTTTCCGCGTCTAGCGTGACGTCAGGCCAGGCCACGCCAGGCAACAGGGGCATGCGCTCATCGAGCAGGCGAAAGCGGATGCGCACAGGCTTGTTCAGGAAGCCGTAGCGTGTGGCAAAGTGGTTGACGCCAGATCGCTCCGTCACTATTGCCTCTGTCGGCAGTATCAGATTGAGCAACTCGGACAAGACCGCTCGATGCGCCTCGACGAACTTGCTGTGCACACCGGCAATATCTACCTGGCGCAGGTAGATGCCTGGACGCGGGTGATCGGCCAGCCAGCGCACCACACTCAAGAGACGGGGCCACTGGTCTGCCAACTCGACGGCCTGCAACGGGCGCTGTGCCAGCCAGGGCAGCAGCGCAGGCAGCGCCCTGCGCGTGACATTTACCACCTGTGCAAAGCGTTCAGCGTCACGGCGCTTCGCCAGCATTGCCAATGCAGCATCGAGTGTGTCGACCCAGATCGACAGCGGCAAGCGCTGCAGGCCCTGGACGCGGTGATTGACTTCGCGCCACTCGATGCGGATCTGCGGCACGGCAACCAGTTCAACGGTCCAGGCGCGGATGGCCTCAAAGCGCTGCGTTACATCGGTCGAGTTGGGGCCCTTCAGCGTTAAGCTCAGCGGGAAGATTGTCTCCCCCGTGACCAGTGGTCGCAGCAGATCCCCGCGCTCCCAAAGCCGCGAGAGCTGAGCTTTCAGATCGCGCGCCGTGCTCCAGTTCATCCCGCATCATCCTGCAGCGCCAGGGCTTTTTGCGAGCGGTATTCTTCGATCGACAGATTGCGCAGTTTGGACGCCCGACCGTCCTCGTTATGGACGAAACCCACGCTCGCCACGAAGGGCTCGATGATGTGGATCTTCTGCAGCGGTGTGATGATCAGTAACTGCAGGTTGAGCTGCTGGAACAGCTTCAAGCCGTACTGAGCCGACTCGTCGGAGCCGCGTCCGAAGGCCTCGTCGATGACCACGAAGCGGAAGGATCGCGAGCGCACGGCACCCCACTCCAGCCCGAACTGGTAAGCCAGGCTGGCGGCCAGGATCGTGTAGGCCAGCTTCTCCTTCTGGCCGCCGGACTTCCCGTCGGAGTCGGCGTAGCTCTCGTGCTCTGAGTCATCGCTTCGCCAACGCTCCGACGCGGTAAAGGTGAACCAATTGCGGACGTC